>DAOUGC010000086.1:0-19252 GCA_034429695.1 Levilinea sp.
TTGTGCGGGCAGCCCATGTCACCGGATGAGCGTGCCCGGCTGGTTGCCAGCCTGGAACAGCAGGGCAAGGAACTGGGTGACCGCTATCGCGCCAACCTGGAGGCGGTGCGCGTTGCAGCAGAATTGCAGACGCAGCTTTCCGAAGGACTCAAGCAGTTTGGCGAGGTGGAAGCCGCATTGCGCCAGCAGCAGCGCACACTGGATCAAATGGAAGACCGACACCGGCAGGCGCAGGAAATGCTGCAGGTGTGGGTAAAAGACGGCTTGCCGCGCCTGAACGCACTGAAGGAGCGTCTTGACACAGGCGCATATGCTGAAAACGAGCGGGCTGAACTGGCGCGCATTGACGCTGCCCTGGCTGAGCTGGGGTATGACGCAGCCGCGCATGATCAATTGCGCCGTCAGGAACAGGCGTTGCGCAGCAGTGAAGAACAATTGCGCCAGCTTGAGACAGCGCGCGGTGCGCTTGGCCCGCTGGAACGACAGATGGAGGAACTTGCCTCACTGGCAGCCGCTGAAAATGCTGAGCTGGAAACCACGCGCGCCAGCCATTCCGCGGCGCTGGAACGTTATCAAGCGGAGGCCGCCAGCCTGCCCGACCTGGAAAAAGCGGAAGATGAGCTGTTCAGGGTGAAGGAACAGGAGAACATGCTGCGCGCCCAGGTGGGCGGCGCCCAGCAGGCGGTGCAGGTGCTGGATACACTGCGGGTGCGCCGTCAGGAACGCGAGCGCGAGTGTGAAACCATCCGCTCGCAGGTGATGCGCCTCAAGCTGCTGGAAAAGGCGTTTGGCAAGGACGGCGTTCCGGCGCTGTTGATCGAGCAGGCGCTGCCAGAGATCGAGGCGCAAGCCAACGACCTGCTGGACCGCCTGACCAACGGGCAGATGTCGGTGCGCTTTGCCACCCAGAAGGATTACAAAGACAAAAGCCGCGACGACAAAAAGGAAACCCTGGACATCCTGATCTCGGATGCCGCCGGTACACGCGAGTACGAGTTGTTCTCGGGCGGCGAGGCGTTCAGGGTTAATTTTGCCATCCGGCTGGCGCTTTCACGCGTGCTGGCAAAACGCGCCGGAGCACGGCTGCAAACCCTGGTGATTGATGAGGGCTTTGGCAGCCAGGACGCAGACGGACGCCAACGGTTGATTGAAGCCATCAACCTGGTGCGCCAGGATTTTGCCAAAGTGCTGGTGATCACGCACATGGAAGAACTAAAGGAAGCCTTCCCGGCGCGCATCGAAGTTGAAAAGACGCTGACGGGTTCGCAGGTAAGGGTGGTGAGCTGACATGGGCATACCGGTGCGGCTTGGAATTCAACAGCGGGTGCTGCCCACCTACCGACAGCCATTTTTTGACGCACTGGCTGAACAGTGCGACAAGGGTCTGTCAGTGCTGGCAGGCCAACCGCTGGCGGAGGAGATGATCGAAACCTCAGGCCGGCTGGCGATCGCACGCCAGACGCCGGCCCAGAACCGGCATTTGCTGAACGGACGTTTTCGCCTGTTGTGGCAGGACGGATTGATGGAGTGGCTGGACGACTGGCGTCCTGAGGTGTTGATCCTGGAAGCCAACCCGCGTTATCTGCGCATACCCCAGGCGGTGCGCTGGATGCACCGGCGCAAACGCCCGGTGATCGGCTGGGGGCTGGGGCCGCCGTACCAAAGCCCGGTGCTTGCCCCGCTGCGCGGTGGTTTTTTACGCCAGTTTGATGCATTGCTGACCTACAGTCAGCACGGCGCCGAGCAGTTTGAGCAGGCTGGTTTTCCACACGACAACATATTTATTGCCCCCAATGCGGTTGCACCCCGCCCTGTGCACGCCATGCCGGAACGACCGGTTGTCATTGGCGGCGCGCCGGTGGTGCTGTTTGTGGGCCGCCTGCAGACCCGCAAACGGGTGGACGGATTGATCCGCGCCTGCGCAGCCCTGCCAGAAGGCCTGCAACCTGAGCTGTGGGTGGTGGGGGATGGACCGGCGCGGCTTGAATTTGAATCGGCGGCTCGTCAGCATTACCCGCAAACGCATTTCTTTGGCTCACGCTTTGGTCCCGACCTGGCTGACCTGTACAAACGCGCTGACCTGTTTGTGCTGCCGGGCACAGGCGGGTTGGCGGTGCAACAGGCCATGTCTTACGGGCTGCCGGTGATGGTGGCAGAAGCGGACGGAACCCAGTCAGACCTGGTGCGCCCGGAAAATGGTTGGCTGCTGCCGCCCGGTGATGAAGAAGCATTGACCTCAATGCTGGCCGTGGCGCTGGCGGACATCTCCCGCCTGCGCCGCATGGGCAAAGAATCCTACCGGATCGTTGCCCAGGAAATTCACCTGGAAAAGATGGTGGCCGCATTTGAACGCGCCGTACGCGCGGTGTGGAAGGATTGATCCATGCATGTGATGCTGGTTGCTGACGGGCGCAGCCCCACCACGCGCGGATGGATCCGCGCATTGCAGGCCATCGGCAACCGTGTGACGCTGGTGAGCACCTACCCGTGCGATCCGATCGCCGGTGTGCAGGACTGCTTTGTGCTGCCGGTGGCGCTGGGCAACCTGGCGGGCAGTCAGGCAGGCGGCAGGGGTGGCAGCCGCAGCGGGCTGCGCAAAGCGCTTGGCCGCAGCCGCAACCTGGTGCTGGGGGCGCGTTACTGGCTTGGTCCCCTGACCGTGCCGTATTATGCCAAAAAACTAAAGAAGATCGCTGAACAGGTAAAACCCGACCTGACGCACGCCCTGCGCATACCCTTTGAGGGCATGTTGCTTGCCGCAGCGCAACTGGATGTACCCATGGCGGTGTCCATCTGGGGCAACGACCTGACCCTGCATGCGCGCGGTTCGCGTTGGATGGCAAAACACACCACAGCCACACTCAGGCGCGCCAATGGTTTGCTGGCTGATGCCCAGCGCGACATTCGCCTGGGAAAGGCCTGGGGGTTTTCGCCGCAACGCGCCAGCATGGTGCTGCCCGGGGCAGGGGGGATTGACCTGGTGGAGATGCACCGCATCCGCAGCCAGGCCGGTGAATCGCTGGACGACCTGTTGCATGGCATCACGCCGCCCATCCCGGACGGCGCGCCGCTGGTGATCAACCCGCGCGGGTTCCGCCCCGGTTCGGTGCGCAACGACACCTTTTTTGAGTCCGTGCCGTTGACGCTGGAACGCCGCCCTGATATTGCATATCTGTGCACCGGAATGGCCGGTCAGGCGGAGGCGATCAAGGCGCTTGACCGTCACAAATTGCACGGCAGGGTGCATTTGCTGCCCCTGCTGCCGCAGGCGCAATTGTGGAACCTGTTTGAGCGGGCGGCGATCATGCTTTCGGTCAGCTCGCACGACGGCACGCCCAATTCGCTGCTGGAAGCCATGGCGTGCGGGGCGTTCCCGATTGCGGGGGATATTGAATCACTGCGCGAGTGGATCACCCCGGGGGTGAACGGGCTGCTGGTGGAGCCGCACAAGCCGCAATCGCTGGCTGATGCGGTGCTGACCGCGCTGGACAACCCCGACCTGCTCAGCCGCGCGCAGGGGTGCAATTTGCGCATCATCCGTGAACGCGCTGAGAGCGAGCTGGTGCGCTCGCAGATCGGGGTGTTTTACTGGCGGGTGCTATATCAGACGTAAGCAAGCGCGTGTTGAGGACAACGGCTGGAAATTGACAAATAAAAAGGGCTGCCGTTTGGGCAGCCCTTGATGATTCATTTTTGATTTACCACCAGATGCGGAACCACGAAGCGGTCTCAACCTGCTTGTCGAGGTAATCCACGGTGATGTCCACCTGCACCACCTCGCGCACCGGCAGGTCCTTGACGACGAAGGAATGTTCCGAGATGCCGTCTGCATTGGTGGGGTTGGCGCGCACATCGTAGCGGGTTCCGTCGGGGAAGAGCACCGAGATGCTGACCTGGGCGCCTTGCACGGGGGCGAAGTTCTCGTCCTGCACCACCACGAACAGGGTCTGCCAGCTATTGGACTGGATCAACGCGTTGGTGACAAAAGCGTGCGCCTGCAACTGCCTGGGAGTTACCGTTACCGGGGCATTGATCCCTTTCTCTTCGATTGGGGAAGTCGGAATTTCATCCAGATGCAGGTCGTGATATACGTTGCCCAGTTCGGTAATCACCACCCGCGAGCCAGCGGGCATTTCAGGACGCCACTCCAACCGCGCGCGTTCAAAGTACTGCACCAGCCGCCCGTTATGGATTTCCATGGCGGAGATGGGGTTGCCCAGGAAGGTCTCACCATCATTGGCGTCATAGAAGCGCAGGAAGGCATAACAAACATCATATGATGTGGCCGTGAAGGTACGGCACACCATGCTGTTGGTTTCCATCTCGGCCAGTTGACCGGTTCCCGGTTCGTACAGCATCTGTCCGAGGGGGGAAAGCACCACCACCTCGCCCTGGTCGGTGTTGACCAGTTCAAAGCGGGCACGGTTGAAATACTGGGTCAGCCGTCCGGTTTTACTGTCGGTAAATTCTTCGGTGATGGGATAACCAAACATGAGCAGTTCGTCGGGAACCGACTGATAGAACTTCAGGAATTCGCCGCGGATCCAATGGCCATCCACTAACAGAGCGTCGGTCTGAGCATGAGCCGGACCGACGATGCCAAGCATGAGTATGGAAACCAGAATCAAAAAACTAACGCGCAGCGTTGCCCTCATAGAATCATTATACATTGAAATTAATGAAAGGCAAGTGGTTTTATGCAACTTTTATGCCGATTTTTGAAAAGAATCACGATTTTTGGATTCGAATCTTTACAGAATCTTTACAGAATCGCTTGAATCGCGCAGACTCTTCTCCGAATCGGATAACTTTAACCCATTTCGCGGGGCGGCGCTGCTCATTCTTGAATCAATGAGCGCAGCATGTACAACCTTCCACGTTCGAATCCGCGGTTCTGGTAGTACTGGCGCGTGCCAATGGCGGCGATTACGGCCAGGCGCGAAAAGCCGTGTTCACGCGCGATGCGCGCGGCTTCCTCCAGCAGGCGCGTCCCCAGCCCGGCGTGTTGGGCTGCACCGGTTTGTTCGCCGCCCACCGGTAGCGATTGCCCGTACACGTGCACTTCACGGATCATGGCGGCGTCCTGCAGGTCTTCAAATGGCAAAGCCGGACTGGAATTGCGGTCGGGCAGTGACAGGCGCAGGTAGCCGGCAATGTGATCATCCGGTGTGACGAAGGACAGGAAGTGTTCCTCGGCGTGGGCGGGGTGATAAACAAAGTCCTGCAACTGCATGTCCCCCGCCTGTACATCCTTGCCGCGCACCTCGCGGCAGCGCACGCAGCGGCATTTTTGACCGCGGCGGGCCAGTTCCTCCAGCACGTCCTGGCGCAGGCTGGTGCGCTTGTTGCCCTCCACCACGTGGGTGGACGGAATGTCGCGGATCACGCGGTTGACCCGGCAGTACTCAGGGATGGACGGTTTGATATCGGCGATCAGGTCCACCAGTTCCTGTGTGGTGTAGGGGGTGTATTCGCCGCGCTGCCAGTAGGCATACAGGTCGGCCAGTTCAAGCAACTGGGTGGGATAGATTTTGAGTTCATCCGGGCAAATGCCGGGGGCATGTTCCTGGTCCAGCCACAGGCGGGCGAAGTCCTGCCGGTCGCTTTGCGGGGTGGCGCCCAGCAGGTTGGGCATCCAGTGCACCACGATCTTGAAACCGGCAGCGCGCAGCAGGGTGGTGGCTTCCAGCGCCTGGCGGGCGGTGTGCCCGCGGGCGTTCTTTTCCAGCACGGCGTCATCCAGACTTTGCACACCCAGTTGCACCTTGGTGACGCCCAGTTGGCGCAGCCATTCGATCTCACGCGGGTTGATCTCGTCGGGCCGGGTCTCGATCACCAGGCCAACGTTGCGGTGGGGCGCGGTTTCATTGATGCGCTGGGCTTCCTCCAGGGTGGTGCTCTCCACGCCGTTCATCGCGTCAAAGCAGCGCAGCACGAACCACTCCTGATAATCCCTGCGGTAAGCGCTCCATGTGCCGCCCAGGATCAACAGCTCGATCTTGTCGGTGGGGTGGCCGGTGGCTTGGTAGGCATCCAGGCGGGATTGCACCTGGCGGAAGGGGTCGAAATCATTTTGAAAGGCGCGCGCCGCGCCGGGTTCATCCGGCAGATAGCTTTTGGGCATGCGCACATCGGTGGGGCAAAAGATGCACTTGCCTGGGCACGGGTAGGGCTTGGTGAGCACGGTAACGGTGGTGACGCCCGACAGGGTGCGCATTGGCTTCATGCGAATGCGGGAGAGCAATTCCTCATCGGCGGGCCATTCGCCGCTTTCCACCCCGGCGCGGTAAACCGCCACCAGCATGTGCTTTGCCACGTGACCGCCGCCCGGCAGCGGGTGGCGGCGCAATGCGCGGCGCAGATCGGCGCCCTGGCGCACCTCTTCCAGCACCAGGCGGGCAGCCGCCAGCACCTGGGGGGTGTAATTGCGTTCAGCGATCCATTCTTCCAGTGAATAAGCCATGCACTACTGCCTGTATCAAACGCCGCCTGGTTTTGCGCCGGGCGTGGGGTAATCTCGTATAATCAACGCATGGATGAACACACAGTATCCATCCTTCTAGACCTTAATCGTCAATTTTACCAGACTTTTGGGCCGGCTTTTGCCGCCACGCGGCGGCGCATTCAACCGGGCGTGCGCCGTGTGCTGGACAGCCTGCCTGCGGGTGGGCAGTGGCTGGATCTGGGCTGCGGCGGGGGCGCGCTTGGATTGGCCTGGGCGCAGCACGCGGCTGAACACGGTGCGGAAGGCACGTATACCGGGCTGGATTTCTCGGCCAGCCTGCTGGAGGAAGCCGCTGCATGGGTGCATACGCACGCACCGGGCGCGCCGGTGAGCTACCATCCGGCTGATCTGGGCAACCCGGACTGGCAGAATGTGGTTGAAGGTCGGCAATTTGACGTGATCACATGTTTTGCGGCATTGCACCATATCCCCGGTGAGGCGGCGCGCCTGGACATTCTGCGCGTTGTACGCGGGTTGCTTGCCCCGTTGGGCGTATTTATCCATTCAGAATGGCAGTTTCAGCACAGCCCCAAATTGATGGAACGGGTGCAGCCGTGGAGCCTGGCAGGTTTGCGGGAGGATCAAGTGGACCCCGGTGATACCCTGCTGGACTGGCGTTACGCCCTGCCCGGTCAGGTAGAGCAGCGCGGACTGCGCTACGTGCATTTGTATTCACGCGAAGAGCTTGCCCGTCTGGCAGCGCAATGCGGTTTTTGCATTAAAGAGGAATTCGAGTCGGATGGGGCAGGCGGACGCCTGAGCCTGTATCAGACCTGGATGGGGGAAAATGGGGAAAAACAAGCATACGGATCTGGAGCAATTACGCCGCCGCCAGTATAACCAGCCCGAAAAACTGGATCTGCGCACCCGCCTGCAGGATGAGCATGGAACCCATCCGCAGGATTGGTTTGTGTGGGTATTCAAACGGCTTGATCGCCGCCGCAAGCGCCTGCGCATTCTGGATGTTGGCGCTGGAACGGGTGAGTTCTGGACTGCCAATGCGGAGCGCCTGCCGCCCGGCTGGCAGGTGACCGCGTGCGACCTTTCGGGCGGCATGGCGCATGAAACCATGACGCGTGCTCGTGAGCTGCAATTGGAGCTGGACACGACCGTGTGTGATGCGCAGCGCCTGCCCTTTGAGGATGATCAATTTGATGTGGTGCTGGCGCTTGGGCTGTACGACCACGTGCCCGATCTGACGCTGGCGTTGCGTGAGGCGCACCGCGTGCTGACTTCCGGCGGGCGCTTGCTGGCATCGGTGGGCGGGTTGGAGCATTTTGTGGAATTAAAAGAGGCGCTGCAACCTTACGCCGCGGTGGAAAACCTGGGTGGTGCGCCGGAACGTTTTGGGGTGGAAAACGGAGCGCGCTGGCTGTCGCCGTTTTTTTCTTCTGTGCGTTTGTACCCTTACCGGGATGAATTGTTGTTTTCAGATGCAGACACCGTGCTGGCGTATCTGTTGAGCGAAGAGGGCATCCGCGCCGAACTGGACGCACATGAGCGGAGACAGTTGCGGTCAGATCTGGAGGGACGGCTGCAGGCAGGTCCGCTGCGGATTACACGTCACAAGGGGTTGTACGTGTGTCGGGCGCAGGGTTGAAGCGGAATGATGAAACCTGTGGATGGGGGAAATCGACAGTATATGTGGTCAAACAAACTGCCTGGAACAATTTACACCCCAGAAGCTGAAATTTCCTCGCTCAGGCGGGTCCATTCTTCCATGTGGGTTTCCAGGCGCTGTTGAAGCCGGTTGTAGTCCTGCCCCAATCGCTGCACGGCAGCCGCGTCGGCGGGCGGGTTCTCCAGCCGGGCTGTGACGCGCGCCAGTTCGCTTTCGATCGCGGTGATCTCGCTTTCCAGCACGTGGATGCGTTCCTGGCGGCGTTTGATCTCGTACTTGCTCAACCCCTGGCGCGCTTTTGCCTGGGTGGGGTGGGCATCCGCCCGGTCTTCTGCGGCGCGCACAGTGGGCTGTGTTTGTGCCTGCAGGGAAGCACGGTACTCACTGTATGTTCCAGAGAACACCCGCAGGCGGCCATCCTCTGGCAGCACCTCCCACACCTGGGTCGCCAGGTTGTCGATCAAATAGCGATCATGCGAGACCAGCAATATGGTTCCGGTGAAATCGCCGAGGATGGATTGCAGCACTTCCTGGGAGGGCAGGTCGAGATGATTGGTGGGCTCGTCCAGCAGCAAAAGGTTGGCTCCCTGCAGCGCCAGACAGGCAAGCGCAAGCCGTCCGCGTTCACCGCCTGAGAGCATGTTCACCTGTTTAAAGACATCGTCGCCGGTAAACAGGAACTTCGCCAGGTAGTCACGGATGGCAGCGGGCAGCATGTTGGGGGCAACCGCGTTGATCTCGTCCATCAGGGTGCGCTCGGGGCGCAGCCCTTCGTGCGCCTGGGCAAAGTAGCCCACCTGCAGGCTGGCGCCCAGTTGCGCCTCGCCGGCATAGGGCGGGATCTGCTCCAGAATGGTTTTCAGGAAAGTGGTTTTCCCCGCGCCGTTGGGTCCCAGAATGGCGGCGCACTCACCGCGCCGCAGGGTCAGATCGGGCACGTCAAACAGCGGGCGGCCCTCGTCGGCATAACCGATGCTGAGGGAATGGGTACGCAACACCAGGTCGCCCGAACGCGCGGTGGGTTCAAGGCGCAGGTGCAGCCGCCGGTTGATGTGCGGCGGCGCCAGGCGGGCTTCCTCAAGCAGGCGTGACAGGCGTTTGCGCCTGCCCTGCGCCTGGCGGGTGTTCTGCCCGGCAATGTTGCGCCGGATGTATTCTTCTTCCTTCTCGATGAACTCCTGCTGCGCCTGGTATTCCTCCAGGCGGCGGGCGTAGCGTTCCTCGCGCTGCTGCAGGTATGCCGAGTAGTTGCCGCGGTAGGTCTCCAGCGCCGGGGTCATCTCCCAGATGGTGGTGGTGACCTGATCGAGGAAATAGCGGTCGTGAGAGACCACCAGCACCGCGCCGTCCCAATCTTTGAGGTACGCCTCCAGCCATTCAATGGCTTGAATGTCGAGGTGGTTGGTGGGTTCATCCAGCAACAGCAGGTCTGGGCCGGTGAGCAGCAGGCGCGCCAGGCAGGCGCGGGTGCGCTGCCCGCCTGAGAGTTGCGCGATGGGGCGGTGATAGTCGGATGGTTCAAAACCCAGGCCTGTGAGGGTCTGCAGGGTGGTGTTCTCGTAGGTATAGCCGCCCATGCGCTCAAAACGCGCCGTCATGCGGGCATAATCTTCCATGTCCTGTTCGGTGTGGGCGTGCGCCATGCGCGCTTCCAGCAGGTGCAGGTCGGCTTGCAGGTGTTTGAGGTCAGCGAAGGCGCTCTGGCTTTCCTCCCACAGGGTGAGGGCGGAGTCGAGGTCGGCCTCCTGGGGCAGATAGCCGATGCGCAGCCCGCGGGCGGGCAGAACGATGCCGCTGGACGGGGTTTCCTCGCCGATCAGGATGCGCAGCAGGGTGGTCTTGCCCACCCCGTTTGACCCCACCATGCCGATGCGCGCCCGCTCCGCAATACTGAGCGTGATGCCGGAGAAAATATCCTCGGCGCCGTAGGATTTGGAGAGATTTTGAGCGGTCAGTACCGGCATGAGCGTTCCTTTTCGAGGGGTAGTATATCATGCACGTGTTGACCGTCATATGAGAATCGGCTTCCCATGTTATACTTTTCAGGCAACCATGGACGAGAAGACTCTAATCACCCTTGAATTTCCCAAGATCCTGGAGAAACTGGCTGCCTATGCCGATTTCTCGCTGTCTGCTGAACTGGCGCGCGCGTTGCGTCCGGTTCATGATGTGGCTGAGGCCCGCCGCCGGCTGGCTTTGACCAGTGAGGCGCGTTATCTGCTGAGCGTGAAGGACGACTTTTCGATCGGTGGGGCGCGCGACATTCGTCCGCTGGTGGACCTTGCCAGCCGCGCCGGTGTGTTGCAGGCCAGTGAATTGCTGGATGTAAAAAACACACTGGTGGCGGCGCGCGGTGTGGTGCGCGCGTTTGATCGTTCGAGCGCCGAATCGCCCAATCTGCGCGGGATCATTGAACGCCTGCCTGCACCGGCAGGGTTGATTGACGCCATCTCACGCTCGATCTCCGAGCGCGGTGAGGTGCTGGATTCAGCCTCGCCAAAGCTGGAAAGCATTCGCAGTGAGTCAAAAGTGGCGCACGAACGCCTGATGTCTCGCCTGCAGCGCATGGTGACCGATTCAAAAAATGCGCCCATCCTGCAGGAAGCCATCATCACCCAGCGCAACGGCCGTTACGTGATCCCATTGCGGGCGGAATTTAAAGGACGTATTCGCTCCATCGTCCACGATCAGTCCTCCTCGGGCGCGACATTGTTTGTTGAGCCGCTGGCAGTGGTGGAACTCAATAACCGCTGGCAGGAACTGCAACTGGCCGAACGTGACGAAGTGCGCCGCATTCTGGCGGAGCTTTCCATGGAAGTTGGCCGGCGCGCGCCTGAATTGAGCGGCATGTTGGATGCGCTCGGAGAGCTGGACCTGGCGTTGATGTGCGCCAAATATGCCGACGATCTGCGCGCCAGTGAGCCGGAGCTGGTGGAACCCGACCTGAAACGGGAAAACCATCCCGGCAGCGTGATTAATTTGCGCCATGCCCGCCATCCATTGCTGGAACAGGCGCAGGTTGTGCCGATTGACGTGATCCTGGACCCGCAGACGTTTGCGCTGGTGATCACCGGGCCCAACACAGGCGGCAAGACGGTGACGCTAAAAACGGTGGGCCTGATGGTGGTGATGGCGCAGAGTGGTTTGCACATCCCCGCGCAGAGCGGCTCGTCATTGAGCATTTTTCAGGATATTTACGCCGACATCGGCGATGAACAGTCCATTGAACAGTCGCTGTCCACCTTCTCGGCGCACATCACCAACATTGTGCGCGTGCTGGGTAACGCCAACCGCGAGACGCTGGTTTTGTTTGACGAATTGGGTGCCGGAACCGATCCACAGGAAGGTGCGGCTCTGGCACGCGCCCTGCTATCTTATCTGGTGGAGAACCTCATTCCCTGCCTGGTGGCCACCCATTACCCTGAACTAAAAACATTTGCCCATGCCACACCCGGCGTGGTGAACGCCAGCATGGAATTTGACCTGCGCACTCTGCGCCCCACATATCATCTCACGGTGGGTCTGCCTGGGCGCTCCAACGCCTTGTTGATCGCGGAAAGGCTTGGTTTGCCTGCCAGCGTACTGGAAGTCGCGCGGGGCGAGATCAACCCGCAGGACTTGCGCGCCGAAGACCTGCTGGATGAAATTCACCGCCAGCGTGATCTGGCGCGCAATGAGCGTGCGCGTGAAGAGCGCGCCCGCCAGCAGGCG
Organism: Levilinea sp.; assembly: GCA_034429695.1. Lineage (GTDB taxonomy): Bacteria > Chloroflexota > Anaerolineae > Anaerolineales > Anaerolineaceae > DAOUGC01. The sequence goes on from DAOUGC010000086.1 coordinate 11,838, forward strand.
GAAAACCTGCGGCGTGAACTGGCTGTCCGGCTGGACAGGATTGAGGATGAGCGCATGGCCATCCTGGAACGCGCGCGTACCGAAGCCGAGGTGGACGTGCGTGAACTGCGCCGCGAGCTGGATGAACTGCGTCGTGAAATGCTGCGCGCCCGCCAGCCGCTGGATGCGGTGCGGAGTTTACAGCAACAGGCAGAAAGCCTTGAAGAAGCTGCCACCCGTCAGCCGGAAAGACAGGAAAGCGATCTGCCCATGCGCCAGCCGCTAAAGGTGGGCGAGAAGGTACGGGTGCGTTCGCTCAACATGGAAGGCGTGGTAACGGCGCTTGGTGAGGAAGAAATTGAAGTACGGCTTGGGGCGCTTAGGGTGCGTTCCCGCCTGGGTGACATTCAACGCCGGGGCGATGAACCACCCGCTGCAACCCCTGCCACCAAAAAACGCAGCGCCCCACAGACGGCTGGCGGGGTGGGTTCTGCTCCTGCCAAACCGGTTGGCGGGTTGCATCCATCCCCTGGGTTGGAGCTTGACCTGCGCGGGCAGCGCGCCGATGAAGCGCTTGAGATGCTGGAGGCGTTTATTGAGAATGCTTACCTGGCGGGTATGCCTTACGTGCGCATCATCCACGGCAAAGGCACCGGACGCCTGCGTCAGGCTGTGCGCGATGCGCTGAAACAGTCGCGGCATGTGGTGCGGTTTGAGGTGGGGTTGGACAGTGAAGGCGGCGAGGGTGTCACCGTGGCGCATGTGCGTCAGGAGTAGGGACAACCTGCAAGCGATCATTGATGGTAAACACAAGGCCGCCCTCAAACAGAGGAGCGGCTTTTTTGTGGATGGTCAGGGGATGACAAAAGGCTGATCGTGTTTCCCTGGCACGATCAGCCTTTCCTGCACAGGGTCCCTGTTACCTGCGCCTGATATCTTATCAACTAGCTGTGATTATAGTAGACAAACGTCGACACAACGTAGACGGGGGTCTATCTTTAAGCTAGGATTCCGGGCCATATGTCATGGGCCTGCAATTTCACTGGTCGGCAATTTCTTTGGCACGCATATGAACATAAAGATCGCGCAATACCGGATGGCGCATGTTGCCTTCCATGCGCTGATACCATGCAGCCAGTTCCTGACTGTCTGGTGCTTCATCCATGCCGCACGCCAGGGCGATCTTGCGGTTTATCTGGATGGCTGCTCTCTGCAGCCAGACCGTGGAAGTGTTGACGCTTTCCTGATGCAATAGCCGCGTAAAGCGCAATGCATCATCCCACTGCTGGTGGTGGAAAGCCAACTCGGCACGGATGGCGAGATAATGCAGAGGTGATGTGAAACATGGTCTTTGGCGGATTAACTCTGCAAGATGATCAACGGATTTTTTCACTTCATCAACATCGCCCAACCCAATACGGACATGCGCCATGAGTAGTTGCAGCGGGGAAAATACAACGCCCAGGTCCTGATGCAGCGCTTCCTCAATGGCCAGTTGAAATTGCTCTGTACCGCTGGCCGGGTTGCCTGCGATATACAGTGCCAACCCCAGATATGCTTGATTGTAAATGCGACTAAGTTCACTGCCGCTATCGGTGCAACCCGAACGGAAAAATTCCGCTGCCCTCGCGGCATCTGCGCAAAACAGGTGCATTTCGCCCTGCAGCATATTGATCCCGGAGAGGATATCCTTATAACCCTTGCCCTGACACGCTGCCCGGGCTTCGATGATGAGGGGCATGGCTTCGTCCAAACGGCCAAGGAGCAGCAGGCTGCGGGCTTTGATGGTCAGGAGGTAAACAAAGATGCGGTTATTGTGAGCGCTTCCCTCCTGCTGCAGACCGAGTTCGGCTTGCTGAACGGCATTTTCAAACTTGCGTTCATTGAAATAAGCCCGGGCCAAAACAGTTCGTGCGCGGATCTTGCCGATGTTATAAAAAAGGCTTTCGGCGTAGTGCAGAGAATTTTGAGCATGTTCAATGGATTTTACAGGATAGCCGCGAAACAATTGCACCAGGGCAAGATTGTACTCAGTGGTTGACATCGCCTCCAAGGCAGATTCATCATTGAGCCCTCTGGACAATTCCCGGGCATTTTCAAGAACCAGGTAGGCTGGTTGCAGGCGGTTGATGTAAGCCAGCATCAGTCCCAGGCGGTTGTATCCCTCCAGCACTTCTTTTTTGTTGCCACATCGCTGCAGGTAAGGGATGGCCTGCTGGGCGCTTTCCCAGGCCTGTTGATTTTCATTCAACAAGGATTTCAATTGCGCCATCGCGCCATATCCGAGACCCACCAGTAACGGGCTGTGCAATTGTTCCCCCAGACGGATCATGGTCTGGCTGATGGTTTGCAACATGCGGATGTCCATGCAATCGTAAGCAAGTTGAAACCAGTGATGGTACAGGTTGTAGATGACCGTATCGGGCAGGGAGAAGTTGGTGCGTTTTAACAGGCGTTCAGCCTGACGAAAAGCGGTATAAGCTTCTTTACGGGAGGCCACACGCGAGGCGTGCTGCCCGGCCTGGACCCAGTACGTGAATGCCTGGCGGAAATCGGAGCCAAGTTCAAAATGACGGGCGAGCACCGAGGAGAGATGAGGCAGCGGGCCAAGATGGGCCTGCAGGGCGCGGGCGGTTTTCAGGTGTAAATTCCGGCGACGGGCGGCGCTGATCTCAGCCAGTACGGCACTGCGAATAATTTCATGGACGAGCAGGTAGCACAACCCATAATTCTGGTTATCGGAAGATTTAATAATGCGCGCCGCTTCCAACTCTTCCAGCGCTGCAGTGGCTTGATCGGAGGAAAAGCCGGTGATGTTTTCCAGCAGGTCGGGTGGCGCTTCCATTTCCAGCACCGATATCACCTCAAGCAACATGCGCGCTGGAGCAGACAGAAGATTTATGCGATTTTGAGCCAGTGCCCTTACCGAAGCTGCCAGTGGCATTTTATCTGGCGTGGGCAGGTCGGGGAGGTAGGGCAGCAGGGCGCGCAGATTTTCCAACAGAAAGAATGGGTTGCCGCCCGAATCCGTCAACAGGCGCTCCTGCAAGCGGCGTGGCAGAGACCGACCGAGCACAAAGGTGGTGAGGGTCTGCGCTTCTTCCTCATCCAGGCCGGTTAAAGGAACCTGGACAAATTCGTGCGGACGGTGGGAATGGTGGATGAAATTCCAAAGGTAAACGGGCATTTCACCGGTACGGGCGGTCAACAACAACATGCCGTGTTCGTGAAAGAAATGCCGTTCTGTGAGGTATGCCAGGGTGTGATTGGTGCTTTCGTCGCTCCAGTGGGCATTATCCATCACCACCAGAATACGCTTGTGTTCGGCGGCCAGCAGCAGTGCCTGATGGATGGCTTCCATTACCAAAGCCTGACGATCACCGGCGGGGACGATCGGTTGGTCGGAAAGATCATGCGCCGGGGTGGCAAGCTCCGGCATCAAAGGTTCAAGACAGGCCCGCCATGAAGGGGCAAGCGTCTGCCATTCCGTGGGTGTGATGTTATTGCGCAGGAGATCGATAAGTGGTTGAAAAGGCAGGTTGCTTTCAGAAGAATGGCACTGGGTCAGCATCAGGCGCGGGGTGGGTTTGATGGTGATATGCAACTCGCGCGCCAGACGGGTTTTTCCAGCTCCGGGTTCACCCATGATGATGGCGGAAGATCCGCGCCAGTAAGCGTCTTCCAGTACCCGCAACTGATTTTTTCTGCCGACAAATGGCGTGTGAAGATTCAGCGCCCCATCCCAATCCGACTGATCAGCGGGGACGGGCATGCGGTTCATGCGTTGGATCTGTTCCTCAAACTCATCAAACGCGGGGGGTAAATCGCCCACATGCTCGCGGCGGTACAGTCGACGGATGTTGTCCATATGGTGCAACGCCTCACCTTTGCGGCCCAATTCCACCAGGCATTTCACCATGTTAAGATTTAATTGATCGTCAATCGGGTTGGTATCCAGCGCGCTGTGCAACCATAGCAAGGCGCTATCCAAATCGCCTGAGGCAATGGCATGGTCAGCAGCCAGACTGAGCAAATAATGGCGGTCATGTTCCAGGGAGGAGCTTTTATGAGACAACCACTGGTCAAACTGGCCTTCTCTGGGTGGGTTGATACCGGCCAGAAATTGAGGAGATCGCCACAAACGCAGCATGCGATGCAGATCGGACACCTGATCAGCAGATAATGAGGGACGGCTGTTCCATTCTGAACGCAGCCGGGCGGCATAATCTTCAAACTCAAGCACATCCACATAACTACGCTGGTTATCCAGCCAGACGTTGTCACGGTCAGCCTGTAATATTTCAGGGTGGGGGAGCGCGGCGCGTAATTTGGATAACGAATCACGCAGATAGGTGCGCGCCTTGTTCTCAGGGTTGTCCGGCCAGAATAACAGGATCAGGCTGGCGCGTCCAACCGGTTGACGATTACAGGCAAGAAAGAATAATAACGAACGCAGAGAGCGGCGTTGAATATTCACCACACGGTTATTCACCAGAATGGCGGGCGGGCCGAGCAGCAGGATGTTGATCCGGGCGGGGTCCATGGAGTAATTGTACGGCAAACCGGCTGCAGACGCGCAGCCGGTTTGGTTTTCGCTGGAAAAATTATGGGCAGGTCACGGATGGGTCGGGTGGGGTGACGGTATCACGCGGTTCCAACAACTGCACGCCCACCGGGTGGTTTACCACCGGTTCGTAATAACACAATACCGGACCAGAAACCCATTTGACCCAGGCGTTGTTTTCATCGCCAAAATTTTCGTCATCTCCCTGCACCTTAATCCATAACGGCTCGCTGATAATCAGGCCGAAGCGTTGGCTGGCGAGGTCAGCATAGAATTGATCAAAATAGGCTTGATCGCCGGTCATGGCTTGATCCATGAGATATTTCTTTTCGTAATCGTCAATCAGGGGGACGTTGGGCACATCTCCAAAGGTAAGCAACTGGCGCTGGTCGATGAAAAGAACCTGCTGACCGGCAGCATCTGCTGCGCCAACCCGTCTGGCAATGTCGTCCAACGCCGCCTGCCAGGCAACTTTGGAGGGCAATTGCATGGGATGTCCGTCCAAAACAGCGTAACTGGCGGGGCCAAGCAGCGCCAGACTGATCAGCAGAGCGGGGATCAGGTGGGAAGTGTTGGGTGCGGGATTAAAGATCTCGCTGAGGTGAGGAATGAGGGCGCGAAATCCAAAGCCAGCCAGGATCACCAGGGTGATCCAGAACATATCCAGATTATGCAGGTTGCTACCACCGCCAATTTTGGTGGAAGCGATCATGCCAACAATGAGAAAAATCAGCGAAATGCCACCCGCTGCCAGCATCTGTAGCGCGTTAATGCGCCAAATGCGCCTGATCAGCAACCAGCTCAGCAGAATCAGGAGTGGCGCCGCTGCCCAAATAGTGCCGAGCAACAGCCCCGGTGGATAGGTAATATTGGGCAGCAAGCGATCCCACAGGAGCGGCTGGCGGGTAACGCTGCTGGCAACGGTGGCGGCAATATTTTGAACCACGCCCCCGTCCAATCCGTTTTTAATCCAATTCTCCACGGTTGGCGAAAATTGGGCGGTCAACAATCCCACCAGTCCGGCGATTACTGGCGGCAGTAATGCCCGCCAGTGTGATTTATGCAGGCGGGGGTTATCCACTTGAAGGAACAGGATCAGGGCAGCCCACAGGCCAGGGGCATACATCCAGGTCCAGCGGCTGATCTGGGCGTAATAGGTTGCCAGGATTACCCCAGGGATGATCCATCCCAGACGGCGGGTACGCACCCCCAATACAACCGGAATGGCCGCCAGGGTGAGCGGGGCATAGATGGGACCCTGGGAAATGAACGCCATGCACCAAATGGCAAAAGCTGTTGTGAGCAACCAGCGGAGACCACGGGAGCATCCCCGGGTTTCTGATGCACCAGCGAACAGACTGAAGCCAAGCAGCAAGGGCGGGACGATCCACACCAGCGCGTCCCACAGGCGCACCCCCCAAATGCCAATACCAGGGATGAGATATGCCACAGCCCACAGAAAAGATCTACCGCGGCTGATGAATGCAAAAATGGGTTCGCCGGATGGATTGTTGTATCGATCAGAGGCAAACAGGATGGAGTAATCCCACAACCGGTTGCCGTCTGACCAGCCCAACGAGAAGGGATATGAGGTCACCTGGTTCAACCAGCCGCCCGCCGCGAAGATTGCCCCGGCAAGACCGGTGAATGCAGCAATGGAAACCAATCGGGCGGGCAAGGAAGACCGGGGTAGTGCAAACAGACTGGCCAGAAAACCGCTCAATAGCAGCATGCCAAAACGCGCCCAGAAGTGCAGGCGCATAAAACCGGGTGGAGTGAATAACACCAGCAGAGCGGGGGTCAGGGTAAACGCAACTGCAAAAAGAGCGCGCATCCAGGCCGGTACATTCAGCATCCACCCTGCAATGCGGTCAAAAAGACGGGAAAGCGGTGTCAGGCGGCGCCCCATGATCAACATGATGAGCCAGAACAGCCAGGTTGCAACAAGAACAAAGCTAATCGCCCAGAAAGCCACAAATCGTTTGGAGGCCAGGGAGGGCGGGTTATCCATCAAAATGCCGTTAAGGTAAAAATCCTGCCCAAATAGGTACAGGAAACCACCCAACAGTAACCATAAAAGAATGGGCGTCCAGCGCGAAGAAGCGGTGCGGGGTTGGGACATCAGGAAGCGCCTCCTTCGGTATCACGATCCGGTGGGAGAGGAAAGCCTTGGCCGAACATCATTTGGGCATATTGTACGCACATGGCCCGGGTGGATAAACGAGCCTTTGCCACGCGCATTCCCTCTTTTGCCATCACAGAACGCATTCGATCATCCTTTAATAAAGTCATCAGGGCTTCTGCCAGGGCGGTGGGGTCTTCGCGCGGGACGATCAGGCCGGTCTGCCCGTGACGAACCAGTTCATCAATCTTTACGTCGGTGCTCACCACCGGCAATCCGGCAGCCATGGCTTCGATCACCACCATGGGTAAGCCTTCTGAAATTGAAGACAAAGCGAAAATATCGGCAGCGGCCATCAAATCGGGTACATCCTTGCGGATGCCGAGGAAATCGACCTGCTCGCGAATGCCGAGCTGATTGGCTTCATAGGTCAGGTTATCGCGCAAAGGGCCATCACCAGCGAGCCACAGGCGGGCTGTTGGATATTGGTCCAGCACCTGTTTGAATGCGCGCAGCAGATGAGTGTGGGCTTTCTGGTGGGTCATGCGCCCGGCTGTGAACACAACGGGTGAGTCGTTTTCTACACCGAGCGCGGCGCGCACGTCCCTCCTGGTGGAAGCCGGCGGGCGGGGATCGACGCCATTGTGGATTACAACGATCTTTTCGGGGTTGATCCCGTTGGTTATGCACACCTGAGCCAGCTTTTCTGAAACAACCACACAATGTGTAACGATATTGGAGTTCACCATT
>DAOUGC010000087.1:0-41092 GCA_034429695.1 Levilinea sp.
ATCTCGGGGCGGGCATCCATGACGATTTGCAGGGCTTCCAGGCTGCCTTTGAAATCGGGGATGAGCACCTCGATGGAGCAGCCGGGTTGCAACTGGCGGATGCGGCGGATGACCAGGGCAAAGATCGGCGCGCCGCCGTCCTTGCGCGCGTCGCGGTTGACCGACGTGATCACGGCATGTTTGAGCTGCATGGCTTTGACAGCCTGGGCGACACGTTCCGGCTCCAGCCAGTCCAGCGCCTCGGGGCGGCCGTGCTTAATGTCGCAGAAACCGCAGGTGCGGGTGCAGACATCGCCCAGCATGAGGAAGGTTGCGGTTCCGCTACCCCAGCACTCGCCCATATTCGGGCATCCGGCTTCCTCGCATACGGTGTGCAGGGTCTTCTGGCGCATGAGCTGCTGCAGGCGCTCATAGGTCTCGCCGGATGGAGCGCGCACGCGGATCCAATCGGGGCGGCGCAGCGGGGTGGTGTCAATTTTTTCGGGGTTGACGCGATCCCGGGTCGGTTGATTTGCCATGAAGTTTCCTCCAGCCGGAAATTATACCCGCTGGGGAGGGGCGAGTCAAAAAAAGGGTTGTGCAGGCAGCCAACCGGCAACTTTTCTGTCGTGATATACTCACATTGAGCGGGGCGGAAGCCGCGCATCTCCATCAAGGACAGGCGCAGCCAGCATGCTTTACCTCATTTCCACACCCATTGGCAATCTATCCGACATTTCCCTGCGCGCGCTCGACACGCTGCGCAGCGTTGACCTGGTAGCCAGCGAGGACACGCGCAAAACCGGGCTGCTGCTCAAGCATTTTGACATCAAGAAGCCGCTGATGTCGTTCTACGAATATAACGAGGAAAAAGCCCTGCCGCGCATCCTGCAGGCGCTGGCTGAGGGGAAATCGGTGGCAGTGGTGACCGATGCGGGCAGCCCTTCCATCTCTGACCCTGGTTTTACGCTGGTGCGCGGGGTGGTTGAGGCTGGTTTCGCGGTCACGGCTGTGCCGGGTCCCACCGCGCTGATCATGGCGCTCACACTCTCCGGTCTGCCGGTGCACAGCTTTACCTTCAGGGGCTTTCCGCCGCGCAAGAGCGGGGCGCGCAAACGCTTTTTTGCGCTGGACGGGACCTCGCCGCACACGCTGATCTTCTACGAAAGCCCACACCGACTGCGTGCCTTTCTTGAGGATGCGCTGGCGGTGTATGGCGACCGGCCCGCTGCCGTGGCAAATGACCTGACCAAGAAGTTTGAGGAGGTCTTTCGCGGCAGTCTCAGCGAGTGCATTCAATACGTGGATGACAAAGCCCCGCGCGGTGAGTATACGGTGGTGATCGCAGGGCATGGTGCGAACCTGAGGGGACACGGCGAAGCAGCGGAAGCCGATGAGGATGGCGAATGAGCCTGCAGCGCTTTTTTGTACCGCCCACTGCCATTGCCGCCGGTCAGGTAACCTTTCCGGCGGAGACGGCAAAGCAAATCGCCTCGGTGCTGCGTATGCGCCGTGGGCACAAGCTGGTGGTGCTGAATAACGCCGGTGTGGAGTATGTGTGCGAGCTGGACCTGGTCAGCAAGGCGGTGGTGACGGCTGTGGTGCTTGAGGAAAAGCCTGCCCCGGCTCCTCTGACCCCCCGGCTGCACATGGCGCTGGCGCTGACCCAGCGTGAGAAGTTCGAGTGGATGCTGCAGAAATGCACCGAGCTGGGCGCTGCGGCGTTTTACCCGCTGGTCACGCGGCGCAGCCTGGTGCAGTCTCCGGCGGATGTGATGAAGCACGTGCCGCGCTGGGAACGCATCATTCAGGAGGCTGCCGAACAGTGCGAGCGTGGTGATCTGCCGGTGCTGCACCCGCCGGCTGCTTTTGAGGCGGGGCTGCGCGCTGCCGGTGAGGGTTGCGACCTGCGTTTGATCGCATGGGAGGAGGAAGCGCGCGGGCAGGCGCGGGGGGGGAATTCCGTGCGAACTGTGTTGAACGGGCGAAATCCGGGGCGGGTGTGCATGGGGATTGGTCCCGAGGGCGGGTTTGAGACGCGCGAGGTGGAAGCGGCGCGTGGGCTGGGTTTTGCACCGGTTTCGTTGGGACGGAACATTTTGCGGATGGAGACCGCGGCTGTGGCAGCCGCCGCGCTGGTGATGCTGGGCGGGTAAAAGACACCGCCTCCGGACACATCCATGGATGGAAATTGATCGCTGCAGGCGCACGCCGTGCGCCGCTACAGAACCAATTTTGGGTTTGGGCGGTGGTTTCTATTGTCACCACCTGCCAACATCTGACCCCTGACAACTGCCCTTCCTAATACCCATCATCCTCAGGAGGAGCGGTGGGGCCGTAATCCAGCACTTCGCGCACCTGTGAATTGGGCTGGGCGGGGGCGATGATGCCCTTTTCTTCCATCGCATCCACAAGGCGGGCGGCGCGGGTGTAACCAATGCGCATGCGGCGCTGCAACATGGTGATGGATGCACGCCCCTCACGGCGCACCAGGTCAATGGCTTCCTTGAGCAACGGATCGCCGTCTTCTTCAGGGTCTTCCAAAAACGATATCTGTTTCAACGGCACGCCGCGCGGCAGGTCGCCCATGCCTGCTTCCATGCTGCCGGTGGTGGTGGGCTGGTTGGTGGCGACGCGCGAAGCCGAGAAGCGCCAGAAGTCCACCAGGCGCTGAATTTCAGAGTCTGACACATACACACCCTGCAGGCGCACCGGCGCAGAGGCATCCGGCGCCTGGAAAAGCATGTCGCCGCGCCCCAGCAGGCGTTCAGCGCCGGGCTGGTCGAGGATCACACGGCTGTCGATGCCGCTGGCCACCGCAAAAGCCACGCGGGCAGGAAAGTTGGCTTTGATCAAACCGGTGATGACCTCAACGGATGGGCGCTGGGTGGCGAGGATCAGGTGGATGCCGGTGGCGCGCGCCAGTTGAGCCAGACGCGTGATGGAGCGTTCGGTCTCCTCGGGCGCCAGCATCATCAGGTCAGCCAGTTCATCGATCACCACCAGCAGGTAGGGCAGGCGCTCGCCGGTGCGTTTGTTGTACTCCTGAATATTGCGCACACCCGCCTTGTTGAACTTGTGATAACGGCTGTCCATCTCGCGCAGCATCCATTGCAGTGCGTTGACCACCTTTTCGGCTTCCACCACCACCGGCGCAAGCAGGTGCGGGATGCCGTTGTAATTGGTCAACTCAACGCGTTTGGGGTCAACCAGCACCAGGCGCAGATCAGCCGGTGAATTGTGCAGCAGGAAAGCCGCCAGGATGGAATTAACGCACACAGACTTGCCCGAGCCGGTGGTTCCGGCGATCAGCAGGTGCGGCATGGAAGCCAGGTCGTAAGTGGCAGGCGCACCGGCTACATCCTTGCCGAGCGCAAACCGCAGCGGCGACTTGATGCGCCGGAAATGGTCTGATTCGATCACCTCACGCATGGTGACGCGCGAAACTTCAGAATTGGGGACCTCGATGCCAACGTAGGAGCGCCCCGGTACAGGCGCCTGAATGCGCACACGCTGCGCGGCCAGCGCCAGCGCCAGGTCATCAGCCAGACTGACAATTTTGGCCACCCGCACACGGGTGCGTCCGGAACGGCTCTCCACGAAATCCGGTTCAACGCCAAACTGGGTGACGGTGGGGCCGCGGTGGATCTCAACCACGTGCCCCGGTGCGCCGAAGGATTTGAGCGTGTCCTCGATCAGGCGGGCGCGGTCGTGGTCAGCCGAAGCCTGCACGGCTTGCGGCGTGGGTGGGTCCAGGATGGCTTCAATGGCGGGCAGCACCCACACCGGCTCGGTGGGAGCCTCGGCGGGGGTGGGGGATGCATCTGTACCGGACGGCGGGAGGTTGGCAGAGGCGGAAGCCTGGGCAGGGGTGCTGGCAGCCGCACGCCCGCCGCGCTGATTGCGCGCTTCCCTTTGGGGTTCCGGTGTGGAAGATTGCAACGGCTGGAAACTGGGCGGCAGGCTGGCCGGGGTGTCCTCATCTTCGTCAAAATCAGGCGCGGGTGTCGTACCTGCCCCCTGGCGCGGATAGACATTGATGGGGGGCGGGGTGCTGGAAGTCACCGGGTGCACCGGCGGTGCGGAAAGGGTTTGTCCAGCGCCTGCCGTGGTGCGTTCACGTTGAACAGCCTTCTGGATGGCGGTGAACAGTTCGGGCACGGAGACGTCAAAGGTGAATGCCAGGGCGATCAGCAGCCAGGCGATGAGCGCCACCACGGCGCCGGCAAAACCGACGGTGGAGACCAGCAGCCATTCAAAGGATGCGCCGATCATGCCGCCGCCCGCACCGTTGCGCGCCAGTTCAAAACCGCCGCGTGTCAATGTGTTCATCCATGTGAGCAGGTTGAGGTACAGCAGGATCACGCCAGACAGGCGTTCGGTGGAGAGCACTGGCAGACGGTCAATGTTGCGAAACACCAGCCACAGCCCTATGGCGATCAACGCCACCGGCAGGAAGAAAGCGCCCCAGCCGGACAGGCGCTGCAGAAAGCCCACCCAGGCCTCGGTGATGGCGCCGCGGGTGGGGGAGAGCAGCATCAACAGGGTCAGCAGACCCAGCAGGGCAAGCACCACACCCAGCACATCCAGTTTGCGTTCAGGCGAGATGGCGCCGAGACGGATGGGTGACCGGGCAGGAGCGCGCCGCGCTTGTGAACTGCGGGTGGATGTGCGTGAAGACGAACGCGTTGACGCGGGTTGGGGTGTGGGGTTTTTGGATGAAGAACGGCCTGAGCTTCTGGTGGACGAACGGGATGACGTTGAGCTTGAGGGTCTGGTGGTCGTCCCGCCCCTGCCCGCAGGCGCGTTTTTTTTGGTGGTCTTTGGCAAGCGCTTTACCTTCCGGGAAAATCAGAACAAAAGTCCCAATGATCCAATTTTAGCACGTCTGCTGTCCGAGGGCAATGCGCGCTGCACGAAATGCCAGCGGGGGCAGGGCTGAGCGGTCAAAGAAAGCCACCTGGTCGGCATCGTCGCCGGGGGCCAGCTCGCCGCCAAGTACATCAGCGGTGTAAACCAGCACCATGTCTGCGCCGCGTTCGTGCTCGCGGCCAGAGACAATGGTCAGCAGGCCGGTGACGCGCACCACCAGCCCGGTCTCCTCCAGACATTCGCGTTCAGCGGCGCGTTCGGGATGTTCCCGGGCATTGATGAAACCCGCTGGAAGCGACCATTCACCGGCATGGGGTTCATTGACGCGGCGCGCCAGCAACACGCGTCCATCCTGCTCCACCAGCACAGCGGCGGCCACTTTGGGATCTTCCACATGCACCCAGCCGCACACAGGGCAAACGGCGCGCTGTGCGCCGAACATGAATTTCTGTTCGGTGGGCGCGCCGTCATAAGGACAAAAACGGACGGGTCTGGGCGGCATGATTTAGCGGCGTTGCCTGCGCCACAGGGTGAAGGCGGCGATGCCGGTTGCCAGCGCGAACAGCGCCAGCGCGCCAGCCAACCAGTAAGGCGCGGCGGCATCCACCAGGTTGGCAGGTTGGGCGGATTTTGCCGCGACAGTATCAGCGGACGATGCGGCAGAATCGGCCAGGTCTTCGCTGAGGCGGCTTTCGGGCACAAAGATGCGCCCCTGTTCCTCCTCGGAAGGCAGCCCAAGGATCAAGTCGCTGTTATCCAGGTCGCGCGTCGTTGTGGCGGGCGGGGTGGGAGTGGGCTGCATGGTGGCAGTGGGCATGGACTGATCCGCTTGCGGGGCTTCGCCCAATGCCGGCGCTTCTGGCGTTGCTTCGGGGGCGGCGTCTTTCTGTTCCATCATGGGGGTTGGCGTGGGTGAAAGCGGTTGGGTCATTTCTTCCTGGGCGGGTTCTTCCGCGGAAGGATCCGCGGATTCTTCCGCCATGCCCGCTTCAGGAGCGGCATCCATGGGAAGCGGCTCGGCTGTCAGGTCTTCAGGGAACATCCCGCCGGTGTCTCCATCGCCACCGCCGCCCTTGCCATCGGCGTATGGCACGCTGAAGGTGGTCCCATCGCCGCCTGCTCCGCCACCGCCGCCATGGCCGCCGCCGTAATAGGGCGCACCCCAGATGATGATCGGAGCGGTGGGGCTGGGCATTGAAGCGGCTTCTTCAGCACCGGCAGCGGGGGCCTGCATGGCCTCCATCATGGGGGCGTTGGCTGTGGTGGTTAAGGGCAGCATGCGCCCCAACAGGGTGACCACCAGCGCCAGGGTGGCGAGCAGGGAAGACAGACTGAGCGCGGGCAGCCAGCCGGAGGAACGGCGGGTTTCGGCTGCCATGGCGCGGGTGAGGGTAAAGTTGTGCGGGACCCTGCGTTGTGGAGCGGCGCGCAAAACAGCCCTGGTGCGGCGCAGGTCGCGCAGGTCTTCTTGCAGGCCAGGTTCGGTTTGCAGGCGCTGTTTCAGGGCGGCGTTTTCCTGTTCAGAAAGTTCGCCGTCCAGATATGCGGAAAGGAGCAGCCAGTCCCGTTCGGAGCGTGGAGCGTTCATCATAAATCCTCACTCTCCAAACGATATTCAACCGGTAATAGTTCCCATGCGCCGCGCAGACAATCCCGCAGGCGCAAGCGGGCGCGCGCCAGGCGGCTTTTGATGGTTCCCAGCGGTTTGCTGATCGCATCGGCGACCTCGTTATAGTCCAGCCCCTGAACGTCAATCATCACCACCACCACCCTGAAGTCTTCTGGAAGAACTTCGAGGCAGCGTTGAATGGCGCGGTCGAGGTCGGCCTGTTCGGCGTGTTGTTCGGGACCAGGATTTTCGTCACGCAGCCAGTCCGGCGATTCCATCTCGTCGTTGTCCTCCTCCACCACGGGTTGCAGTGGGGTGGTGGGGCGGCGTTTGCGGCGGCGCAACTCGTCGTAACAGGTATTGGTGACAATGCGCAAGATCCATGCTTTAAAGGAGCCGCCGCGATAACTGGACAGGTTGCGATAGGCGGAGATGAAGGCGTTTTGAGTGGCGTCTTCGGATGCGTATTCATCGCACAGTATGCGATAGGCGACATTGTAAGCCACGCCTTGATAGGTCAACACGAGCTGGTTAAAGGCATCGAGACTGCCTTTTTGCGCCTGGGTTACCAGTTGGGTCTCATCCATGACGATTTTTCCACGAAAGAAGGGCGGCTGCCGCAAGGCGAAGGATCAGCAGGGTGGCGGCAACGACAGCCAGCATGACAGCGACAAAAATGGGCAGGATGGGTGCATTCAGCCACAGCCCGCGCAACCACACACCAAACGGGACCGCCAGTGCGCTGGCGATTAGTACGCGCCAGGTTTGGGCTGGGGCGCCGAACACCGCCGGGCGGTACAGCCCCAGGGCCGGGGCGGCAAGCGCCCAACCGGCGAGCACCGGCACGGCATTGGCGAGATATCGGTCGAAGATAAAGCCCTCGCCGTGAAAGGCAAAACCCGCCCATGTGACCAGCAACAGGGTCACGGCGTCTGCAATGGCGAGCAGGGGCATGGCACGAGAGGATGACATGATGTGAGTAATTGTACCGCAGGATGGAGGGAGCGATTTTAATTTTCCCTATTGACAAAGCCCATTTGAATCTGTATATTGATGTTACCGGTCACGTGACCGGTAACATACCCGGAGCAAAGAGAACAGCGCATTGAAACGCAACCCCACCATTCGAGATGTGGCCCGTCTTGCCGGCGTCTCTCACCAAACCGTCTCACGCGTGATCAACGACAACGAGCGCGTCGCTCCGGAAACACGGGCGCGCATTGAAGCCGCCATCGCCGAGCTGGGGTACTCGCCCAATGCCATTGCGCGTTCCATGGCGCAGGGCCGCACCTTCACCCTGGCGTGCATCTCGCAAAACCTTACCGACTACACCTTTGCCAGTATCATCGAAGGCGCCGAAACCGAGGCGCGCCTGCAAAATTATTATCTGCTGACCTCATCCGCTGACACCGCCGAAGAGTTGCTCTCACTGCTGGAACCGCTGGTGGGTCAGCGCAGGGTGGATGCGATGATGATTGTGCATCCTTACATTGACCCGCACATTGTGCCGCTGCCCACCACCATTCCGATGGTGTTTGTGGGTTCGCACAAGCGCGCCGGCAGCCACCATTCCGTTTATCTGGATAACTACGCCTCTTCCTGTATCGCCACCCGCCACATGCTGGAGCAGGGTCACCGCGTTGTGGCGCACATTACAGGCCCATTGGTGGAAGAGGCGGCCATTGATCGCAAGCGCGGTTACGAGGATACCCTGCGCGCGGCTGGTTTTGCGGTGCTTGAGGATCTGTGCGTCGAGGGGGATTGGTCAGCCTCCACCGGTTACACGGGTTTCCAGCGCCTGTATGCCGCCCACCCCGATGTCACTGCCATAGTGGCGCAGAATGACCGCATGGCCATCGGTGTGATCCGCGCGGTGCGCGATGCCGGGCTGGACGTGCCGGGGCAGATCTCGGTGATTGGTTTTGATGACATGCCGCTGGCATCCTATTTTGACCCTCCACTGACCACCATGCGCCAGGATATGTTTGAGATCGGGCGCACCGCTGCCCGTTTGATCATCCATGCAGTTGAAAATGGCGTTGTTGAACAGGCGCACATCCGCCTGTCACCGGCGCAGTTGATTGTCCGTAATTCCACCACCCATGCACCGAGAGGAGGTGATCGCTAGCAGGCATCTGTCACCAGCACCAACCGCTTTCCGTTTTTTTGACCATTCAGAACCTGATTTGCAAGGAGAGGAAATGAACACCCGATTTGTCAAGTTCTTAGGTTTGTTGTTGCTGGCTTCGATGATCCTTGGCGCGTGCGCCCCAACCGCTGCACCGGCTGAACCGGCTGAGCCGCAGGTTGTCAAGGAAACCGTCGAAGTTGTGGTTGAGAAGGAAGTTGAAGTTGAGGTCCCTGTTGTGGCCAATACCATTCTCTACAATTCCTACAACGGCGACCCGGTACCCCGCGCCTTCGATGAGAAGATCGTGGCACAGTGGAATGAAGCCCATCCTGAAATGCCGGTGGAACACTCCATCATTGCGCATGAAGACTTCAAACAGGCCATCCGCGCTTATTTGACCGCCGAACCCGCGCCCGATGTACTCACCTGGTTCGCTGGCAACCGCGCTCGCTTCTTCATCGACAAAGGCTTGATCCTGGACATCACCGATGCCTGGGATGCCAATGGTCTGGGTGAGGCTTATGCTCCTGGTTTCCAGGCGCTGGCCACCTATGATGACAAGAAGTACTTCCTGCCGACCTCGTACTACTGGTGGGCCATCTATTACCGGCCTTCGCTGTTCGAACAGGCTGGCATTGAGGGCGAGCCCGAGACCTTTGACGATCTGCTGAATGCCTGCGGCAAGCTGAACGACGCTGGCATCACCCCCATTACCATCGGCGCGCGCTTTAAGTGGCCCGCGGCTGCCTGGTTCGATTATCTGAACATGCGCACCAACGGTCCCCAGTTCCATATTGACCTGATGGACCTCAAGGAATCTTACACCGATGAGCGCGTGTACAAGACCTTTGAGAACTGGAAACGCCTGATCGACGCTGGCTGCTTCATTGAAGACCCCGCGGCTTATGACTGGCAGGAAGCCATCGACCCGATGGCCCAGGGAGAGGCTGCCATGTACCTGATGGGCGGCTTTATTCTGGACTCCTACCCCGATGAACTGGAAGAGGATTTGAACTTCTTCCGCTTCCCGATCATTGACCCCGCCATCCCGGTTGGTGAAGACGCCCCCACCGACGGTTTCTTTGCCGCTGCCACCGCTGGCAACCCCGAAGGCGCCGCTGAATTCCTGGCTTACCTGGGTTCCAAGGAAGTCCAGCAGATGAGCTTCGACGAGCTGGGCCGCCTGCCGGTGCGCACCGACGTGGACATCTCGGCTGCCACTCCGATGACACAGAAGGGTATCGAGCTGATCCAGACCGCCGATTACATCGCGCAGTTCTACGACCGCGACACCACCCCGCCCATGGCCGAAGTTGGCATGGAAGGTTTCATGCGCTTCTGGGATGACCCCAGCCAGATCGACACCATTTTGGCCGACCTGGAAGCCGAGCGCCTGCGCATCCTCGAAGAGGAAGCCGGACAGTAATTTGCTTTGACCTGACGGGGCTTTCGGGGGTTCTCCCGAAAGCCCCGCTTTTCATGAACGGACTCCGTTCCCCGCGGGACAGCCGAGGTGCCTTATGATGAGATTGAGTTCGAACCGGGATTATTCATCCTCCACCCTGGCGGCGCTCATTTTTGCTGTGATTTTGCTGGTTGCATACATTTTCATGCCCTGGTTTGGCAAGGATATTGGCCTCAACGGGGCGCGTATTCTGTCGGACGATTTGTACGGCACACCCGGTGCAATCCATACGCCGTTGATCTGGTTAATCCCAATCGTTTCCTCGGCTGGTATTTTTCTGGGTTTGCTTGGCATCCTCAAGCCTGAAATTGATCAGTTTACATCCTACCTGCTGGTGGGCTCGGGCTTGGTTGGCATGTTGTACTTTTTGCCAGCCCTGTTCAACCCACAGGCAGGTTTAACGCCCGGCAGTGGTTTCTGGCTTTCACTGGCAGCCTGCGCGGGCATGGCGCTGTGCCTTGTCATCACCCACCCGGCTTTGGCGGGCTGGTTGCCGCAACGCAAGGTGGGCGCCAAACCCCTGCTTTCCATGCGTTGGACGCCGTATTTGTTCCTGGCGCCGGTACTCCTGCTTTATCTAACCTGGATTATTGCGCCCACGCTGTATACGTTCTATCTCTCGCTCACCAACTGGGATGGAATCTCGGCGGCAAGGTATGTGGGCTTTATTAATTTTGAGCGCCTGTTTACCAAGGACAAGATCTTTATTGAATCGTTGATTAATAATGTGCGCTGGCTGGCGATCTTCATCACCGTGCCGACCACGCTGGGCTTGTTGATGGCCATGGTCTTCAACACCGAGATGTGGGGCAGCCGCTTCTACAAGATCAGCCTGTACCTGCCGCTGGTGCTTTCGCTGCCGGTGATCGGCTTGATCTGGTCGTGGGTGTACAACCCGCGCCTGGGATTGATCAATTCCTTCCTGACCGGCATCGGGGTGGCTGACCCACCCGGCTGGCTGGGCGAGCGCGAACTTGCCATCTGGTGTGTGATTGTGGCGGCAGTGTGGCGTCAGGTGGGGTATGTGATGATCCTGTACCTGGCGGGGCTTAAGAATATTGACCCCACCCTGGTGGATGCCGCCCGCGTGGACGGCGCCGACCGCTGGAACCTGTTCCGGCACGTGATCCTGCCGCTGCTGGCTCCGGTGACCACGATTGTGATCGTGATCTCGATCATCGACTCGTTGCGGGCATTTGACCTGGTGGCGGTGATGACGCGGGGTGGACAGAGTACGCAGGTGCTGGCCAACTTCATGTATATTGAAGCGTTCAACAATTACCGCATGGGTTATGCGGCTGCCATCGCTGTGGTGCTGTTTGCCATCAGCCTGGTGTTCATCCTGTTCTATCTGTCCACCGTCATCAAAGACGAGCTGGAATATTAGGAGGCGCGCATGACCACGGTTACTCAAACGCTTGGGAAACCCACCGCCGCATCGTCGGCAAAACGCCGGGCCGGGGTGATTGGCAGTTTGCTCAAACACAGCGGGTTGTTGCTCCTGGCGCTGTTATGGCTGCTGCCGGTTTTCGCCGCGCTGATCACGTCCTTCCGCACCATGGATGACATTGCCACGCGCGGTTTCTGGAGCCTGCCCAATGATCTGCGGCTGGATAATTTTGAGCGCGCTTTTGTGGCGGCGCGCGTATCGAAGTATTTGATCAACAGTTTCATCATCACGCTGCCTTCGCTGCTGGGTATGCTGTTCCTGTCTTCGCTGGGGGCGTATGCACTGGCGCGTTACCGCTTCAAAGCCAATCTGCCGATCTACTTCATGTTTGTGGCTGGAACCATGCTGCCCTTCCAGATTTTGATGCTGCCAGTTTTCCGGCTGACCAATTCACTGGGGCTGTATGACACCTACGGGGCATTGATCTTAATTCACACGGCTTTCCAGATCGGCTTCTGCACGTTTGTGCTGCGCAATTTCATGCGCACGGTTCCGTCAGACATTCTGGATGCAGCCCGCGTGGACGGGTGCGGTGAGTTCCGCATTTACTGGCAGGTGGTGCTGCCGCTGACGCTGCCCGCGCTGGCGGCGCTGGGCACGCTGGAGTTCACCTGGGTGTTCAACGACTATCTGTGGGCCATCATCCTGCTGCGTTCGGATACGCTGCGTCCGGTGACGGCTGGCCTGGCAACCCTGCGTGGGCAATACAACACCGACTGGCCTGTGATCACGGCCGGGGCGCTGCTTGCCACCATCCCGACCCTGCTGGTGTTCACCTTCCTGCAGCGCTACTTTATTCAGGGTCTTACGCTGGGGAGTGGGAAGTAGGAAGGAAGTAGTCAGAAGTCAGAGGTCAGAAGTCAGCAGACAGCGTTGGTCATGAAATACGTATTCGTGCCAGTGAAGCATAAAGGACCACTTCACTGGCACGTTTTGATTCCCGGGTAAGCTGGTCAAATCCGGGCAGTTCTTGTGGGCGTACACCCCACCCACCTTGTGCATTTCGCCTGCTCTCCACTGTTTTCTGACCTCTGACTACTGATTTCTGGAACTTTTCTTTTCATCCATCGTCTGTATACTATGAAACAGATGACATTAACCAGGAGGCATGCAATGAAACGAATTTTATTTTTGGGCATGATCAGCATCATGATGCTGGGCGTACTGGCTGCCTGCCAGCCTCAACCCCAACCCACCAATGTGTACGGTGGGCCGGTGATCAATCAGATGAACGCTTCCGGCGTGGGGCAGGTGTATCTGAACCCCGATATTGCCTACATCTCGATCGGGGTTGAGACGCGGTCGGATCAGGTGAGCGCAGCGTTGAACGAGAATAACACGCAGGTGCAGCAGGTGGCTGAGACGTTGAAGGAACTGGGCGTTGCGGATGAGGATATCCAGACCACCGCGTTCAACATCTACCCGCAGCAGGAATATGACATGAACGGGCAGGTGATTGGCACCACCTATGTGGTCAACAACACCGTCTACGTGACCGTACGCGACCTGCAGAAGATGGGCGACATGCTGGATGCCGTGGTGCGTGCCGGCGCCAACTCCATTTACGGCATCACCTTTGACATTGCCAACAAGGATGAGGCCTTCAGTGAAGCGCGTCGGCTGGCAATTGAAAACGCCAAAGCCAACGCACAGGAGATCGCCGACGCAGCCGGTGTGGAGCTGGGCGAACTGATGTCGATCAACACCTACTCACCGGGTGGAGCAGTGCCCCTGTTTGAAGGCAAGAATTATCTGGGTGCGGGCGGCGCGGCTGACATGGCGAGTGTACCCGTGCAGGAAGGCCAGATGATGATTATTGTCAATGCTGACCTGGTGTTCGGGATCAAGTAAAAATCATTGCCGGTAAAAAACACCGTAGTGTTTTGAAACACTGCGGTGTTTTTTGTATTTCATCATATGGTGATGGTGCGCTCCGAACCTTTTCGGACAAGACTTTGGTGTGCTTGCGTACAACGGGCAAAGTCAGATTACTGTTGCGGTTCGAACTCGTCGCTCCAGTAGGGGATGCCGCTGATGCGGCTGAGTTTGGTGAGGCGGTGGGTGGCGGTGATGCGCCGCACGGTTCCGGTGAGCCCGCGCACCACCAGGCTGTCGGTGCGCGCGCCGCCGGCAAAGTAATCAATGCCGTCCAGCAGGTCACCGTGGGTGAGGCCGGTGGCGGCAAAGAAGACATCGTCAGAGGCCACCATGTCATCCATGCACAACACTTTGTCGGGGTCCATGCCAAATTCGATTGCTTTGCGGCGTTCCTCATCATCGCGGAAGTACAGCTTGCCCTCGATCTTGCCACCCATGGCGCGCAGCGCGCAGGCGGCAATTACGCCTTCGGGTGTGCCGCCAATGCCGATCAATAGGTCAATGCCAGACTGCGCCCAACTGGTCATCAATGCACCGGCCACGTCACCATCCGGGATCAAGCGGATGCGTGCGCCCAGCTTGCGCACGCGGGCAATTAATTGTTCGTGGCGCGGGCGGTCGAGGATCACCACGGTCAGGTCGGTGACGTTCTCGCCCTTGGCTTTTGCCAGTGCGCGCAGGTTCTCCTCCACCGGTTGTTCAATGTGCACCACATCCCTGCCCAGCGGCCCAACGGCAATTTTATCCATATAGACACACGGGCCGGGGTTGAACATGCTGCCGCGCGGCGCCATGGCAACCGTGGCGATTGCGTTTTGCAACCCCAGCGCAAATGGGCGCGTGCCGTCAATGGGGTCAACGGCGATGTCCAGTTGAGGCGGGTCGCCGGTGCCCAATTGCTCGCCATTATAGAGCATGGGAGCTTCGTCCTTCTCGCCCTCGCCAATTACGATCACACCGTCCATTTGAATGGAATTGAGCACCAGGCGCATGGCATCCACGGCGGCCTGGTCGGCGGCGATCTTGTCCCCACGGCCCATGTAGCGGCCGGCTGCCAGGGCGGCTGCCTCGGTAACGCGCGCCAGTTCCAGCGCCAGGTTGCGGGTGGGCTGGGTTTTGGGTTGTGCATTATTTGCAGATGCAGATGTGTTAGTTTCGGACATGGTTAACTCTCCTCCCTTGTGAACCAGTTTCCAGGAATTGATTTGCGGATATTGATGAAGATGGAACCCTCCATATGAACAAACCACCCCGCATGGGCGGGGCAGGTGGTTGGCAGGTTCAGGTGAGCAGCAGGATCAGGTAATAACCGATGGACACCGCCCATAACCAGCTATCCAGACGGTCCATGGCGCCGCCGTGTCCGGGCAGCAAATTACTGGAATCCTTGACACCAAACTGCCGTTTGATCAAACTTTCCCCCAGATCGCCCACCGGGCCGGCCAGCCCGAGCACCAGGGCGATGATCACGCCGTCTGTGACGGTGATGGCGGGAGCCCAGCGGCTCCACAGCCAGGCCAGCAGGGGGGTGAAGATCAACGAGCTGACCAGCCCGCTGATATATCCCTCCCATGTTTTGTTTGGGCTGGTGCGACGGCTGAATTTGTGTTTGCCGATGCGCTTGCCGATCTCGTAGGCAAACATATCAGACAACCACACGGCGGGCAGCAACACCAGCAGCCACCATTTGCCATCAGGCAACTGCTCAACAGAAATGAAATAACCGCCCAGCCAGCCCAGATAAACCAGACCGCCGATGGTGATGAACATATCCACAGCGGATTGGGTTGCGCCGCGTTCATAATCAATGATGTGCCACAGCATGGCGGCCAGGGTCAGAAAAGCCAGTACCCCACCGGATGCCGGGATGCCGCCCAGGTGGCGGGAGAGCACCAGAGCCACCACCCCGCCCACCAGAATATACAGCGAGGGTCGGTAATTTCCATTTTTAAAGATGCGCCAGAATTCCCAGGCTGCAATGCCAAGCGCCAGCGCCATGAATGCGGTAAAAAACCAACCGCCGAGGAAAATGAGTACGGCGATGATGGGAATGAGGATGACGACTGTGAGGACCCGGTTCATTGATTTCCCCCCTGAATGGGTCAATTCAGCGTTGATACTTTACCGTAACGCCGGTCGCGGTTGCCATAGTCTTCAATGGCTTTGCGCAGCTCCTCTTTGCCAAAATCGGGCCAGAAGGTGGGCGTGACGTACCATTCTGCATAGGCAGCCTGCCACAGCAGGAAGTTGCTCATGCGCATCTCGCCGCTGGTGCGAATGACCAGATCCGGGTCGGGCGTATCATGGGTGAACAAGTAATGGCTCATCATTTGCTCATCCACGGTTTCCGGCGCGAGGCCGTCCTTGATCATCTGGCGGATGGCGCACAGAATTTCATCCCGTCCGCCGTAATTAAATGCCACGTTCAGGACGAGGCGGTCGTTGTCCTTGGTCATCTCAACAGCGCGCATAACCTTGTCCCGCAGCACAGGGTCCAACCGGTCCAGTCGTCCGATGTGGCGCAACTGGGTGCCTTCCTGGTGGAGTTCGGGCAGTTCGCGGTCGATCACTTCAGCCAGAATGTGCATCAGTCCGTCCACTTCATCCTGTGGGCGGCCCCAGTTCTCGGTGGAAAAGGCGTAGATGGTGAGGTAGTGCACGCCAAACTCAACGCAGGCGCGGATGATGGCGCGCAAATTTTCGGTACCGGCGCGGTGACCTTCAATGCGCGGCAGGCCGCGTGCATTTGCCCAGCGGCCGTTGCCGTCCATAATCACGGCGATATGGTTGGGAACCTTCTTCAATGGTTGGCTGCTGTCGCTCAAATTGGGCTAGACCTCCATGATCTCTTTTTGCTTGCGCTCGGCGACGGCTTCCACCTGGGCAATATAGCGGTCGGTCAGTTTCTGCAATTCTTCCTCGCCGGCTTTGCGATCATCCTCAGCCACCAGTTTCTCGTGTTCAAAATCGCGCAGGTCCTTGATCAGGTCGCGACGCACATTGCGGATGGCGACGCGGGCTTCCTCGGCGCGGTTGTGCACCAGCTTCACCAGGTCGCGGCGGCGCTCCTCAGTGAGGGGCGGCAGGTTCAGGCGAATGGCTTTGCCGTCGTTGTTGGGGGTCAGGCCCAGTTCAGATGCCAGGATGGCGCGTTCGATGCCTTTGAGGGTGGCAGGGTCAAACGGGCGGATCATGATCTGGCGTGGTTCGGGGATGCTGATGGTGGCAAGCTGGTTGAGCGGGGTAGGCGCGCCGTAGTATTCCACGTGCAGGCGCTCCACCAGTGCGGGTGAGGCGCGGCCTGTACGAATGCCGGAAAGGTCTTCCTCAAACGATTGGATGGCGCCCTTCATGCGGCTTTCAGCGTCGCGCATGAGGTCCTTGATCACGGAAAGGTCGGCGTTACCGCTTGATTTTGCGTGCTGTTCACGATCGGCCATGGTTGCATCCTGTAGAAGAAGATGTGGGTTTATACGTTCACTGGTTTAAGCATACCTTAACTTGTTAAAAAAAGCCATATTGGAAAAGGTGCCCCGCTGAGGACGGATTGGGGGCACGAATTTGACGGATGCTGGAGACCGGTGCTGTTTCTGCCGCCATCCATGAGTGGGGAATGAAGGGCTGAACCATCCTGATGGTGTCTGGATTTGTGCGGTGCTCAACTCCATAAAACGGGTCAGACCGAGGTAAATTTTCTCTCGGCCAGTTGGGTGGCCGGACTGTGAGGAACAAGGCTGATGAGAGCCTCGCGGGCTGCCCCGGCTACAGGATAAACGTGGATCTCCTCTTCCTCGGCTTCACGGCCATCACCGCCGTACATGGTGGGTAAATGACGTTTGACTTTGTAACTGTAGTCATTATCCAGCAGGCTTGCCAGGTTTTCCTGCACCAGGATTGCATCCAGATGGTGTTGCACAGCAAACCGGATTGCATTTTCAAGCGCGTTTGGATCATCGGTTTGGGTCATTTCAAGATATTGCTCCACCAATGGTTGCATTTCCTTTAATTTGCGATAGCGTTCAAGCGCCCGGTAAGCAGTGAATACCAGTCGTTCATGTGTAAAGAAGCTGTCTATTCGCTCACATTGATCGGGCATGCGGCGGGCAATATCCCACAAGATCTCAGAAACAAAAAGCTTTGTGTCCTCATACGAATCCATTGACATCAGCAGAACCTTGATGGACTCCGGGCCTGCATCCACAAGCAGATGATAGATGACGGTTGTGTGTTCCCATCCGTATCCATTCTTGTAACAATCGAGCAATGACCATACACCATCCATTGGGTTCAGCCGCAGGTAAAGGCTTGCGGCCTGAAAAAAGTCTGGTTTTCCCGGGGCTGGATGGTTAACAATAAACTGGCGCAGAACAGGTCCGGCATCGAACCCCAGCCTGGCAAGCTCATCCCACTGGCGGGCCGCCAGCCAGAAACGCGGTGTGAGTGCATCACCTGCGGGGGGCCGCCAGCCGGCTGAATGGAGTGCGCCCATCAGTTTTTCCTGCTCTGATTGTGGCAGCCGGGTTATTTGCGCAGCAACCTCTGCACCAGCGGGAAATTCTTTGAGGGTGCTCATCAGTTCAATGATCTGGGAACGGAGTTCAGTGGGTAGTTCCGGACGTGTAAGGGTTTCCAACAACCTCAAAGCCGTGGTTTGTGATAGGCACCCACCAGTGCGGGCGGCAATCAGACGCGCAACCCGGTATCGTACCAGATCGTTTGGGGCAGCCATTAATTGAGTGAGCAGCTCAATGGTGTGATCATCAAAATGGGAAGCGATCTCTGACATTTCAAGGATATTCAACCCTTCCACCTGTTCCCGGGTGGGTATGTCTTTTTTGGAGAGCAAATGCTCCAGGATCGCCCTGACAGCTTGCGGTTCGCCCAACTCACCCAGAGCCTGCATGGCATGGGCGCGCACGGTGCTGTCCGGATATTTCAGTGCGGCGATCAACCGATCCATCTGTTTTTTGTCTTTGAGGCGGGAAATGTTGGGTTTGCGTCCAAACCACGCAGCGACGGCAAACGTAAATGCCATGAGGATGACAATTGCCAGACAGAAGATGTCAAGCGGCTTCATAATCTTTCCTTTCGCTTCCAAAGGACATGCAAGATACTGTTCATGTGATTATATATCCACTAACAAAAGTCGGGTTGGTGCGTTTTGCTTCATTCACTGATGGTCATCCGATATCGGTTCCGGTTTTCCACCCGATCGTGAGGGGCCCGCCATGAATGCAAAAAAATTTTCATCTGTGTTTTATGGCACATTGCGGGGGGAATCTGTAAAATAATCATGCCCTGACAGGCGGGTTGTTTCATTAAAATCAGAAACCAAAATACACTTACCGTTGTCAACGGTCATGCCATTATCCAATGGACAAGGGAAAGTTCATCATGCTGAAATATCTTCGCCGCATCATCGTGATCGTCGCCATTTTGATGGTCCTGCTGTCACATGCACCGATGGCGCAGGCAGCGCCGCTTGCACAGAGTATCAACTCCAGTGGAGGCAATCCGAAGGAGGCTGCCGGACATCCCCTGCCGGGCATTGGGAGTGATCCGTGCGCTCCCATTGTGGTCAGCAATACCAATAACAGCGGCCCCGGTTCGCTGCGTCAGGCGATGGTGGACATTTGTGCTGGCGGGACGATCACATTCGATGCGGCGCTTTCCGGGATGACGATTGCTCTGGCTTCGTCGTTGTCACCCGCCCAGGAAATGACCATTGACGGCTCGGCGCTGGCAAGCCCGATCACAATCAGCGGGGACACGGATAATGATGGCACGGGCAATGTGCGCGTTTTTTACATCTCCACAGGCCTGACGGTCAACCTGATCGGGTTGAGGATTACCAAAGGGAATAGTTCATCAGGGAGCGGCGGTGGCATATTAAATGGGGGTACGTTGACGGTGACGGAGTGCACCATTTTTGACAATACCACCCGCATGTACGGCGGCGGAATTTCCAACTCGGGGTTACTTGAAGTGAGAGACAGCACCATTTCGGGAAATTCCGCAACCCGTTTTTATGGCGGCGGGATATATAACATTGGAACCCTGGTGATGATCAATGGTTCTGTGGAGAACAACCTGGCTGAGTCCAGGGGCGGCGGCATCGCCAACTCCGGACCGCTCACCCTGACGGATAGTACGCTGACAGGGAACAGCACCCGAACCATGATCGGCCTGGGTGGAGGTTTGTTTAGCGATGCAACCGGTGGAACGGTGACGGTGACGAATTCCACCATCTCTGGCAATTCCGCGTATGCCGGGGGCGGTATGTATATTATCGGTACATTATCGCTGGCAAGGAGCACCCTGACGGGCAACACGGCACACGGAGGGGGTGGGCTGGTCATTTCCACTGGGGCAACGGCAACTGTGACAAACAGCACCTTTGCAGGGAATTCAGGTACCAGCTCCTTGAATGGCGGCGGCGGTATTTTTAATGAAGGCAGCCTGACGGTGAATAACAGCACATTTTCGGGAAATGCTGCAACCACTGGCGCAGCCATTCGCGTGGTTGGGAGTGGAACGGCAACTGTTTCCAACACCATCATCGCCAACAGCCAGAACGGTGGCAACTGCAATGGCCCGATCATTGATCATGGACATAATCTGCAGTTTGGGGGGCTGGTTGCCGTTTCGTGCGGGGTGACCATTCCAAGCGGAGATCCAAATCTGGCGGCGCTGGCTGACTACGGCGGTCCCACCCGCTCCATGGAACTGCAAACAGGGTCGGCGGCGATTGATGCCGGTGATGATGACACCTGTGAAGCGGTTGATCAGCGCGGTATTTCGCGTCCTCATGGCGTCCATTGTGATATTGGCGCTTTTGAATGGGCTGACCTCGAGGTGACTTACCATGCAAACGGCGCCACCAGCGGAACGGTTCCCCAGACGCAGGTCAAGGTTGTGGGTGAGGATTTGACCCTGGCGCAAAACACGGGCAATCTGGCTCGCCGGGGGTATGTTTTTGGCGGCTGGAACACGCAGGCGGATGGGCTTGGTGGGCATTATGACGCCGGAGCCACCTATACCCTCGACGCAGGGTTGGCGCTGTATGCCGAGTGGAGCCAGGTGACAGCGCTGCCTGCCACCGGTTTTGCCCCGGGCAGAGTGACTGCGCTGGAGGTACAGCCGCAGGAGAAGATTTTTACCGATTTGGGGAGCCTGTGGCTGGAGATCCCACAACTGGGGGTGGAGATGCCCATCGTGGGCGTGCCGCTGTTGGGGGATGAATGGGATGTAAGCTGGCTGGGAAGCAGCGCCGGATGGCTGGAAGGTTCGGCGTACCCCACCTGGCAGGGCAACTCGGTGGTCACCGGGCATGTGTGGAACGCCGATAACACCCCAGGACCCTTTCGCCATCTTGACACCCTGAGGTGGGGTGACCGGGTGATTGTGCACCTGGGCGGTGGGGAGTATATCTACGAGGTGCGCAGGGTGCTGGAGGTGTCGCCGACGAAGGTGAGCACAATGATGCAGCATGAAGAGCAGGCATGGCTGACGCTGGTGACCTGCAAGGGGTATGACGGGCAGAAGGACGAATACCGCTTGCGCACACTGGTGCGGGCTGTGCTGGTGGAAGTGAAGTAGAAACGTTCGGATCAGACAGTGGAGACCCTCAAGTCAGCGGCTTGAGGGTCTTTTATTACAACGAATGAGGGGGAGTATCAGGCGGCCATCGGATTTTTTGAAAACTGTGTCTCACCCTGCACAGCAACTGGAATGCCTTTGCCGCTTATGGTAAACTTTTAATGTTGCACTATTTGGGTGATTAATCACCGCAAACAAATTAGACAGGGCAGGATCAGAGGAGGAAATCAAGATGCCCTTGACCAAGGACGACATGCGTGAAATGTATTGGATGATGCTGCTCGCCCGGAGGACCGACGAGCGCGCCTGGGTGTTGCACCGCCAGGGGCGCATTGCTTTTCATATCTCCGGCATCGGGCACGAGGCAGCCCAGGTGGGGGCGGCGTTTGCGCTCAGGCGCGGGCACGACTGGGTGACGCCCTATTACCGCGACCTGGCTTTAATGATCAGCATGGGTTATACCCCGCGCGACTTTATGCTGGCGTTGATGGGCAAGCGCGAAAACCGCGATTCTGGCGGGCGGCAAATGCCGTCGCACTGGAGCCTGAAGGACGCCAATGTGGTCAGCCATTCTGCGCCGGTGGCCACCCAGGCCCCGCACGCTTCGGGCATCGGCCTGGCGATCAAGCTGATGGGGCACGACCGGGTGGTGCTGACCACCATCGGCGAGGGTTCCACCTCACAGGGTGAGTGGTACGAGGCGGTCAACTGGGCTGCCATTCACCAGCTTCCGGTGGTTTTCCTGGTGCAGAACAACGAGTACGCCATTTCGGTGCGCGCCGAGAAGCAGATGGCGGTCAAGAGCGCCGCTGACAAAGCCTGCGGTCTGGGGCTGGACGGGCGCATGGTGGACGGCACGGATGTGTTCGCGGTTTATGAGACCGTGCGCAGCGCGGTTGAAAACGCCCGCGCCGGCAAGGGGCCTGCGGTGATCGAGGCGCGCGCTTACCGCATCACTCCGCATTCATCCGACGATGATGACCGCACTTACCGCAGCCGCGAGGAGGTGGAGGAGCACAAGAAGCGCGACCCGCTGCTGGTGGCGCGCGATCAACTGGAGCGGGCTGGCATCATCACCCCCAAACAGGTGGATGAAATGGAGGCACGCGCCAAGCAAATGGTGGATGAAGCCGTGCACGATGCGGAAAAGGCCCCCTATCCGGATGAATCTGAAGGTTCTTACCCCGTCTATGCTGAGGAGGTGCGCCGTGGCTGAAAAAACCATGATCGAAGCCATCCGCGAGGCGATGGATGAGGAACTGGGGCTGGATGAGCGCGTGTTCATTGTCGGTGAAGACGTGGGCAAGCGCGGCGGGGTGTTCCGCGCCACCATGGGGCTGTTCGACAAGTACGGCGGCGACCGGGTGATCGACTCGCCGCTGGCGGAGCTTTCCATCGTCGGCGTGGGCATCGGCGCGGCGCTGTACGGTATGCGCCCGATCTGCGAGATCCAGTTTGCCGATTTCATCTACCCTGCCTTCAACCAGATCGTGTCCGAAGCTGCCAAGATGTGCTACCGCTCCAATGGCGATTGGACCGTGCCGATGGTGATCCGCGCGCCGTACGGTGCGGGCATCGGTGGTGGGCTGTATCATTCACAGTCGATTGAGGCGTTCTTTACGCACGTGCCTGGCTTGAAGGTGGTCGTGCCGTCCAATCCGGCGGATGCCAAGGGGCTGCTCAAGGCAGCCGTGCGTGACCCCAACCCGGTGTTGTACCTTGAGCCCAAGAAGGGTTACCGCCTGATCCGCGGGGAGGTTCCGGAGGGTGAGGTGCTCACGCCCATCGGGCCAGCGAAGGTCACGCGCGAAGGCAGCGATGTGTCGGTATTTGCCTACGGCATGATGCATTATTACGCCCTGCAGGCGGCTGAAACGCTGGCCTCGGATGGCATCGACGTTGAGGTGGTGGATTTGCGTACCCTGTATCCGGTGGATCGCGAGACGATCCTGGCTTCGGTGCGCAAGACCAGCAAGGCGCTGGTGGTGCACGAGGATAACCTGACCGGTGGCTACGGTGCAGAAATCGCCGCGACAATCGCCGAGCACGCTTTCACCGACCTGGACGCGCCCGTGCGCCGCCTGGCCGGACCGGATGTGCCCGCCGTGCCCTTCAGCCACCCGCTGCAGGACTGGTTCATGGTCAGCCCGGAGAAAATCGTGCGGGCGGTGAGGGAGTTGGTCGGTTATTAGGAATACGTCAGAAGCAGGTGGTAGGTGGTAGGAAGTAGGTAGTAGGTAGTTGGGAGAGCAGATGATTATGATGGATAATGAATGCAGAAAGTAAAAAATCCATTAGTCAAATGGTCAGACAGGTGGCGTATGGAAAAAGAACCGGATAAATTGTCCAGAAATTACCGCGATCTGTGGGTATGGCAAAAAAGCATCCAATTTACCAGGCAGATTTACCAGGCGACATCTGGATTTCCCACCAGCGAGTGTTATGGATTAACCTCCCAATTGCGCCGGGCTGCAGTTTCAATACCCTCCAATATTGCGGAGGGTCAGGCGCGGGGACAGGTTGGGGATTTCATACGATTCTTGAATATGGCAAAAGGCTCACTGGCTGAAGTGGATACTCAACTGGAAATCGCCAAAGAGTTGGGGTATTTGGGACCATTGGATGCCACCCAGCTTCAGGAAACATCAATGGAGATCCGCCGCATGTTGTTTGGCCTGATTGAGTATTTACAAAATCAGCGGTTGGTGCGAGAACCAGATTCTGATTACTCCCCAATAGTTGATCCTTCCGTTGAGTATTGACCTGTTTTTACTACCTACCACCTACTGTCTACTACCTACACAAGAGGAACAACCAATGGCCAAATCAATTATCATGCCCCAGCTTGGGGAATCGGTGGTGGAGGGCACGGTGTCCAAATGGCTGGTCAAGGAGGGTGACCAGGTGAACGAGTACGACGCGCTGCTGGAGGTGAACACCGACAAGGTGGACAGTGAGATTCCCTCAACAGCAAGCGGCACTGTGCTGAAAATTCTTGTGCCCGAAGGAACCACGGTGCGCGCCGGTACGGTGCTGGCATGGATCGGGCAGCCGGGGGAGGAAGTGGAAGGCGGCAACGGCGGTGAACCGCAGACACCGCGCGAGGGCTTGCAGGAATCCACCGAAACGCCGGTGAGCGCCGTCTCACCGGTCAGTGAAGATCAAGTGGCACAGGGCAGTGCCCCCCCAGCGCCAGCCGTCGGACGCGACCGCGACCTCGGCTTTATCTCGCCGGTGGTGGCGCGCATTGCCCGTGAGCGCGGGGTGGACCTGCAGCAGGTAACCGGCACGGGTGAGGGCGGGCGCATCACCAAGAAGGATGTGCTGGCGCACCTCGAACGCACCGGCGGAGGGCAGGCTGCGCCTGAACCGGCAGCATGGGAGACGCCCGGTGAGGGTGACCTGTTCCGCCCGACCGAGCTGCAGTTTGGCACAAAGCCTCAAAATACGGCAGCGGCGCAGCAAGGCACGGCGGGGCAAAAAGCGCCAGTCCAACCGGCGGCTCCACAACCTGCCGCCGGCATGGCCGGTGATCAGATCTTGCCGTTGAACACCATGCGCAAAGCCATTGCCGCGCACATGGTGAACAGCAAGCACACATCGCCGCACGTGACCACGGTGATGGAAGCCGACCTGAGCCGCGTATTTTCCCACCGCGCTGCCAGCAAGGCTGCCTTCGAGCGCGACGGCGCCAACCTGACCTTTACGGCGTATTTTGTGGCGGCAACCACGGCGGCGCTCAAAGCCTTCCCGCTGGTCAATTCATCCTGGACGGAGGAGGGTGTGGCGCTGCATGCGCCGATCAACATTGGCATGGCGGTGGCGCTGGGCGAGGATGGGCTGATCGTGCCGGTGATCAAGAACGCTGATGGTCTCTCGCTGCTGGGCATTGCCCGTGCGGTCAATGACCTGGCAACCCGCGCGCGCGCGCGCCGCCTGCAGCCGGATGAGGTAAAGGGCGGCACCTTCTCGATCACCAATCACGGCACGGGCGGGTCGTTGTTCGCCACGCCGATCATCAATCAGCCGCAGTGCGCCATCCTGGGGGTGGGGACGATCCAGAAACGCCCGGTGGTGGTGGAGACAGCGGTTGGGGATGCGCTGGCGATTAAGCCGATGGTGTACCTGTCGCTTACATTTGACCACCGCATCCTTGACGGCGCCGCTGCCGATGGGTTCCTGGCAAAGGTGGTGGAAGTATTGCAAGGCTGGCAGTAACCGCCTGTACAGTGTAACTTTGCCCTGGCGGGCGCATCATAGTACAATGACAGCGTAGCAAGAAACACAACCAGGGATGGAAAAAGAGGATTGAATGACTGAACAGGCAAACTATGATGTGGTGGTGATCGGCGCTGGGCCAGGTGGATACGTGGCCGCCATTCGAGCGGCTCAACTGGGGCTCAAGACTGCCATCGTGGATAAACAATGGCTGGGGGGTGTCTGCCTCAATGTGGGTTGCATCCCATCCAAGGCACTGCTGCGCAACGCCGACGTGGCCCATACCCTGCGCGAACGCGGCAAGGAATTTGGCTTTTCCTTTGAGAACCTTAAACTGGATTTTTCTGTCGCGGTCAAGCGCAGTCGGCAGGTTTCTGACCGGTTGACCAAGGGCGTTGGCTTTTTAATGAAGAAGAACAACGTCGATGTCCACATGGGCACGGCGCGTCTGGCAGCCGCCGACCGCGTTGAAGTCACCGCGGCGGATGGCAGCGTGACCACACTGGGGGCGAAGAACGTGATCATCGCCACCGGTGCGCGGGCTGCCATGATCCCCGGCATTGAGGCGGACGGCGAGAAAATTTTGACCTACACCGAGGCCATTTTGCAGGAACGCCTGCCGGCTTCGGTGGTGATCATCGGCGGCGGAGCGATTGGTGTGGAATTTTCCACCGTATGGAGCTCCTACGGCGCCAAGGTGACGCTGGTGGAGATGCTGCCGCGCATTTTGCCGCTGGAGGATGAAGAAGCCAGTGCTGAGCTGACCAAGGTGTACAAACGCCGCGGAGTGGACATCCTCACGGGCACGCGCGTGCTGGGTATTAATAAAACCGACACGGGTGTGGAAGTGCGCGTTCAGACCGCTGAGGGCGAGCAGACCCTGCAGGCCGAACAGGCTCTGGTGGCGATCGGGTTCAAACCCAACAGCGCCGGGCTGGGGCTGGAGGAACTGGGCGTCAAGATGACCGAGCGCGGTTTCATTGATATTGATGAGCGCATGGCCACCAGTGTGCCGGGTGTATGGGCCATTGGCGATGTCACCGGCAAGGTGCTGCTGGCGCATGTTGCCAGTGCGCAGGCCATTGTGTGCGCCGAGAACATCGCCGGGGTGGAGACGATCACGCTGGATTATGAGATGATGCCGGCGGCGGTGTATTCCAGCCCGCAGGTGGCGCACTTTGGTTTGAGTGAAGCCCAGGCAAAGGAACGTGGTTACACCGTCAAGGTGGGACGCTTCAGCTTCCAGCCCAATGGCAAGGCGCTTGGCCTGGGTGAGAACCGCGGCTTTGTCAAGATCATCACTGACGAGCAATACGGTGAGATCCTGGGCGCGCACATGGTGGGCCCGGATGTATCTGAACTGTTGCCCGAGCTGACCCTGGCGCAGCGCATGGAGCTGACCCCGGTGGAGATCGCGCGCAACGTACACGCGCATCCCACCCTCAGCGAAGCGTTGATGGAAGCCGCCGAGGACGTGGAAGGACATTCGATACATCAGTAAAAAGTTATAAGTAGGTGGTAGGAAGTAGGTAGTAGACCGTTGTCCGTTGTCATTGACGGCTTGATTGCTCTGTCAACCGACAACGGACAACTTTTTCAACCTGCTGGCTACCACCTACCACCTACTACCATCTTCCTACATTCCTGTATGCTATAATTCCCCCCCAGAAAGGTGAATTATGTTCTCGAATATTCTTCGCATACTGGGGGGAGACCCCAACAAGCGTGAACTCGAACGATATACCCGCCAGGTTGCGGAAATCAACGCCCTTGAAAATGCCTACGAGGATCTGAGCGCCGAGCAGTTGCGCGCCAAGACCGATGAATTCAGGCAGCGGCTGGAAGCCGGCGAGAGCCTGGACGATCTGCTGGTGGAAGCCTTTGCAGCCGTGCGCGAGGCTTCCAAGCGCACCATTGGCCTGCGCCACTATGACGTGCAGATGATCGGCGGCATGGTGTTGCACGAGGGTAAGATTGCCGAAATGCGCACCGGTGAGGGCAAGACCCTGGTTGCCACCCTGCCGGTTTACCTGAATGCGCTCACCGGGCAGGGTGTGCATGTGGTGACGGTGAACGATTACCTTGCCCGCCGCGACGCGCGCTGGATGGCGCCCGTCTACGATGCGCTTGGGATGAGCGTTGGCGTGCTGCAAATGGCTGCCCGCACCCAGAACGGGCGCAATGCCTTCCTGGTGGATCTGAAGATCAAGTCAGACCGCGAGGACGCCGACCGCCTGGCGTTGGTTCTGCGCAAGCGCGCCTACCAGGCCGACATTGTTTACGGAACCAACAGCGAATTTGGTTTTGACTACCTGCGCGACAACCTGGTGATGCGCCGCGTTGACCGCGTTCAGCGCGACCATTACTATGCCATTATTGACGAGGTGGACAACATCCTCATTGATGAAGCCCGCACCCCGTTGATCATTTCCGGTGCAGGGCGCGAGGGCGCCGGCTGGTACGTACTGATGGCACGCGTGGTGCGCGCATTGCAGCCTGAAGACTACGAGATGAGCGAAAAAGAGCATTACGTGGCGCTCACTGATGAAGGCCGCCTGCACGCCGAGGAATTGATCTCGCGCGAGATGGAAAAAGCCGAGAGCGAGTTCCCCGATGCGTTCAAGGAAGTCAACGAGAACCCACCGGAATACTGGTTGGGTGACCCTGAGCAGCCTGAGGAGATCAACGACGCGCAGGCCCAGACCATGGGCTATCTTGAACAGGCACTGCGCGCGCGCTTCTTCTATCGCAAGGACAAGGAATACATGCTGCAGCGCGGCCAGGTGATCATTGTGGATGAGTTCACCGGGCGCCCCATGCCCGGCAGGCGCTGGTCTGAGGGTATCCACCAGGCAGTGGAGGCCAAGGAAGGCGTGCAGGTGCAGCCTGAGAACATGACCCAGGCAACCATCACCCTGCAGAATTACTTCCGCATGTACGACAAGATCTGCGGCATGACCGGTACAGCCATGACCGAGAGCGAGGAGTTCTTCAAGATCTACAAGCTCAACGTCTTCCCCATTCCAACCAACCTTGAGTATGCCGCAGCGCTGGCAGAGTCCGATTTTGTCAGTGTCGAAGACCGTGATGACGAAGGTTACAAGTACACGTTTTATGCACGCAAGACCGACCAGCGTTCGCCGGTTTACTGGAAACGCAAAGACTACCCCGATGTGGTCTATCGCACCAACGAAGCCAAGTTGCGCGCCATCACCCAGGAGGTGCTCACCTTCCATGTGATCGGCAGGCCGCAACTGGTTGGAACCACTTCGGTGGACCATTCAGAGGTGCTGTCAGAACGCCTGACCGCCAACAACGTCACCCGCCTGATGCAGGTGTTGTTGATCCGGCTGGTGTGGATGGAAAAGAACAAAGCCGATTTCATCCCCACCAACAACGCCGAACTGGCTGTGCTGTACCGCCCACTGACCGAACTGGACGAGCGCGACCTGCGTCCGCTGGCGCGCAGCCTGGGCATTTCCATGAACCCGGCCGACCCTGACAACCTCAAGCGGTTGCTGGCGTTCCTGCGCATCCCTGAAGACAAGGCTCCGCGCCTGGTGGCTGCCATCCAGGGCGGGGTGAAGCACCGCGTTTTGAACGCCCGCAAACATGACGAGGAATCGATGGTGATTGCCCATGCCGGTGCGTTTGGCGCGGTGACCATTGCCACCAACATGGCGGGCCGCGGTGTGGACATCAAACTGGGCGGCGAGCTGGATGAGCAGATCCAGACCGACGTGCTGCATTACCTTAAGGGATTGGTGGACAACCCGTATGACCTTGATAATGAAGAGCGCCGCCAGCTCATCCTCAATGCGCCTGACCAGGACTACGGCATATACGAGGAATCCGTCAAGGCTTTTCTGACGTACATGCACGAGATGGAACAGGTGCGTGCGCTGGGAGGCCTGCACGTGGTCGGTTCGGAACGCCACGAGGCGCGCCGCATTGATAATCAGTTGCGTGGCCGCGCCGCCCGCCAGGGCGACCCAGGCTCTTCGCGCTTTTACCTCTCGTTGGAAGACGACCTGATGCGCCTGTTCGGCGGCGCGCAGGTGGAAACCATGTGGAAGCGCATCGTCTCGGATGACACCATGCCGATGGAAATGGGTTTGCTGGGCAGGGTGGTTGAGCAAAGCCAGGGTCGCGTTGAGGGTAATAATTTCGACATCCGCAAGCACACCCTGGAATACGATGATGTGCTCAACAGCCAGCGCCAGCGTATTTACGCCCAGCGCGATATGGTGTTTGAAAAGGAAGACCTCACCGAGGACGCGCTGGAAATGCTGCGCCAGGACTTGCGCCTGCGCATCCACAAGGCGCTGGGTTCGCCAGATGGAACCCGCGCCGTGCTGCGCATGTTGGAGGAGATCCAACCGCCGTTAATGTTGAGCAGCGATCTGTTCCC
Source organism: Levilinea sp. (assembly GCA_034429695.1). Lineage (GTDB taxonomy): Bacteria > Chloroflexota > Anaerolineae > Anaerolineales > Anaerolineaceae > DAOUGC01. The sequence goes on from DAOUGC010000087.1 coordinate 29,613, forward strand.
CTCCTTCAGCCTGCGCCTGTTGATTGACGAGCTTAATCAGGCCATGGCGGGGCGGCAGGATATTGACAGTCTCAAGAGCGTGCTGCAGGACCTTGCCATTCGCGCGGTCAATTCACAAAACCAGCACCTGGGCGAACTGGTGCAGGAAAAGATCGATACAACCGAACAATCGGTGGATAACCGCGCCAGGGAGCGACTTGAACTGCTGGATGTGATGCTGCAGGACGTGCGCGACATGGAAGAAGCCATCGCGCCGATGGAGTTTGTGCGCAGCCTGTCAGAGCAGTTGCAGATCTCGTTGAAGGTCACCCAGGAACAGGCGCGTCAGTTGATGCAGGGCAACCGTGAGCAGGTGAACATGGTGCACCAGTTGGTGCGCGATCAGGTGAAGACCAACCGCCTGGCGGGGTTGTTCCATTACATCAAGAAGCTGGTGTCTGAGAACTTCGCCCTGCGCCCGTCCGACATGCTGGCGCTGGGTTGGGATGAGATCGCACGGCAGGTGCACGATGAAGTGGGCCGCCTGCTGGAAGCGCGCGAACAGCGCATGAAGCTTGAAAATGACCAGATTTTGCAGAATATTCATTCTGACATGCGCGCTGCGCTGCGTACCGATGGCGGCAACATCGAAGACCGCCAGTGGGCTTCCTTCATGGTGGCGCTGCAACGCGGTACGGCAATTGGCTTTAAGAACCACCAGCGCGGACGCCGCCAGGTGATCCGCTTGAAGTATGAGTACCTCAGCGAGGAATTGCTGGGCGGGCTGGAAGCCGACGAGATCTACGACCGCGCATACCAGCACCTGATCGATGGGCTGGAGCAGATGCGCCGCGATATGGGCGAAGGCGACTTCAACGGTCTGGCCGTGCGCGAAGCTAGCATGGCGTTAATCGCCGATGAAGGCCGGCGCGGACGTCTGGCGCGCGCGCTGGGGCAGGAACGCTATGAGGAGCTTGCCAGTACGCCTGTTGGACAGCTTGACCCTGCCGATCAGGCCGTCATCAAACGCGAGCTGGGGTTGTTCCTGAGCAATGAGCATCTGCGCCGGGTACTGCTGATCGCCATCTCCAACAACTGGATGGATCACCTGACCGCCATGGAAGCGCTGCGTGTCTCCATCGGCATGGAGTCTTACGCCCAGCGCGATCCGCTGGTGCAATACAAGAGTAAAGCGCCCGAGGCATTCGCCCAGTTGCTGGAAAAAGTGCGCGAGGACTTTGTGGGCGGCATGTTCAAGCCTCAGCGTTATTTGACGCGTGAAAATCTGCTGGCGCTGCGGCGCTCTGCGGACGGCACTGGTGAGCCGGAAACCCCCGAGGCCGCAGCCGAAGCGCGCGTGGAAAATCAGCAAGCCGTAGCTGCAAACCCGGGCGCGCAAAGCACAGCCGGGCAACAGTCGCAACCCGGTGGGGGCAGCGGGCGCAAACGCCACGGCAAACGCCGGTAAGGAAAATCAGTTTACATACAGCCGGAACATGCGTTCCGGCTGTAATTGTATGGCACGCGAAGGATGGCTGGTTACCCCGCACCCTCCAACGCCAGTCTTACCTGGGGCAGACCGGCATCCATTCCGGGGTGTTGTGTCACCAGCGTTTGCATGGCTTGCAACGCGCAGCTTCTCACCCGCGGCGATGGGTCGGTTGAGTGAATGACCGCCAGAAGTTGAAGGCTGGCAGGCAGCGGGCAACATTGCAGGGCGCCGATTGCAGCGCAGCGCAATGCCAAAGCCTCGAACAGGTCGGGTAGTTCGTCGGGGAAGGCGGGTACACCTTCACTCACCAGGTTGTACATCGCCCCCAGCTTGTGGTAGGCAGGCATTGTGCCAAAATGCGCGATGGCGTACATGCACTGGCGGATGGTGGCTGCTTGGCGCTTCAGACTGGCGCGGTTGTCGTCAGGATTGCCGCTGCCCTGAGCGAATTGAATGTGCAGCAGATAAGTGGCCGTCAGGTTAAGCGCGTACTCAACCAGCGGATCAAAAGCCGGCGCTCCAATGGAAGCCAACAGGCGGGGCAGGTTGGGGTCGGGGTTGTTTCGGGCAAGCTGAACAATCAAAGGACGAACGCCAGCCGCACCGCAGGCTGCGCAGGCTTGCAGGTTGCCTTTGAGGGCATAATACCAGGCGGCATCTGCGTCTGTGCCGGGTTTCCAGCCGCAAGCATCAATGGCGGTCAAAACACGCGTCAAAACCGCTTCATCGCTTTCAGTGGGCAGCAGAGCCAACAGATATGACAGCACAGCCGGATCTTTTAGCCTGCCGAGCGCTTCCACCGCAAGCTGCCGGTTTTTGGCATCTTTGCCGTTGACAACCTTGATCAGCCCATTGATGTCACGCTGGGCTTCCATCTTCGAAATATTGGGACCAAACAGGGACATGGTTGACTCCTTGCTGACTCTTTTGGGGACAAAACAATTGTATCCCTGTAGAATGCAGGCTGCCACGGATAATCAAGGGAAGGGATTGGTGAATTTTACAACCGATGGGGTTGTCAAGGGTGAAATTGGCACAAAGGGGGGCATCTTGCCAAGAATCTTAATTACATATATAATGACATTCTATCAATTTAAACCGAGGTACACAGATCGTATGGACCAAAACGACACCCACGTCGGCCAGGGGGAAATTCCCGAGAACGAGAATAATGAGAATCACAACATGGCTTCGCTGCTCGAGTCCGAGGGGCTCGGCATCGATTTTCCCCGCCAGGGTGAGATTCGCAGCGGTATGGTTGCCAGCATCAGCCAGGGCCAGATCCTGGTCAGTGTAGGCACCAAATCCGAAGGTATTATCACCGGTCGGGAATATGACGCCATCCCCCAGGAAGAACTGCGCGAGCTGAAGGTCGGGCAGGAGATTCCGGTATATGTTGTGAATCCTGAGGATTCCAATGGGAATCTGGTGCTTTCTTACATGCGCGCCCGCGAAGAAGTGAGCTGGAAACGCGCAGAAGAGCTGATGGCTTCGAAAGAAAGCTACCACAGCGAGATCATTGGTTACAACAAGGGTGGTCTGATTGTTCCTGTGATCGGTCTGCGCGGTTTTGTTCCCGCTTCGCAGATCAGCCTGTCACGCCGCGCTGGCATTTCGGGTGAGACCCCGGATGCCCGTTGGAGTGAGATGGTCAATCAGGAGATTGACGTTGTGGTGATTGAAGTTGACCGCGAACGCCGCCGCCTGATCCTCTCCGAGCGCGCCGCCTCCACCGAAACCCGCGAGACCCTCAAGGAACGCGTGATCGATGAGCTGCAGATCGGCGAAATCCGCACCGGCCGTGTCACCTCGCTGGCTGATTTTGGTGCTTTCGTCAATATTTCCGGCGCAGACGGTCTGGTGCACCTCTCCGAGATTTCCTGGGATCGCATTCAGCATCCTTCCGAGGTGCTGCAGGTTGGTCAGGAAGTCAAAGTGAAGGTGATCAGCGTTGACCGCGACAAGAAACGCATTGGCCTGTCCATTCGCCAGTTGCTGGAAGACCCCTGGATGCAGCGCGCCTCGCGCTACCAGCCCGGCATGTTGGTGGAAGGAACCATCACCCGTCTGACCAAGTTCGGTGCGTTTGCCCGCCTTGAGGACGACCTGGAAGGCCTGATCCACATTTCCGAGATCAGCGAGAAGCGCATTGAGCACCCCAAAGAGGTGCTGCGCGAGGGCGATGTTGTGACCCTGCGCGTGATCAAAGTGGATCCCGAGAACCACCGCATCGGCCTGTCGCTGCGCAAGGTGGAATCCATGCAGTATGCCGATATGGACTGGCAGACCCTGCTGGATGAGCCTGGCGATGCCCCGGCGGAACCGCCCGCTGAAGACGGCGCAGAAGACGAAGAGTAATTGCTTTTTCCTCACCCCGGTTAAGCCATTCAGCCTTCCGGGGTGAGTTTTATTTCACCTGTCGTACAATCGAGAAGTTGCCCATTACTGTCCCTTCTTCGCCTTCCGTCCCCCAGAACGCCGTCTGGAGCGACCGGAAAACGGAGGAGGGCAGTTGCATTGACACGGAGCAGACCATGACCTACATCATTGATGCACATCAGGACCTGGCTTTCAACTCGTTTGTGCTCAAACGCGATTACCGCCGTTCAGTGGCAGAGACCCGCAAGCTGGACCCGTTCACGGGTGAGCAGGCAAAGATGCTGGGACAGACCACGCTGGGTTACCCTGAGTTCCAGCGCGGGCAAATTGCCCTCATCATCGCCACGTTGTTTATTGCTCCCCGCCGCTATAACGAAGGCTTCACGGAACAGTCTTACGGGGATTTCAATGAGGCTCATCGGCTGATTTTGCAGCAGATCGATTTTTACAAACGCTGGGCACAGGACAACCCCACCATGTTCAGGGTGATCACTGACCGCGCCGGGTTGGAAGCGCACTTGAAGGAGTGGGAGACACCGGCATATCTGCCTGTGCACGCAGAGGAAGACGGCAAACCTGCAGTCACCCACCCGGTGGGGCTGGTGATGTCCATTGAAGGCGCTGAGGGCATCGGCAGCCTGGCGCAGTTTGACGAATACTACGAGTGCGGTGTGCGCCTGGTGGGGCCGGTGTGGATGGGCGGACGGCTGTGCGGCGGCACGCGTGAAGGTGGGGGGTTCACCGATGAAGGCTACGCCGTGCTGGATAAGCTGGCGAGCCTGGGTTACACGGCAGATATTGCCCACATGAATGAAAAATCTGCCCTGACTGCGCTGGACCGCTATGAAGGCAATATCATTGCCAGTCACGCCAATGCGCGCGCGCTGGTAAAGGGTGACAGCGGCGAACGCCACCTGACCGATCCCACTCTGCGGCGTTTGATCGAACGCGACGGTGTGGTGGGTCTGTTGCCGTTCAACCGCTTTTTGGACGCCACATGGCAGCGCGGCGACAGCCGCCACGCAGTGACGCTGGAAACGCTGGTGGCGCACGTTGACCATATTTGCCAGCTCGCCGGTGATTCGCGCCATGTCGGCATCGGCTCCGATTTTGACGGCGGTTTTGGCTATCCTGATATTCCTGAGGAAATGAACGATATTTCGGACCTGCAACTGATCTCCCCGATGCTGCTGGAACGGGGTTATACTGAGGGCGACGTCGAGAATATCTTCAATCGCAATTGGCGCCGCATCCTGGAAAGGACGCTTCCCTCCGCATGAGTGAACCTGCCTCTGTAGAAGACCAGTCCACTCCCACCACACAGACCTTTTCCACTGACACCCGTCCGTATTCACGGCGGCGGGTACAGGTGGGGCTGACCGTGACCCTGCTCGGGTTTGCAATCTTTTTAATCGGCATTCGCCCGGATGTATTCGGTCTGGACCGCAGCCCGATCATCGGTTTTGTGCAGGTGGCGGTGTTTTTGGTGGGTCTGGCAATCATCTGTCTGGGGGGGTATTTAAGCCTGATGTCCCTGTGGAAGAATCAGGAACTGACCATTGCCGTGGATTTTGGGGTGCGTTTTGTTGCCACGGGCTATCTGATCACCGTATTCACCGGCATGGCTGACGTGTTTGGTTTTGGCAGCCACCTGCTGCCCAGCGTGCCGTTTTTTGGGCCGTGGCAGGCGCGTGGGGTGATGCTTGGACAGTTGATCATTGCAATCGGTTTTCTGTTGCTCATCCCGTATTCGCGTCACAGCCTGACAGCAGGACGCTTTCAGCGGAAAAAATAAGCTGGTTTGCTGGATCTTCACGAGTGGTGAATGTTATCGGGTTGGATGGCTTCCAACCCGATGTTTGTTTCCGGCAGAAAATGTGCACATATTATCCCGGTTGACTCACAGGGTGAATCTCATATAATAACCATTGCCGTTCCTTTCAAACATCCCCGCAAGTCAACAGCACAGGCCCATTGTTTTTCATTCGGGACGTTTCCGACAGACCTGAAATGAAGATGGGGAATACAATGGAACCGTGGACGTACGTACGGATGGAACCAGTGGATCTGATTGCCACCCCGGCATGATTTGGAACCACCACCGGATTTGACACCATCAATTGTTTACCGTTGAGGCAGGCTTTGGATGAGCATATTACAGGATGATCAGGTAATCAATAATACCTATACGGTGGAACGCTTTTTGGGGGAGGGCGCATTTGCCGAGGTTTATCGCGTTCGTCACCGCTTTCTGGGGCGTCAGGCCATGAAGGTCTTTAAACTGGCCGGGCTGACCATGAACGAGGTCGAAGAGCAGCTCAGTGAAGCGGTCATCCTCTCGCAGATCAACCACCCCAACATCATCCGCGTGTTTGACGCCAACATCTTTGAGGACGAAGGCCGCATGTACGGGTTCTTCGTCATGGAGTACATTTCCGGCGGCAGCCTGCACCAGTTTTGGAACTCGTTTGGCGCCAAACTGGTGCCCATGGATACCACCGTGGATATCATGCGCCAGATCTGCCGTGGGGTGGCGGTGGCGCACAGCACCGAACCACCCATCATTCACCGTGATTTGAAACCCCAGAATATTCTGGTGGGTTACGACGGGGCGGGTGTGCGTGTGCGGGTGAGCGACTTTGGCCTGGCAAAGCGTGCCAACCCGCTCACCCTGCTGGTCAGCAGTCGCGGTACGTTGATTTTTAAAGCGCCCGAGACTTTCAAGGATACCCAGGGTGATTCCTGCACGGGCGACGTGTGGGCGCTGGGGTGCATCCTGTACATGCTGCTTACCGACCAGTTGCCGTATACCGAACTGACCGAGAACAAGGACGCTCCGCGGTTTGACCTGCCCTTGCGCCTGCCTTCTGATTTCAACATATCGGTGGACGATGCGCTGGAATGCATTGCGGTGAAGGCGCTGGCGTTAAACCCGGCTGAGCGTTACCCATCAGCGCGTGAGATGCTGGCGGACCTCGAAGCCTGGAGTCCGCGTCCACGGCGGAAAAATGTGCCGGAGTCACAATCCACCAAAGCCGTGATCGGAGCTGCATCCAGCCTGGATGAAGAACAGGCTCAGGCATTGATCGATCAGGCGTTTGAGATGGCGGTGCATCCCGAAAAGCTCAATGAGGCGTGTGACTTAATGGAGCAGGCTTTTAATAAGTGGCCCGCTTTTCGCTCGCTGTATGAAAATCGGCTGCGTTTGTGGCGCAAGGGTATTGTTACCTGAGAACAGCGCCATCCGCCCCCGTGCATGCATAACAGGCTGTCGCCGGATGACCGGTGCGGCATGAAACTGGTAATGGAAAGGTTGGCATATGCAGGCGTTTTATTCCACAGGAGAGAACGACGCTCGAGGTGATCTGATCTCACTGTTTACCCCGGACCTGTACGCCGGGAACCCCTTCAGGTTGCTCGAGCTGCCAGCAGTTAGCAACATGCGCGACGTTGACCGGCGCATGCGCGAGATCCAGGTGGCGCAGCGCACCGGCGTTGAACTGCCGCCCGGTGCTGGCAGGGCGCTTCCGCTGCCGGTGCATGCAGACCTGTTTCCATACTCCGAGGCGGCTGAGTCTTTGCGCGAGCCTGCCCGCCGTTTCTTGAGCTGGTTGTTCTGGTTCTGGCCCCTGACCCCGGATAATGATGAAGCGCTTGGGGCATTGTGTGAAAGCGACTTTGAACATGCCACCGACCTGTGGCAGGAAGCCGCATCCGAAAATGACTCTGTGCGCAGGGTGATCGGACGGCACAACCTGGCAGTGTTTGCGCATGCCATGGCGTTGGATATCGAACGGCGCCTGGAGGAGACCCCATCACAAGCGGCGTTGCGCAGCCTGAGCATTTACTGGAACCGCTCTTACAAACGCTGGACCGAACTGGCTGCCGACGAGACTTTCTGGGTTCTGCTCAATCAACGCGTGGTGGATGAACAGGACCCCCGCCTCACCGTCTCGATTGTGGATGAACTGCGCTCGCAATTACCGCTGGGCTTGATGCTGATCAACGCCAACTTTGCCGCACAACTGGCTGATCGCGAGGACGGTCTGGATGATGCCATGCGGCATCTCGAAATTGTACGCTCCTCCGGCTTTGACCACAGTATTCAAATGGAAGCCCTCACGGCGGCCATCTCGGGCATGCGTGAACGTGTGCGCACCTTTTTGCAGGTCACCCGCGAGCGCATTGATGAAAACCCCCTGCATGGATTGCAACTGGGTGAAAAGCTGGTGGATCAGTGTGCGCCGCTGCTGCGGGTGGTGGACGTTTTTCTGCCTGAAGATGAGCCTGAACGCGAAGCCCTGCACGACCAGGTGGTGGATACCATTCGCACCTGCATGCTGGCGTATGCCCGCCGTACCGAGGATTGGCTTGGGGTGAAGGGTCTGGCGGAACGCGCGCGTGGGATTGCCGCCGGTGATACCATGAAGGAACGCCTCGACGCCGACCTGCGCGACCTGGATAACAACGCCCAGAGCGGCAATGACTGGTACTCGCCCGGCTACTGGGAGCTTCCGCAGCCGGTGCTGGACCGCATGGAAGAGGCGCACACCATGATGGAGCAGCGCAATTGGTTTGCGATCATTGCCCTTCTGGAGAGCGTCCTGCTCATGCCAGAACTGCAGCCCGCCCAGCGAGAGATTGTCAATCGTTCGCTGGCGACCTCCATTAACATGAATGTGGCTGACCGGCTTAACAACCTGATGGACAGCGTTGTGGGTGAACCGCCCCTCATCCGGCGCATGCGCGAAAGCGGCATGGTGGGTTCGGCGCGTTTCCGCCTGACGCAGCAAGCCATGGCTGGCGGAGACATCAACGGCGCCATGGCGCGCGGGCAGTTGTACTGCATGGTGTGCGGTGAAAAGCCCCGTGACCCTTACACCATCACCCACGACGGTATGGACATCCTTGTGTGCGAAAACTGTCACGAAGAGGACCGCCAGTTCAAGGCAGATGCGCATCAGCAAATGCTGGCGTTGCTGCCGGTATGCTGGGCAGATCTGCAAAGGGCAAAGGCGCTGGATGCAAACAACCCGGGCATTGATTCAAACATTGAAGGTGTGCGCGACCTGGCTGACAATCTGGAGGTTAATCTGAATGCTCCGGTGCGCCAAAGCCCACTGGTAAGCCAGTCTGTCGCATCAACCTCGCAGACTTCACCGGCTTTTGAGCCGTCCTACGAGACGGGACCCACACCGGGCAGTTCTTCCGCGGGTACGGTGGTCAAGGCTGCCAAAAAGACCAGCCGTCCGGGCGATCCGGCAAAAGCGGGAGCGCACATCGGCGCTGGCATCGTGGATTTGATCGTCGGCGGGGGGGTGGGTTTCCTGCTGGGACCAGTGCTGGCACGCATGTTTGGGCAAATTGACTACTGGTTCTTCTTTGTGCTGTGCCTGTACCTGGTACAGATGGCGCAATATGTGTTGTTCAGGCGCACGCTGGGCGAGGTGATCGCCAAGGTGCGCGTGGTGGATTATCGCATGTTGAATCACATGAGCTTCCTGCAGGCTGTGTGGCGGCCGCTGGTGTTCTTTGGGCCCATGGCGTTTCACTGGCTGGGGATTTTCCTGCCGGTGTTGTCACTGGTGACCAAAGATAACCGCGGGCTGCATGATTATCTGTCCGGAACGCTGCTGGTATACAATTAATAACTCCAGGGATTACATTGAAGGAAGGCGGCAGTATGATGGCAAGAAGAAGGGTACGCCGGGTGACGGTGGTGGTTAACGGCAGTGAACCCGGCATGGAAACCGATCGCACATTTGCGGGCTATGTGCGCAGGGCGCTGTATGAGAGTTCTGTGCGCATGGAACACCCGCTGCGGAATTATGAACTGGAAGACATGGTGGCCGGTGTGGTGGCCATTGCCGAACGGGCATTGCCTGTGCTGGCGGCGCGCCAGGCGGCAGCTTCAACCTCTGCGGTGGACCCACAACTGGCAGAACAGGTGCGCCAGGATGAAGCCTTTCAGCGTGAGCAATTGCGGCTGATGGCCACCATCTGCACCGGGTTGTGGCGCGCACAGCAAAACCTGAACGAACTGGAGAGTGACGCCAGCGATAAAGCCCGCCGCGCTGCCCGCCATGTGTCATCGGTGATGGATTTCATCACCCAGTCAGGCTATTCCATTCACGACCATACCCGCCAGGCATACGACCCCGGCATGAACCTTAATGTACTCACCTTTGAGCCGCGTTCCGATCTGACGCGCGAGGTGGTCACTGAAACCCTCAAGCCTTCGGTGTATTATCAGGAGCACTGCATTCAGGTGGGTGATGTGATTGTGGGTACGCCCGCCCAGCCCGGGCAGGATGGGGTGGACGATGCGACCGGAGGTACGGAATGACGCTGGCTGGTCTTGATCTGGGGTTGAGTTGCAGTGCGGCCTGCCTGGTGGATGGCAGGGTGAGTGTTGTTCCAAACGCTGAAGGGAGTGATGTAACGCCGGGTGTGGTCTGGCTGGATAAAAAGGGCCAGGTGTGGGTGGGCAGGCGTGCCAGGGCCCGAATGGACAACGACCCCAAAAATGTCACCGCTGATTTCTGGCGGAATATTGGCAACCGGATTGTTTATGAGTTTCCCGCGGCTGGTGTTCACATGGAAGGTGAAGCCCTGACCGCTGAGATGATCAAGGCGCTGGCGGCGGGAGTTGCCCAGCGGATGGGACCGCCTGAGAAAACCGCCATTTGTGTGCCTGTGGACGCAGATGTGCGTTTTGAGGAAGGCATGCGGGCGGCGGCTGAAATGGCCAGCCTGACAGACCCCCATTTCATTCCCCGACCCATTGCAGCCGTGTGCGCCTATATCAAGGATCGCCCCATGACGGCGCTCAACTGGCTGGTTTATCATCTCGATGCTGCCGGATTTAATTGCACGGTGTTGCATAGCGGTCCTTCGGGTGTGCGTGTTCTTGGTTACGATAGTGATTCTCAACTGGGGATGCACTGGCTGGATGAGATGATTGTCGATCAATTGTTCATCCCGGCCGTCAACCGCACCTATTCGCTTGCCGATTTCCAGATTGACAATCCGCGCTGGCACAAGAGCAAGCTTAAGTTGTTGCAGGCGGCTGAGATGGCGCGCAAGGCGCTGCAGGTATACGAAAGCTACCCTGTGGCAATTGAGGCTTTATGTTCGGATGAACACGGTACGCCGCTGCCATTTGATTACGAATTGTTCCGTTCCGAAGTGGAGCCGTTGATCACCCCCATCGTGGCGCGTTCGATGACCTTGTGCCAGTTGGTGTTGCGCGATGTCGGTTTGCAGTCAACCGACATTCATCACATGATCATGGTGGGTGAGGGATCCACGGACCCGCACGTGCTGGCGCAGATCGCTGACCCGGTGTACGGTCTGGGTGTGTTGCCCGAAAACGAAGTGGACCCCCTGACCTGCGCTGCGCAGGGCGCGGTGTGGTGGTTGCACCAGGGCTTTCCGGATGTGTCGCGCGATGATTTGCCCGCGCCATCCCAGCGGGCGGCAACACCGGTGGAAACCACCCCTCCACCTGAACCTCCCGTCACGCCGCCAACGTCTGAGCCGCCCACAACCCCGCCGCCAGTCACCCCCCGCCCGCCCGCGCGCCCGGCCCCCCCCCCCCCGCCCCCCCACCCCGCCCGCCGACGGGCGG
>DAOUGC010000088.1:0-3119 GCA_034429695.1 Levilinea sp.
ATCAGGTCGGTCAGGCGCTCGTGAAACGGATAGCGCCGGCGCAGGGTGGCTTCGTGCACAAACCCCAGCTTGCGCGGCACCGCCGCCGAACGTCCATTGGCCGGGTCGCAGTGGATCTCCACCCGGTTGCAACCTTCCACTTCAAATGCCACCCGCACCAACGCAGCCGCGGCTTCGGTGGCCAGACCCAGATTGATGTAATCCTTGTGGATCCAGTAGCCAATCTCCAGCGCACCCTCACCCAGCCGCTTGTGCAGCCCGGTGCTGCCCAGTTGACGACTTTCGTCGGGATTAAAAATCCCGTAGATAAAGTCCAGACCGAGGTCAAAGCGCCCGCGAAAGAAGCGCAGGCGTTCCACCTTTTTATCCATATCCTCGGGCTCGTCCTTTGCCCACGGCATCCATTCGCGCAAATGATCCAGGCTCTCGTCAATGGCTGCCTTCAGCAACGGGGCATCGGTGGGGTTGTAACACCGTATCACCATCCGGCGGGTTTGAATTCGGTAAGCTGGGCCTGGGGCTCTGTCACTCATGTGGACCTCTTATTATGGACGGATAAGACCTGCAAGTTATGCAGGTTGAACAAATATCTCCGGGCGCTGCATCACACGCCGCAGCCCTTCTTCATAAATCTCGCGGTGATTGACCATGGTCGGCACAGCGCGCGCCGCATCGGGGGCAAAGAAATCCCGCTCACGGCTCTCAAAATTGATGAGAAATTTCCTTACTTCCAACACCCGGCACAGGTAATAAACCTGTACCGTCAGGGGATATCCAAAACGGTGATTTTTGGGACGCTCACCAAATAATTCCAGCTCCTGAATGCCAAGCAATTCCACCACTTCAACGCGGGCATGGGTTTCCTCCCACACCTCACGCACTGCGGCCTGTTCAGGCGTCTCGCCGATCTCAATATGGCCGCCCGGAAGGTCCCAGTCGCGGTCGAACAGGCGCGTAAGCAACACCCGGTCGCCCGCAAAGGCAAACCCGAAGGCTGTATGGCACACATCGCGATGGGGCAACTCGTCTGTGATATACAGACGACCCTCACCCGGTTTGTGCAACCACGGGATATCCCGATCAACTTTTACCAGCGTTTTCAATTCGTCCTCCGTTGGATGGCATGATTCTATCACCACCCTGCCCGCTTGGGGATGGAAGGATGTCCCAATATTCGCCAAGACAGCAAGATCGGTGCGGGTGAAGGGATGTTACCATTGCTATAATATTTCTGCTTTTGGAGGAGCATGGAAAACACCGCGCGCAATATTTATCTTTCCAGTATAAACCGTGTGATCGACGCCATCCACGCCAACCTGGATGCACCCCTGACCCTGGGCGAGCTATCGCGCGTGGCAGGTTTCTCTCCATTTCACTTTCACCGCATTTTCAAAGCCTTCACCGGTGAAACCTTGAACGGCTACATTCAGCGCGCCCGCCTGGAACGCGCCGCCGGTTTGCTGGCATACAGCAATGAGAATGTGCTGCAGGTGGGTCTGGCATGCGGTTTCACCAACGCGGCAGCCTTCACGCGCGCATTTAAAACCCACTTTGGGGTAAGTCCAAGCCATTACAGAAGCAATTTTCGCAAGATGAGCAAAGCCGACCGCAAGCAGGGCAAAGAAACAAACAACGTCGTTGCCTACAATGGGGATTACCAATATCCAATCAATGAAGAGCGGAGGACCCCCATGAATGTTGAACTAAAAGATTTTCCCGGCCTGCACCTCGCCTGCATACGCCACATGCAGGGCTACTCAAAAGGCGTGCACAACCCCGAAATCGGAGCGGCGTTTGGCCGGGTTTGTCAGTGGGCTGGCGCGCGGAATCTTTTCCGGCCTGAAACGCTGGTGATCGGCATCGCCCACGACGACCCTGCCATCACCCCCAATGACCGCTGCCGCTACGACGCGTGTGTCACCATCCCTGCCGAAGTCACCCAGGGCAGCGGTGAAGTCTTCATCCAGGATCTGCCAGCCGGACGATATGCGTGTGTATTGATCGACATCCCATCCAGCCAGACGGAAAAGATCGGTCAGGCGGTGGACTGGCTGTACGGCGAATGGCTGCCCGACAGCGGCTTCACCGGCGACGACCACCCTCCGCTGGAGATTTACCACGAAGTTGAAGGCAAACAGCCCGGCGAGTGGATTCGTATGGAGTTTTGCCTGCCGGTCAGACCGGTGTAGGAGAAGCCGGAACCAGGTAATCAAGCGCCACCAAAAGACAGTGCGGCAAAGCCTTTGCCTCCCCCATGCCCATAACCGGGATGGGGGAGGTTTCTCATTTGTATAATCTTTTTCCAGCCCCTTGACAAACCTTTTCCAATCTGATATTATTTCAACATCAAACTATTTGAACTGGAGATAAGGGATGCCGACACATTATCACGGGACACAGGAGGAAGAACAGGCGCTGAATACTTTCATCAAACTCACCCGCTCGGTGGAGTCCTTGAATTCGCGCATCTTCTCCCACGGCGTCATCGGCGACCTGACCCCCACGCAGTTCGGCGTGCTCGAAGTGCTGTATCATCTAGGTCCGCAATGCCAGGGCAGCATCTCCATCAAATTGTTGAAATCCACCGGCAACATGACCCTGGTGATCGACAACCTTGAGAAGCTGGGTCTTGTGCGCCGCGAACGCTCCAACGAAGACCGCCGCATGATCACCATTCACCTCACTCCCAAGGGAGAAGAACGCATCGCCGCCATCTTCCCGGCCCAGGCAGCCGCCATCACCCGTGAAATGAGCGTATTAACCCGTGATGAGCAGGTGCAACTGGCTGACCTGTGCAAAAAACTGGGGCTGTCTGTATCGAAGAAAACACCCACCGCTTAAAGCGCGGTGCAGTGAAAAACCAGGCGTTGGGAACGCCTTTTTTTACCGGACAATAGTTCAATATCAAACATCTTGACTTGGAGGAAAAGCATGAAAACCGCAATTGATTTTACCCATTCCCAGATCCAGTTCACGGTACGCCACATGATGATCAGCAAAGTGCGCGGAACCTTTGAAAAGTTCGACGGCGTGATCGACCTCAACCCCGACCGACCGCAGGACACCCGCGTTGAAGTCCAAATTGACGCCAGCAGCATCAACACCCGCGACGCCAACCG
>DAOUGC010000089.1:0-17759 GCA_034429695.1 Levilinea sp.
TGCCTGCGCCTTCAAACCACCACCACGGCACCTGCATGAACGGCGCGGTGAACGCCTGTATTGGCTCGGGTGATAGCGTGAGGTTGTAGCCCTTGTTCAGGATGATGCGGTCGTTACCCACCTGCCCGAAAAAGTCATCCGGCCTGGCCGGGCTGAACTCAGCCAGGGTGGGGTCAACCGGCAGCCAGCCAACGCCTTCCAGGTAAAACTCAGCCCACACGTGCCCCTGGGTCAGACCGCTCTCGGCGAAATAGCCCACCACAGGGCGCGCCGGTATGCCCGCCGAACGGCACAGCGCCACAAACAGCGCCACAAAATCGCCGCACTCACCCCAGCCCTTATCCACCAGAAACTGCGCCCCGTGAATGCCGTCACCGGTTGCCCAGTATTGATAACGGGCAGGAATGGCATCAAAAAAGCGTTTCGCCAGGCGGTAAGGGTTGCTCTCTTCCCCGGCGAGCTGTTCAGCCAGCGCTTTTACCACCGCCGAATCACTCTCAATATAGGTTTCAGGGCTGGTATAACGCCGGTAATCAGCCGTGGATGTATCATAAGCCATGAGCGCATCCGCATTGATCTTGCTGCGCAACGCGTACACGGTGACGTTGAAACTCATCCCAAATTCCTGATTTGCCCCCACTGCAGGCGACTGGTGCAACTCCCAGTAATCCACCAGATTGCCATGTTCATCGCTGGTCTGCAGGGTGGGCGGCTGCCACACTTCCAGCCCTGTGATCGTCTGGGTTTGCCAGTCGCGCGGGTGCGCCTGGTAGACCTGCGCGCGTTGGATGTTGTATCCGTTGTTGTATAGAACCGCAGTGTAAACCACCTGATATTTGCGCGGGCTGTGGGTCTCCACAAAGGATGGCGGCACTGGCAAGGCAGGCAGCGCCGTTGCATCCAGCGCTTCAGCCGTTCCCGTTGGCGCAAGGGTGGGTACGGAAATTGCCTGCACCGGTTGTTCGGATGTCCCCGGCTCCGTGGGTTCAAGGATCAGGCTGGCCTCCACCGGTTCCGGCTGCTCCTGCTCCAATGGAATGCTCGCATATGTGGTGGGCGCGCCTGACCGTTGAAGCTCGCCGGTGGCGGCAGGCGGCCGAAAAGCCGAGCCAAGTGTCAATACCACTGCCAGCATAAACACTGCCGCTGTTCCACCAAACGCCAGCGGCGCGTCCACCAGCATTGCCAGCCATGCACTCATGCTTTTTTTCACCGGTTTTGTTCTCATATTTCATCCTCTCCACGCCAGTAACGTTGTTCCCCACAAAAACAGGTGCAATCATCATTCCAGCCTGATACAATCATTTCATGATCCGTGAAATTCAGGCAAAGAGCCTGATCAGCCATCATAAAGAACCCGACTGGTTGTTTGGCATCCAGTACACCATCAATCTGTACCGTGGCTGCCAGCACCAGTGCATCTATTGTGATTCGCGCTCTGAGTGCTACCAGATCGAAGATTTTGACCACGACGTGCTGGTCAAGGTGAATGCGATTGAATTGCTGGAAAAAGAACTTTCGCGCAAGCGCGTCAAAGGCACGGTGGGCACCGGTTCGATGAACGACCCCTACCAGCCGCTTGAAGCGCGCTACAACCTGACCGGACGCGCGCTTGAGGTCATCGACCGGCACGGCTTTGGTGTGCACGTGATCACCAAATCAGACATGGTGCTGCGCGACATTGACCGGCTGGACAGCATCAAACGCGTGCACGCCATGGTGAGCTTCACCATCACCACCACTGATGATGAACTGGCGCGCATCCTGGAACCGGGAGCGCCCGTACCCTCGCGGCGCCTGGAAGCCATGCAGCGCCTGGCGGAGCGCGGCATCCATACCGGCATCTCGATGATGCCCATTTTGCCTTACATTGAGGACAACGCCGCCAATATCACTGCCATTATCGAGGCAGCCAGCCGGTATCGCGCAGGTTACATTTTGCCCTGGTTTGGGATGAGCATGCGCGACCGCCAGCGCGAGTACTACTATCGCAAGCTGGACGAACACTTTCCGGGGTTGCGCCAGAAGTACGAACGCCGCTTCGGGCATCAATATGGCTGTCAGGCAAATCATGCCGGTGAGCTGGAAGCATTATTCAATGATCTGTGCGCGCGGCATGGCATTAAAACCCGTGCGCCGATCTATCGCGCGCCTGAACCGCCCAGACAACTGCAATTGTTTTGATTCTGACGCTTGTAGCGATGACCCGGAACCAATCGGGTTGGCTGTCCGTCTACTGATGGTAAACATTCCAAATGGGTATACCCCGATTGACAAAAGGAAACCACCACAATGAAGAAACCCTTTGCTTTGCCGATGATGATCCTGTCGCTCGCGATGATGGTTGCATGCGGAAAAATAACCCCATCGGTCACCGAAACGCCTGAACAGCTGTCCCCAATGGTCACACAGGAAGCAACCTTCACTCCGATGGCGGAAGAACTGGCAACGGCTGTGCCTCCCACCCCCACAGCTGATGACACCGCGGATGAGACCGCGGATGCTGTCACAACAACTGCGGATTATAAAAATGTCACCATATTTGTGGATGGCGTACCGGTGACTCTGGTGGATGGCATCTCGGAAGTTGAGATGGAACCTGGTTCGTCCATCAAAGTGGTGACCCGGTTTGAGGGTTGTGCATCGTCCGGAGATCTAACCGGTGATGACCTGCCCGACATGGCTTATGTGGTCTCCCAGACATCTGGCGGAAGTGGGGTGTTTTATTATCTTGTGGTTGCCTGGCGCACGGTCAATGGATATACAGGGTCAAACGCACTGCTGCTCGGCGACCGTATCATTCCCTATTCATCCTATATTGAAAACGGCGTCCTGAAGATGAACTATGCCGACCGCAAACCGGGCGAGCCGTTCACCGAACCGCCTTCTGTCAACGTGACCAGATATTTTCATGTCGAGAATGGTTTGCTTTTGGAAAATCCATCCACCACCAGCCTCACCAGGCGCACATGGACTTGGACGCGCACCCAGTTGAACGATGGCACCCTGGTCACACCGATTAAACCGGGGGTATTCACCCTCACCCTGGCCGATGATGGAACCCTTTACGGAACCACCGATTGCAATAACTTCTTTGGTTCCTTCACCCTGCAAGAA
The DNA here is from genome assembly GCA_034429695.1 of Levilinea sp. Lineage (GTDB taxonomy): Bacteria > Chloroflexota > Anaerolineae > Anaerolineales > Anaerolineaceae > DAOUGC01. The sequence goes on from DAOUGC010000089.1 coordinate 3,118, forward strand.
TCAGCACTGTCCTTCGGCGATCTCACGGCGACAAGGATGTATTGCGAGGGCTCCCAGGAAACGATCTTTATGAACGACCTGATGGAAGTTCAAAGTTACCTGATCATGGAGAATCAACTTGTGCTCGAATTGATGTACGATTCAGGGCAAATGATCTTCGAATAAAGCAGACCCTCCTGCGCACCAGGTTAATACAGGAACGGCAGCAGGACCCCCACCACCGGTTCGAGGATCTCAAGCAGGCGGGGACCGTATAACTGCGCCGCGATGCCCACCAGCGCCAGCAGCAACCCGCCGATGGTGAGCACCGTCACCATGTTGCTCAGGCGTTCCTCACCTTTGCGCTCGTAGTGCGAACGCAGTTCCCTGATCTGCTCCTGAAGCTGGGCGTACAGCGCGCCCACATTCAACGCGTCCCGAAAACGCCGGTACAGATGAATTCCCTGCGGCTTGTAGGTCAGTTCAGGGAACCAGTAACTACTCTGGAACAGCAGGAAGTCCTCCCACAACTGGCGCGCCTTGCGCATGTTGGTGGAAAGGCGGTTGCCTTCGCGTTTGGCGTCGCCAAAACGTTTGGATAACCAGATTTTCTGGAACATGACATACAAAAAGACCGGCAGATAATCAGCCTCAATGTTGTGCGGCAAAGCCGTGAGGGTGAAATCGGTGGCCACCCGACCGAGGAAAATGGTGCGATCCGCCAGGGAAAGGCCGGTCCAGTTATCCCAGATGGCGATCAGGCTGGTCTCCATTACCTTGTTGTAATACAAGCGGTCAGGGCGGTGATCGGGCAGATCAAAACGGGCGTCAGCGCACAGTTCGTACAGCAACTGGCGAAAATCCTTGGTGGGCATGGCGGACTTGCCGCCAGCGTTAATACAGGCGTAGTTGAACTGGGTCATGGTGGCGCCGTACACCTGGGCAAAGTCACGATTGGTGTAGCATTTGCTTTCGTCCAACTCCTCCATGAATTTCAACATGGTGCGGTTGACGGGCGCATCGCTTACAAAACCCTGCAACAGGAATTCGATCCACAGGCGCACCGGAAACGGCCTGGCAGCCAGCGCCCGCGCTTCGAGGGTGGGCAACACCCAGCCGGTGTGCGGCGGATGCACTTTTTCCATGGTGTCCATCAGGCTCTTAAACTTATCGATATCCGCATCGGGGTCAGGCAGGTGAATTTTTATCGCCAGAAAACCGATCTGCTGGGGGAAGAGAAAAACATCTATCCAGTCCACCTCAAAATCGGTCTCATACTCAACCGAAGCGTCCCGCTGCACGCACAGATGCATCGAGTGAAATTCGCGCAGGCGCTGCTCGCTGCAGGTCAGGCGCACCACGCCGTCCTCCTGACACTCGTGCAGGTTTTTCACCCATTGGTCCAGCGGGCGGGCGATCTTTTCAGACAGTTCATTGGCCTGTCTGTCAGGGGTCACCTCTGCCAGCGCGGTCACCTCGGGGAAGATCAGGTTGCGGGCATACGGCAGGAAAAAGAAGGTATCGTCCAATGCCCCAACGATGCCCCCGGGTTGTCCCTCCACTCTGCGCCACCACGGTTCCCACAACCCCTGCAACGCCTGGTAACGAGATGCAAGCTGGGCGGAAACAGCCTGGCTGGCTCCCTTTGTGGTGGTTGGCTTGCCGGTTAAATCATGTTGAAAAGGGTAGAGCAAAATGGAGTAATGATGATGAAGTTGCATGTTTCCCCTCATTTCAGACAGCAAAGCCGGCAGGGCCGGCCCGGGATTGATGATAAAAGTTCTTGCGTTCATTATAGCACCCACCCGCAGGCAGGGAAAATCGTCGCCGGTTCCCCTTAAAAAATACAACCGCCTTTCGGCGGCTGTATTTTGGGTGCGGGTGCTTATTCCTCCGCGCGCTCCTCCCAGAAATCTTCAATGTTCTCATAAATGCCTTCCGGGAAACGCAACTCACGGTAGACGTTGCAAGCCTGCGGATCATCATCTGTACAAATTTCATAGTCCTGCCGGGCCTGCCACTCCAGAACGCGCTGCCGCCCGGGTGGGTTGTAGTCACGGGCTTTCACCTGCGTCAGCATGGCGCGCGCTTCCTGTTCGTCCATGCCGGGTTGTGATGAGAGCATGTCGATGATCTCCTCTTCGGCCAGAAAGTGGCGGGCAACCATCACAAAGGTCAGCCGGCCGTAATGCCCGATATCCTCTCCCTGCTGCAGTGATTTCACCAATCGTTCCATCATCGGAGACTGGCGCAATTCCTCCAGCCCGGCGTTCCCCCGTTGGTTTTTACGCTTATCCGTCATATCCACCTCCGGTATTTTGTATAGAACTATTGTTCTTACAACCGAAGGATACTGAAACGCAAACAGCGTTGCAATGGGGAAACTCCCCTATTCAGCCAGTGTAATTTCCCACAGATGAACGTTGGTAGGCTCGAATGCGTCAACATCAAACAACTCAATCCGTAAACGCTTCACTGCCATGCTTTCCCCCAGCGGCGCCACCACATTCTTGAAGGATGACACCTGCTCACCAGGCACAACCACTTGTGCAACACGCTCATCATTCTCATCCCAGGCTGTCACGGTCACTTCCACCGGTTCTGCGCCGGTGCGCAGGGTGACATAACCAAGCTGAATGGGCCGCGGGAAGCTTAACTCCACCACCAGCGGGTTGGCTTCCAGGGTTTTGACCAGCGTATCCGGATTGCCATCGAAAAGATTGATGATGTTCCCATCCAGCAGCGAATGGCGGCTCTGTACGCGCATGTCATCGATCTTGATTTCCTCAGCCACCAGTTGAGAGCGCGCCTCGTGCTCGGCGGCCAGTACAGCCTGCAGGTCAGGGCGGTAATGCAACCGCACCAGCAACAGATGCATCTGCCCAGCCGGGTCATGGATGCCGTCCACAATAAACGGCAGGTCAAAGTGCTGGCTGGAAACCACCTGCTCATACTCCTGGGCGGTCAGCAGGAACACTTTGTGCCCCAAATCGGTGTCCACCGAGTGCACCTGCACATCCGGCAGGTTGAATTCAATTTCAGAGGCGCCGGGCATAAAGAAGCGCGCCAGCCAGTCCACATTGGCTGTCCAGGTGGGCGAGATCACCAGGCGGTCACCCGGCTGCTTTTCACGGTAAGTGCGCAGCGCATCAAAAGCCTGTGGTGCGCCGTATTGCGCACCGCCTCCGCCAAAATCTGCATGGCGGCGGGGACTGTTGGTGAGGATGTCCCAGTGCACAGTGAATGCCACCACGGCCAACGCAATGAGTGCAAAAGCCTGCACCTGCTGCTTCCGCCTGCTCAACAGACTTTCCAGCAATTCCAGTGCAGCAGAAAAACCCGCCGTGGCAAATAACAACAACACCGGCAGCAGCGGGAAGAGCAGCCGGAAGGACAATCCGCTTACGGCAGCCGCGGCAGGCGCAGCGATCAGCGCTGCAGCCAGGATGCGACTGGCGCTGCCCTGACTGCCGTCTGCTCTGAAACGCCTGAGCGCCGCCCACAGCCCGACCAACACCAGCGGCAGCAGCGCCAGTGATAAAAAGCCATATCCGGGTATGTTGTAATAAGCCGGTACGGCGCGTTCACCCGGGAAGAACCAGTACAGTGGGTTGAAGGACACTGCCAGGTTTTTAAGCAACTGCATCAAACGACCTGGCAGGCTCAAGGACGCGTTCCAGTAGGAATTATTAAGGCCAAGCGTCAGGGCGAATTCGCCGGGGTGGTGCAGCAGAAAACGGATCAACGGAATGCTCAACAACGCCAGCAAGCCGAGCGCCAGCAGGGAGAACTTCCAGTGGGTGATATGAAAACGCAGGTCGTAAATGATTAGCAGCAGTCCGGCGGCGATCAACACGGGCAGCGCGGACGGCATGGTATAAAACGCCAGCGCACCGGCAGCCACCTCGGCGAAAAGCCAGCGCGGGTCGCTGCGCGAACGCAAGGCGGCATACAGGCACAGCAGGAACAACGCAATGAAGATCATCAGCGGCGTGCCTGTACGGGCTGCCAGCATCCATCCGGGGGAGAGCAGCGCCAGCAGCGGCAAAGCCCAGGCGTGCCGCAGGCGGAAACCATCCCGAAGCAGGCGTACCGCCAGCCAGACAGCGGCAATCGAAAACAGCGCGGGCAGCAACCTTGCGGCAAAAACCGTATTGCCAAACAACCCGTAAGCTGCCATTTGCAGATATGGGCTTAACCCAAGCGAATAACTGCCGTCAAACCAAAACAATCCGGGCAGGGTTTCGCCGTTGTAAGTGAAGTTATCCCGCAGCATTTCGGCGGCAATGACACCAGCGGCTGCCTCTTCACTTCTGAAACCCACCGGATAACCTTGCAGCCCAATAAAAAGACCCAGTGTGTACACCAGCAGCGATAACCCAACGAGCAGTGCATGGGCGTGCACTCGCAACCAGGCGATCATCCCCGGGGATAGCTGTGGTTCTTTGAGAAATTCACGCCAGCCCAAAACCGGGCGGGTGCGAACGCCGACTTTCTTTGTTCCCGATGCTCCGGCAGCACCGCACTCTCCACGCGGCAAGTCTGTCCGCGTGATCTGCACACCTTCCTCACCGGGGCGGGCTTCCACCACAAACTGCACGCGCTCCCCCGGTGCAAGGTCAACCCGGATCACGACCTGCGTGCGTTCGGAGTCCTGTTGTCCATCATCCTGGGTGGGTGTTCGGGGCGTCGTCATGTGTATCAACCTGGAATGGATTAATTATACACGCCTGTTCCCGCTTGGCGCAGTTGCACTGATTGTCAATTCCAACCCTCACAATCAGGCGGGAACGGTTGGGAGGTTAATTTGCTATACTAAATCAATATCGGGTTCACCATACATGAGGAGGAAAAACATGGCTGAATCATTTGAAACAAGCACGGTACCGCCAGAAAAGAAAAAACTGCCCGTGTGGGCGATCATCCTGATCATTGTGGGGGTGATCCTGTTGTGTCTGTGCCTGCTGATCTTCGTGCTTCCGCTGCTCGGCTTAACCCTGCTGGGGCCTGAGATGGGTGACATCATGTCGCAGGTGCAGCAGACCATCGAAGCCACCATGCAACCTTAAAAAACAGGGCTGCCTGCTTAAAAAATCATGCCGGGCGGATGCCCACATGCTATAATGATTTTGTTAGGACAAGTGTCCGAACGAGGCATGTGTGTGTGCCTGCACATTGCTTTCCGTCGGACCCACCGCAATCCCATCGTTTGAGGTGATTAAGGGTATGTCTTTCGTCCACCTGCATGTCCACACTGAATACTCGCTGTTGGACGGCTTCTCGAAGATTAAGAAGCTGGTCAAACGCACCAAAGAGATGGGCATGCCGGCGGTTGCCATCACCGATCACGGCACCATGTTCGGCGTGATCGAGTTCTTTAAGGCGGCGCGGGAAGCCGGCGTCAAGCCGATCATCGGGCTGGAGGCTTACCTTGCCCCCAACAGCATGCATGACCGCGACGCCCGCAGCGACAAACGCGCCAGTCACCTGCTCCTGCTGGCTGAAAACAACACCGGGTATCAAAACCTGCTGCGCATTGCATCCGCGGCGCAGATGGAAGGCTTCTATTACAACCCGCGCATTGATCACGATTTTCTGGCAGCCCATGCTGAAGGTTTGATCGCCACATCGGGCTGCATGGCAGCCGAGATCCCGCGCGCCCTGCGCGAAGGCGACCAGCAAAAGGCCCTGAGTCTGATCGAGTGGTATTACAGCATCTTCGGTCCTGACCGCTTCTTTTTGGAACTCCAGGATCACAACATCCCGGAGCTGCACACCATCAACAAGGCGTTACTGGAGCTGGGACCGCGTTACAACGCGCGCTACCTTGCCACCAACGATGTGCACTATGTGGATGCCGGCGACCACCGCTATCAGGACATCCTGCTTGCCATTCAGACCGGCGCACTGCTAAGCGACCCCAACCGCTTCCGCATGACCGACCCCACCTACTACCTGCGCTCGCCGGAGGAGATGGCTGAACTGTTCGCCGAAGTGCCCGGGGCGATCTCCAACACCCTGCTGGTCACAGAACGCTGCGATGTTGACCTGACCAATCAGGGCTATCACTTGCCGATCTTTGAAGTGCCGGAAGGTTGCGATACCGAATCCTACCTGCGCAAGTTGTGCTTTGAGGGCTTGCAGCGCCGTTACGGCGACCATTCGGACGACCCCGAAGTGCGCCAGCGCCTTGAATATGAACTGGGCATCATTCACCAAATGGGGTTTGATGCTTACTTCCTGATTGTGTGGGACCTGTGCCGCCACGCCCGCAGTGAGGGCATCTGGTACAACGCACGCGGTTCCGCCGCCGGTTCCATGGTGGCGTACGTGCTCGACATCACCAATATTGAGCCGCTGGGACACGGGTTGATCTTCGAGCGTTTCCTGAACCCGGGGCGCATCTCCATGCCCGATATTGACATGGATTTCCAGGACGACCGCCGCGCGCACATGATGGAGTACTGCGCCAAGAAGTACGGCGAAGACAAGGTGGCGCAGATCATCACTTTCGGAACGCTCGGCGCGCGCGCAGCCATTCGCGACGTGGGCCGTGTGATGGACATTCCCCTGCCTGAGGTGGACCGCGTCTCAAAGCTGGTGCCCAATGTGCCCGGCAAACCGGTTTCCATCACCGAAGCGCTTGAAAACGCACCCGATTTTAAAGCCCTGTACGATCAGGAAGAATATCTACGCGAATTAATCGACACGGCAGCGCAAATGGAAGGCGTGGTGCGCCACGCCGGTACCCACGCCGCCGGGGTGATCATCACCGACCGCCCCCTGGTGGATTACATCCCCCTGCACCGCCCCACCAGCGGTTCCGAGGACAGTCCGGTCAAAACGGTGTCCCAGTTTGAAATGTCCATCGTTGAGGGACAGGGGCTGCTCAAGGTGGACTTCCTCGGCCTGGCAACGCTGACCATCATGCAGCGCGCCTGCGAGCTGATCGAAGCCCGCCATAACGTGCATTTTGATCTATCCAACATCCCCACCGATGACTCGGAGACCTTCCAATTCCTCAGCCAGGGCCATACCGCCGGTGTCTTTCAACTGGAAGGCAACGGCATGACCCGCTACCTGGTGCAAATGCGCCCGCACAACCTCGCGCACATCATCGCCATGGTGGCGCTCTTCCGTCCGGGACCCATCGAATTCATCCCATCCTATATCAAACGCATGCACGGGGAGGAAGAGGTCACCTACCGCCACCAGGCGATGGAAAAGATCTTTGAAGAGACCTACGGCATCCCCATTTATCAGGAACAAATCATGTTCTCGGCGGTCAACATGGCCGGGTACACCCAGTCAGAGGCTGATGACCTGCGCAAGTCAATCGCCAAGAAAAAAGCCGATGTGCTCGAAAAGCACCGCCTGAAGTTCATCAAGGGTGCGTCAGAACGCGGCATCCCTGAGGAGATCGCCACCGCCATCTTCCAGGACTGGGAAAACTTCGCGCGCTACGGCTTCCCCAAGGCACACGCCGCCGACTACGGTGTGATCGCCGTGCAGACTGCCTACCTGAAGACCCACTACACGGTTGAATACATGACCGCGCTGTTATCGGCTTCCAAGAACGACACCGACAAGGTGGCTTTCTACGTCGCCGATTGCCGCGCCATGAACATTGAAGTCCTGCCGCCTGACGTCAACACCTCCGGCTGGGATTTCACCATTGAGGATCGCCCCGATCAAAAACCCGCCATCCGTTTTGGCATGGGCGCGGTCAAAAATGTCGGCCTGGCGCCGGTGCAAATGATCCTCGCCGCCCGTCAGGATGGTCCCTTTGCCGACCTGACCGACTTTTCCCAGCGGGTTGATCTGCGTTCAGTGGGCAAGCGCGCCATGGAATCCTTGATCAAGGTGGGCGCTTTGGATGCCTTTGGTTCGCGCCGTGCCATGCTGGACTCGCTCGACCGCATCCTGTCGGTCAGTGCCAGCCACTTCAAAGCATTGCAGAACGGGCAGATGAGCTTCTTTGGCTCGGTGGGCGGCATGGAAGAACAAATCATCCTGCCAGATGCCGGGCTGGTGGTGGATCGACGCGAAATGCTGGAGTGGGAGCGCGAGCTGATCGGCCTGTACGTGTCCGACCATCCGCTATCCCCATATCTGCGCACACTGCGCCGCAAAGTGACGCACTTTTCCACCGCCCTGGGCGATGTCCCCCATCTGGGCAAGGTGATTGTGGCCGGCATGGTATCAAAGTTCCGCCCGCACCAGAGCAAGGCAGGCAAACCGATGGGTTTTGCCACGCTGGAAGACCTGCGCGGTAACATTGAACTGGTAATCTTCCCGCGCCCGTGGGGACAGTTCAACGCATTGATCGTGCCGGACGCCGTGGTGCTGGTGGAAGGCAAGGTGGATAATGAGGGCGGCGACCCCAAAGTGCTGGTGGACAAGATCCAGCCGGTCGATCTGGAACTCCTGCCCACCGATCAGGGCATGGAAGCTTACGGCGGCGGCGAAGACCTGATCAGCGGGCCGCTGCTGCAAGCCCTGCAGGAAGTTGAGCCGGATTTCCTCCCGCCGGATGAAGTCCCTGACCTGCCGGAATTTTTCACCTCTTCACCCAATCCCGCTGGGACCACCGGACAGGGGCAACATCAGGGCTTGCGTCCGCGCGTCCAAGCGCAGAGCGAAGCGCACAACACTGCCCCGCTGCCCCAGGCAGCCCCCACACCACCCGTTGTGGCAGTGGAGACCTCCGGGGCAACTGCAGCATCCGCACGCACATCGCCCGAAGTCGCTGCGACGGATATCGCCACGACTGAGGCCACACCCGGCGCCCCGTCCGTTGCGGATGACGGCATACCGGACGACCCGCCGGACTGGCACCTGTTCCTGGAACCGCCCGGCGAAGAAATCTGGGATGCGCTCCCCGGCCCGGCTCACACCGTCAACACCACCCCCCAGCCTGAAGCCACGATCTCTGTCAGCCAGCCCGCCGTACCAACCGCGGGTCAGGTGACCGAGCCGAAATCCGTCTATACACCGGAATCTGTCAGCCAGCCGCGCGCCGAACACAGCGGCGAGCCAGTGATGGAAGCCGGTCTGGCTGTACCTTCCGGTTTGCCCGCGGATGGACATAACCCGGTCAACCCCTTCGTCCCCATTTCCTATCTGATCGCACCCTTCAGCGGAGCGGTGACGGGCCACAAAAAAGACGCCCAGCCGCGCATGGTCACCGTGATCTTGCGCAGTATAACTGACAAGGAACGCGGCGCACGGCGCGTGCGCCGGTTATATGGATTGTTAAAATCCTACCCCGGTAATGACCACTTCTCTGTCATGATCTACGAGGGCGGTCACGGCTACCTGATCGAATTCCCCAATGAAACCACAGGCATCAATCCGGAATTAATCCACAAGCTGGTTGAACTGGTGGGCGAAGATAATGTTAGAATAGAGCCCATTAAATTGCAGTAGATGGCCAGTCACAACGCAGGTTGATTTTACCGGTACCAGATGCGCCGGTTGTGTGTGCACGGCTGTTTACACGGCTTGAGGAGAGAGAGAAATGGTGGCAAACAAGATCAAAACCATCGCCGTGATGACCTCCGGCGGCGACGCCCCCGGCATGAATCCCTGCATCCGCGCGGTGGTACGCACCGGGCTGGCGCACGGCTTGAATGTACTGGGCGTGATGAACGGTTACGAAGGCTTGATTCGCGGAAATTTCCAACCCATGGGCAGGCGTGATGTGGGCGGCATTTTGCAGCGCGGCGGAACCATTCTGCAGACCGCGCGCAGTGAGGAGTTCCGCACCCCGCGCGGGCAGATGGAAGCCATCCGCGAGATGAACAATGTCGGCATTGACGCGTTGATTGTGGCGGGCGGTGACGGCTCGCTCAGCGGCGCTCAAAAGCTGGCCGCCCAGGGTGTGCCTGTGATGGGCATTCCCGCCAGTATTGATAACGACATCTTCGGAACCGATTCGTGCATCGGTGTGGATACCGCCCTCAATACCATCGTTGACGCCATCGACAAGATCCGCGATACGGCTTCAAGTCACACGCGCGCCTTCCTGGTGGAAACCATGGGGCGCGAATCCGGCTATCTGGCGGTGCAGGCTGGCATCATCACCGGCGCCGAGATGGTGCTGATCCCCGAGGTCAAGACCCCGGTGGAAGATGTGGCTGATATGGTGGGGTCTGCCTACACCCGCGGCAAGACACATTGCATCATCGTCATTGCCGAGGGTTATCAGCCCGGCACCACCGAGCTGGCCGCCCGCCTGGACGGCATGGATCTGGGCTTCACCACCCGCGTTTCCATTCTGGGACACATGCAGCGCGGCGGCAAACCCACCGCATTTGACCGGCTGCTGGCTTCACGCTTTGGCACCCGCGCCGTTGAGTGCCTGATGGAAGGGCAAACCAACGTGATGGTGGCTCTGCAGGGCCGCGAAATCAAGACCGTGCCCATCTCAGAGGTGACCTCACGCCGCAAGGAACTGCCCATGGAATATTATGATATGGCCCGCATATTGGCACAATAGAGCAAGTATCTCCGCAAATGCGGGTGCCCGCATCCTGGCACAATAGAGCAAGTATGTCTGAAATGCGGGTGCCCGCATCCCGGCACAATAGAGCAACCATATCAACCGCTGATAAAACACATGACCCAGGGTCGTGTGTTTTTTTATTAATAATTCAAGCAAATTAAAGGCAGTTTTTACTTTGCTCCCTGTTAGTTTTCGTTAGTGTATTCTTGTTTCTGTAGGATTTGAACCTTAACAAAAAATGTAGGTCAGGTGTATCCTATGGGTTACCACACCAACACAGGAACAGCCACATGACCTACACCGACGATTGTACTCTACCTGCTGAACTGCTGGAACAGATTGCCAGCCAGGGATTCGATGCGCTTCCCGATTTGATCCGCACGGTCATCAACACCGCCATGCAAATCGAACGGCAGAAGTACTTGCGAGCTGCGCCGTTCGAACATTCGCCCGACCGGCAGGGCCATGCCAACGGCTACAAGCCCAAGACCGTCAAGACCCGAATAGGGGAGATCACCTTCGACATCCCACAGGTGCGCGAAGGCGGGTTCTACCCGGAGGCGCTGGAGAAAGGGCTGCGCAGCGAGCGGGCCTTGCGCCTGGCACTGGCGGAGATGTACGTGCAGGGCGTATCGACCCGCAAAGTGGCGGCCATCACTGCGCAGTTGTGCGGAACAGAGATCTCTTCCACGCAAGTGAGCCGGGCGGCAGCCCTCTTGGACGAAACGTTGACTGCCTGGCGCAAGCGACCCTTGGGCGAGATCGTGTACTTGTTCCTGGATGCGCGTTATGAGAAGGTGCGCCAGGACGGACAGATCCGCGACACGGCCATTTTGATCGCCAGCGGGGTGGATCCAGAAGGCAAGCGGCGGATTTTGGGCGTCTCCGTCTCACTCAGCGAGCAAGAAGTCCACTGGCGCGCCTTTTTGCAGAGCCTGGTCGCACGCGGCTTGGGTGGCGTGCAACTCATCGTCAGCGATGACCACGCCGGTCTCAAAGCTGCTCGGCAGGCAGTGTTCGGCGGCATCCCCTGGCAGCGCTGCCAGTTCCACCTGCAGCAGAACGCCCAGGCATACGTCCCGCGCAAGGAGCTGCAAGCCGAAGTTGCCAATGACATTCGCATCATCTTCAATGCCCCCGACCGCGCGACCGCCGAGCAGTACCTGGCCAAAACGGTGCAAAAGTACGCCAAAATCGCCTCACGCCTGGCCGATTGGATGGAAAAGAATATCCCAGAAGGATTGACGGTTTTTTCCTTCCCAACCGATCACCGGCGTAGGCTGCGCACCACCAACGGTTTAGAACGGGTCAACAAGGAGGTTCACCGCCGTACTCAAGTCGTTAGCATCTTTTCCAACGAAGCTTCTTGCTTGCGCCTGATTAGTGCCGTTCTGATGGAGATTGATGAAGAGTGGCAGACAGGCAAAGTCTATCTATCGATGTTCAATTCTTAAGGTTCTTTGAAAATCTAATTCGGTCGCCTGACCCATCCTACAGAAAAAGGCTTGCACAATCTATCCTGATATTCTACCCATGTGAAGAACATTTTGACAATGCTAAACGTCAAGATCATTGATGAGTTTTTATACTCACTCAGAAAAGATATAAAGTCCCTGATGGTCGAAGGTGTGACTTCTAAAATACTTTCGATGTTTTGCTGGTCACAGAATTTTTGGAATATTTCCAGTGCTTGCGCATAACTTTTTATGCTATGATCTGACAATGCTTGCGATTTTTTGTCTAAAAGAAAATCAGATTTAAGACGATTAATCCGGTTAATCTGTGTGCTATCCATTTCTTTTTCTCCTAAAATTGCACATCACAAGCTAACCCTTTTCATATATTAACAACAACTGTGGAAAAACTCGGCTTTAACCGGATTTATAATATTAATACAATGAACAATAAGATTGTAAAAAACTCACCCTTCTCCCAGGCGTGTTAATATATGAAGCAACTATAGGGTTTGCTTGTTAATGTGCGTCTTTATGAAATGCTTTTTAAGACGATTAATCCGCACTTTTTTCATTATAGCACAAATCACAAAAGGGGGTGCCCTTTTAGCCACCCCCTACATTGACAACCGGCAACATGGCACACCGGCAATTCGGGTGTGTCTGCATGACCTTTTCGGTGGAAAACTGTTTTCCGTTCTGTTCCAGACAGTAGTCACAGGCATCGTCTTCAGCTAGCCATTCCCACTTATCAAGTCCATTTGCTTCCATTTGTAGACGGCTTGCTTCACGGTATGCGTTCATCTGCTCAGTGCGTGCAATCCGAAGTGACCGCTTGAAATTGCCATCCAGTTTGTCAGTCAACAGGCGGGCTGTCACTCTAGGGTTAATCCCTAAAGCGGTAGACTTGATCAGTTGATCAGCGATATCTTCTACTGTTTGAGGATAGGATTTCATAAGCAAATCATATAAAGGCGCACCTTCTGAACTCATGCCTATCATGGCTCGAACCGCATTTTCACCGATTCCAGACTCAAAACTTGCGTCAAAAATATAAGCTATGTTTTCATTCAATGCCAGACCAGCCCTGATTGCAACGTCCTGCATCTCTGATACTCTAAGATCGACAACGAAGCTATAAAACTTGATTTGCTGTTCTGATTGATTCAAAAATGTTTGCCAGACACCCAAACGGTAAAGCTGGTCAAGCGTTTTGACTTCTACTTTTGATAGTTCAGTGATCAGGTCTTTTAGTTCACTCTGGATCACCTTCCACTTTTTAGCTAAATAGCGAAACTGCGAAGCTTCCTGTTTGTCAAGTCTGTCATAAAATCTTTTCAGATACTGTCTGACTGCGTTCTGATAATCGTTGTCAGTCCACCCTTTTCTTTTTGGCATTTTCTTTTCTCCTTTTCATTATTTTTGCATATTGGCTGTACTGGTGCGAACCAGGATGTCTGCCATCAAATTTTCTTCTTTTGTTTTTAGCTCCACCGCTTGCAAAGTTTCATCTTCCGAAAAGCCCGCAAGTTGCATTGCTGATTGCAAGGGTAGACCCGCATCGGTAAAGGTCTTTAAAGTGGTAGCCATATCGTCCACAGTCACAGGGAACATTTCAGGGAAAACCAGCTCGTGTTCAAAATCACCAGACTCAAAACTTCCTAACCCGCTAAAGATTCCTTGTGCTTGTGCAATTGTGATTGCCATTTCGTCAAGTCGGGTCACACCCGCGACAAAGTTCCCGCGACATTCTTCAGCCCTATCGATTGCAGCCGAAAGAAGCAAGCGGATAGCCTTGCCACTCATGGACGAATCCTTGATGGAATAATAGCGAAGTTCCGGTAGGTCTTGCTCGATATCTTCACGAAGGTCTTTTAGGATTGACAAAGCATCAGCGTAGTTGATGTTAGGAATCATAGCTTCCAGTGTTTGCACACCATCCATAAAGATTACAGATTCATCGATCTGGTTAATCTCCAAAGCTTCCGGTTTTGCCGTGTTATTGTTGTTTTTAATCTTTGGTGCTGGCAGTGGCTTACCGTCCTTGTCAAACGCATTTCTGGACATCACGAAAGTAGGTTTGTTAAAGCGCAAAAGCATTTCTGAAAGCCGAGTGGCTTCCTTGTTTGCCTGATCGATCTTGCTGATTGCATGTTTGACGCAAGAATCCCCCTTTTTATCGCCGGTATCTACGAATTTGATGTGTACAAATGGGATGAAGTCAAAACCAAAATCAGAGATAAAATGCACCTCTTTGGGATCACCCAACTGATCGATGTCAGCACCAACCCCCTGCTTAGATTCCCAAACCCCCATGTAGTCAGACTTTTTGTCCCAAAGTTCAACATGCACGTATTCCTGATCGTCAATTTTAGTAGGAATATCTAAGCGGATTTTTGTCAGATAACCACGCTGATCAACCTCGAAATCAGTTACATGGTTTGGGTCAACGTTTACAAAATAAACCTTGCCTTCTGAAACTTCAACCTTCACAAAAAGGTTGCCAAACAGTGCGTCATATCGCACCATCACCTGTTTTTGTGCAGAGAAGTTAGACCATTTCCAAACCTGTCTGATAGCCTGTTCCAACGCCTGATTGTCGGTGACGATCTTGATGCTTTTTGCGTCACCACTTGCAACCTTTGAAACGAAAAACTCCACTGAGCGGTGGACGCAAGTTCTCACAGGTTCAATGTGAATGT
>DAOUGC010000090.1:0-2446 GCA_034429695.1 Levilinea sp.
CGCCATCAGCCTGACGCGGGTATATGCAAGTAATAATGAGGAAGCAGGGGCCAGCCTGGATAACAATACTGGCGCGGCCGGTGTCAGCCTGGTCAACAGTCAGTTTGTCGATAACGATAACAGCGGTTTGCAGGTGACCAGCAATGGCGCCGTGCTGCTCAATACCATCACCGCCAATGATAATGGCGATAGCGATCAGGAAGATAACGCTCTTGTGGATAACCATTTGGGAACCAACCAGCCCGTCACGGTGATCAACAGCACCTTTAACCTGGGCTACCGTACCGGTTTGTGGATTTACTCCTCAGGCTTGGTGACCCTGACCGATACCCTGATCCGTGAGAACCATTATCTGGCGGGCAGCGGCGACGGCGGCGGTAATGGTGTATTTATTGATAACTCCACTGGAACTGCCGGTATAACCATCAAGAACAAGAACCTGAGCGCGTACGGTATATTCAATAATCAGCGTAATGGCTTGATGATCACTACGCGGGGACTGGTTTCATTAAGCAACCTGGCGGTGCAGGGTAGCGGTGCGAGCGCCCAGACCGGTTACGGGGTGGGCATCAACCTGTCGCCCCAATTAGTGATGCCACCTGTTACCGTGACCAACTGCCAGTTCAATGATAATGACGGCTTTGGCATGCATGCTCCTTACGTTGGAAAAACCATCATTGCCTCCACCACATCCAGTTACAACGTGGGTTATGGGATCAGGGTGAACGGTGTTAATGCGGGTGCGGGAACCACCGTTTCGGTGATGCGCAGCAAGTTTGAATACAACACCGGGGTGGGTCTGCATATTTCCACCACAAGCCTGATCACGCTCAACAACATCACTGCAAACGGTAATGAAGGAGGCAATCTATATGCACGTAATACCGGGTTCCTCTATTCTGATGAGTCGGGGATGAAAATCCTGGGCAACATGGGCGCCAACACCTTCACAGGAAGCACTGGCGATGGAATTTACCTCAGTTCAAACGGACCTGTCGTGATTGAGCGGGTTACCGCCAATGATAATTACCTGGCAGGCGCAAATGTGACCTCCGACGGTCCCGTTACAGTCAGCAATAGTGTGTTCAATGGGAACAATGTAAGTAATTCCACCTTCACATACGGCTTGGAAATTTCAGCGGCAACCGGTGGAATCACACTGAACTCCGTGACTGCCAGTAGCAACCGCGGAGTGGATGCCTACGGGGCGCACCTGACCGCAACCCAGTCGGGTACGGGGACCCTCACCATCACCCGTTCGATCTTCAATTCCAATCAGGGTGGTGGGTTGTTAGCCTCCGTTCACGGTCTGGTGACGTTGAATAACATCACTGCCAATGACAATGCTGGTGGAGAGGGTGGCGTCCACGTCATCAACAACGATCCTTCACTGGCAGGCATTGTGGTGCTCAACAGCATGGGTGTAAATACCACCAGCAACAATGTGGGATCTGGCATGGCGTTGTTCAGCAACGGTAGTGTGGAGGTGCGCGGTCTGACCACCAATGACAATACAGGGCGCGGCCTGGATATTGACGTTCAAACCGGCAACCCTGGCGCGGTGGATGGAACCAACGGCGCGGTCAGCCTGCTTGGCATTACTGCCATGAGCAACGGCGGGCGTGGGGTGAGCGTGCTTGCCTTCCGCAATATCTCCGCCAACGGCATCCGCAGTATCGAAAATGGTTCGGACGGTTTGTACCTGGACAATGACCCGGAAACCGACACCACCAATATCACCAGTGTCATGAACAGCACGGTGGTGGGCAATAACGGGTACGGCATCTTTGCCGACACGGGTACATTTACCCTGCTCAAAACCACGTACTTCGGCAACAACATCAATCTGCAGCTTCAGTAATTTGTACAGATAAGCCACGTCAAAAAGCCGCGCCCACCAGAGCGCGGCTTTTTGATCCGGCAAGCGCCGCCCCCACCCTGCACCCTCTCCGAATTCGGATTGTAGGGCGGCATGGCGTATTTCCATGCCGCCGATTGAACGAAGGATGAGTGGGTACGATGATCTCTGGGTGTGTAAAACCGGCGGGTTCAAAAGCGAACCCGCCCTACACTGATTGATTGTCGTTTCGCGCGGCGTGCGCCATATCCCGAATGCGCGCGATGGACCGCTCGGTTTTCGTATTGTAGGGCGGCATGGTGTATTTCCATGCCGCCGATTTGACGAGAGATGAGTGGGGGCGATGGTCTCTGGGTGTGTAAAACCGGCGGGTTCAAAAGCGAACCCGCCCTGCACTGATTGATTGTCGCGGCGCGCGGCGCGGGATGCGTTACTCCGCATTCAGGGGATTGCCTGACCACAAAAGCCTGTCACCCTGCTTGAAATTCAGCCCGCGCCCTGTTATGATCCCTCAAAATTGAGGGGAAGGTTTTTTCGGGGAATGAGAAAAATGACTGATAAATTAACCGGTATTCACCATATCACAGC
>DAOUGC010000091.1:0-50132 GCA_034429695.1 Levilinea sp.
GTTCCTCTCGTCATCGCCGTCAGGGGCGGTGGTGTTGGGTTTTCCTTGTCGAAGTGCACCTGTTGACTGTTTGGTTATACGCAAACCATCTCATGCCGCGGTGCGCTTCTGTCCGCGGCATTTTTGTTTTCTCACCCCCATCTGTAGCCGCGGGCGGATTGGACCGGCGGCTTTTTTGTTCTTTTGCCCGCATCCCACGGGCGGTTGATGGAGGTAAGGATGTCTATTCTCACTGCTGAAAATGTTGGTCTTTCATTTGGCGCTTTTGATCTGTTCAAAGGCATCACCGTTACCGTTCCCAATGATGGCAAAATTGGCTTCATTGGCCCCAACGGCATCGGAAAAACATCCCTGTTGCTGATTCTGGCGGGCATCCATGCCCCCACCGAAGGCCGGGTGCACATCGCCAAAGGCCGCCGGTTGGGTTACCTGCGCCAGGAAGCGGTTGACGCCTTCGCCGACCGCGATAACACGGTTTACGCCGAAATGCTCTCCGTGTTCAACCGGTTGCACGACATGCAGTCCCGCCTGCACGAGCTAGAGCGGGCCATGGAACACAATGGCCATACCGATCAGGAGCTTGAAGACCTGCTCACCCGCTACGGTGAACTGCAGATCGCTTTTGAACAGGCAGGCGGCTACACTTACGATCTACAGATCCAGCAGACCCTGCAGGGTCTTGGTCTTGGCAAACAATATTGGGATATGCCCCTCAGCCATCTTTCTGGCGGACAGAAAACCCGCGCACTGCTGGCGCGCCTGCTGCTGGAAAAGCCCGACCTGCTCATGCTGGATGAGCCCACCAATCATCTCGATATCGAAGCGGTGGAATGGCTGGAAAACACGCTGCGAGACTGGCAGGGCGCCGTGCTGATCGTCAGCCATGACCGCTACTTTCTTGACAACACCGTCAACACCATCTGGGAGATGAAACGCAGCGGCATCGAGCTGTACTCGGGCAACTATTCCTCATACATCATGCAAAGGCAGGACCGCTGGGAATATTATCAGCGCGTTTTTGAGGAGGAAAAAGCCCGCCTGCAGGGTGAAGCTGATTTTGTGCAACGAAACTGGGTGCGCGCCAGTACCCACGCCCGCGCGCTGGGTGTGCTGCGCCGCCTCAGCCGCGACATCGCCATTGTGGAAAACTACGGCGTCATGGCGCTGCGCAGCGGCAAACAGTGGTCAGAAATGGGTCTGTCAGCGGATCGCCCCCTGGACGTGATCGATGCCATCCGGCGCGTCAATGCCATTCAGCCCGAAATGTCCCGCCCACCGCAGATTAGACCGCGCATGGCAACCACGGGCATCAGCGGGACCATCGTGGTGCGTGCTCACAATGTCACCATCGGGTATCCGGGCAACGTCTTGTTTAACATCAAGGAATTGGAGTTACGGCGCGGTGAAAACGTCGCCCTGTTGGGTCCCAACGGAACCGGTAAAACCACCTTCCTGCGCGTCATGCTGCGGGAAATGGAACCGCTGAAAGGCGAGGTCTATATGGGCGCAGGGTTGCACATCGGGTACTTTGCCCAGGCGCACGATGCCCTGACCTCCAGCCGCAGTGTGCTTGAGGAACTGCTGGCCCAGAAACCCA
Organism: Levilinea sp.; assembly: GCA_034429695.1. Lineage (GTDB taxonomy): Bacteria > Chloroflexota > Anaerolineae > Anaerolineales > Anaerolineaceae > DAOUGC01. The sequence goes on from DAOUGC010000091.1 coordinate 1,598, forward strand.
TGGACGACGCCGACGCCCGCAATCATCTGGCGCAATACCTGTTCCGCGGCGACGATGTGTTCAAACCGGTCAATGCCCTCAGCGGTGGTGAACGCGCGCGTCTGGCGCTGGCGATCCTGGCTTTGCAGGGAACCAACTTCTTAATGCTGGATGAACCAACCAACCATCTTGACATTCCAGCGCGCGAAGCCCTGCAGGAAGTACTGGAAAACTACCCCGGCACCATCCTGCTGGTATCGCACGACCGCTATTTGATCGACCGCCTGGCGACCCAGATCTGGGATCTGCGCGACAAATCGCTGCACATCTTCAAGGGCAGCTACCGTGAATATACCCTGCGCGGCCTGCCCACGGTGCTTGCCCCCCACCAGACCCGTCAGACCCTGCTGACCAACCGCCCGTTGATCAAGGTCAACAGTCGCGACGCCAAACGCAAGCAGGAGGCGCTGACCCAACTGGAAGAGCGCATCCGCCAGCACGAAGGTGATGTTCAGCGCCTGTCGCGCGAAATGCAGAAAGCCGGGCAGAAGGGCAATCACGAACATGTGCATCAGCTCGGCTGGCAACTGGCGCAGACCCAGGCAAAGCTGGACGAACTGATGAGTGAGTGGGAACGCATGGCTGTATAATCAGGTCTCAATGGCTGAACATGACAGCAGTGGCTCGTCAGCAACACGCTTCATCGGAAAACATGTGAGGGTGGCAATGGATCGCCCGATGGGATCCCGCCACCCTCAGCATGGTTTTCTTTATCCGGTCAATTATGGTTGTCTGCCCGGTGTTCCAGGGCTGGACGGTGAAGATCTGGACGCCTACGTACTGGGCGTTTTTGAGGAGCTGGATGAATTCCACGGTGTGTGCATCGCCGTGATCCAGCGGCTGGACGATGCAGACGACAAGCTGGTGGTTGTGCCGCCAGGGGGGAATTACACCGACGACCAGATCCGCGCGTTGACTGAGTTTCAGGAACGCTTCTTCCACTCCGTCATTCTTCGCGCTCCTTAGCCTGACCCATTATGCCGTTTCGACGGCAAGCGGTAATTCTTTTGACTTTCTCCAGAAGATGATCGCCACAACGATGGCGGCAATCGCCAGACCCACCCCAAACTCATCAATGATATAGGGTGTAACCGGTTTTTGCAGAGTCAGCGGGGTGAATACGCTCTGAATGAACAGGTTGTGACTGGCGTGCATCACGGCTGCCGTCCACAAACTGCCCGACTTCAACCGCAACCAGGCAAACGCAAAGCTGATGCCAATCACCAGGATGGTGAACATGATCCCGGCGTACCATGTGGGCGCGCCTGCCATGTTGTAATCGGCGAAGAACAGCAGCGGCAGATGCCACAGCGCCCACACCACACCGCTGATTAACGCCACAAATGGGAAACGCGTCACCTTTGCCAGTTCAGGCACAAACAGCCCGCGCCAGCCGATCTCCTCACCCAGTCCTGAGAAAATCCCCGGTAAAATCCCGATTAGGAAGTTCATGACCACAAAGATCAGGATCACCACCGCGGTGGGTAAAGTGGCCCCATAACCGGAGCGAATGTAACCCAGCAGCTCAGGATTGGGGAAACCGCCCAGACCGGTGGCCCAGGTGATGCCGTACACCACAAGCCCGTACAAAAATGGAATGACAAGTGCCAACCCCAGGTAACCGATCCTGCCGGGTTTCCACCCCATGCCGCGCAGGCTGCGTTCAAAGATCAACTGGGTGATGATGCCGGCGATCCCCGGCGCCCACATCAAACCGAGGACAAACAATCCACCCCCCACCATCAGCGTGCCGCCGGATATGATGAAGTAGTAATAGATGCTTGAAAGCCCCAGTGTGATGGCAAGAAAGGTGAGGATCTTCTTTACAGGTTTGGACATGCTCTTCATGTGAACCCTCCATGATTCTCAAATGGGCGGCTGCTTGCCGCCATCCTATATACGCTTGATCCACCGATGGAGTTGCAAAACCCGCCCCACAGGAAATCTCCTCAGACAATTCCCGAAACGCTCAAATACAGGTATGATTGGGGATGCCGCCCGGTGCCCACAAGCCGGTCAACCTGGCATGAAATCATCCATTTATGGCGAAGCCCAATCTGTTTTCCCGTTCGCAAACAAAACCATCCTTCCTGCTGTTGATCCTTTCAGCCGGTGTTTCTCTGTTTCTATTTGCCAATGCCCTGTACTGGGTTGCCAGCATATACAGGGGTGAGTTGCAAAACTGGCAGACCTTGCGGCCCAACAATGACCCGGTCACCCAGTGGCAGGCGCGCCTGGAACGAATCAAGCAGGATCTGCCTGCCAGCGGCGTGGTTGGGTACATATCAGAGCAGGACATGGAAAACATGCCCTTTGATGCCGTGGATTCTGATGAGGAGTTCGTCATCACCCAGTACAGTCTTGCCCCACTGGTGCTGGATCGCGGCAATGCACAACACGCTTATGTAATCGGCAATTTCAACATTACCCCAGATGAGGAGGCGCTGCTTGAGCCTTACTTTGGCGTAAAGATGATCGGAAGTTACGGCATGGGCATCTACCTGTTTGCAGGTGAAGAACCATGATCGTTCAAAACCTGGTTACTCTGCTACCCCCCATCCTGATCGGTGTTTTGATCACCCTTCTCTTCTTTCCGGGAGAGCTTTTTGAACGTTTCCTTTTGAAACTTGCCATCGCACCCGTCACCGGCATTGGCGTTACGTCCTGCCTGTATTACGCATGGTGTCTGGCATCCACACCCCGCAGCCGCGGGTTTTTTCTCATTGAGGTGTTGGTCATCACCCTATTGGCGCTGGCGCTGGCAGCCCGCGTCTGGAAAGCCCGTCCTGCCCTGCCCCACCTCAAAATCAAACCGGTAAACTGGCTGTCGGTTGCGCTGTGGCTGGTGTTTATCGGAAGCCTGGCGGCAATCTCCGTGGCTTTTTACCGGCACTCGCTGGTTTATCCTCATGGCGATTTCGACGCTTACTCCATCTGGAATTTGCACGCCCGCCAGATCTTCATTCAGGATGCTGACTGGCAGCAGGCTTTCAACACCTCCATCAACTGGAAGACCCATGCCGACTACCCCCTGCTGCTCCCGTTGAGTGTGGCGCGCCAGTGGGCTGCGGTTGGGCAGGAAACGCCGCGCACGCCTGCGCTATTGGCGTTTATCTTCACCCTGTCAACCCCACTCATCCTTGTTCTGTGGCTGAAAACTTTCAAGGGCAACGGAGTCCTGGCAGGCCTGATTTGCCTGGGAACTCCGTTCTTTTTCGGTCGCGGTGTTGCCCAGACTGCCGATGTGCCCATCAGCCTGTTCTTTTTACTGGCGGGTCTTTTTCTGTGGGCTTATCTGGCGCACGGAGATCGGAAGTACGCGCTGCTGTGTACCCTGTTTGCCGGTCTGGCTGCCTGGACAAAAAATGAAGGCGCTTTGTTTTTGCTGTTGATCCTGCTGGTCATGCTGGTTCACGGACTGGTTTCCAAACCCGCCCACAATAAGTTGGATTGGGTGTATATGGCAGCGGGTGTTTGCCTGCCCCTGATCGCGCTGTTGCACTTCAAACTGACCATCGCTGTCAGCAACGACCTGTTCGCCGGCAGGGCGCTGACGGAATTATTGCAAAGCCTGCTAACCTGGGAACGCTACGGGGTGATCTTCAAAAGCTACTGGCAAAACATCATTACGTTTGGCGGAATGAGCCTGCCGATCCTGGTACTGCTTGCCGTGCAGGCGGTAATGCCCGTTCCCGCATCAAGCCCCGGTGAACGCAAAGCCGTGGGGTATGTGGCAGCGCTGATCGTGCTGATCACCGCAGGGAATGTTGCCATTTTTGCCATCACCCCGCACCCGTTGGAATGGCATCTGAACTACTCTGTGGACCGCCTGTTATTGCAAATTTACCCGCTGATTTTGTTCTGCGTTTTTGCCAACCGGCGCAATCCCCTGTCAATGTCCCGCGCCGATTTCTCCCCCAAGCCTGACAGCCGTCCATTCGTCCCCTGATTAATACAGCCCCACTGACGGGTCCACCTCGCGTGCATATCCATCGATCCCACCGGTAAGATTGTACACTTTCAAAAAGCCGTTATAGCGCAACCAGCTTGCCACCATGCCACTGCGCACACCAACATGGCACATCACCACCACCGTTCGGTCCTGTCCAATTCCTGCCAGCGCCTGGGTGTCGCCATTGGCCAGTTTGCTCAACGGCAAGAAAATGACGCATGGGTGATCGATATGGGCATAACGCAGTTCTTCCGCTTCGCGCACATCCAGTACAACCAGATCCGGCAGGGATGTCAGCCACTCAGCCAACTGCCGCGGCTCAATTTGAGGGATAAGGTTTTCGTTCAGGTTCATTGAGCCACCGTTTGTTTGTTCTTCTTGCGCGTCGAGCGGGGTTCTGGCGGCTTGAAGTTCATACCCGGCACATAATTCATGGTGATGATGCTGGGGCGGGATTTTCCAACATGGACCACCGAGATGGAAGCCGTATCCACTGCAATCCGCTGAAAGGCATTCAACGGCATTTCCAAAAAAGAGGCCAGCGCCAGTCTCAAAGTATCGGAATGGGAATAACAAGCCACCAGATCCATGTCTTCATGACATGCGGCAATCTCGCTCATGGCAGCCGTGACGCGCTGCTGGGCAGCGGCAAAGGTCTCTCCGCCTGGAAATTGCATTCCGGCCGGGTTCTCCTGCACCACCTTCCACAGTTTGGTGCGCGCCAACTGCCGGATGCTCTTACCCGCCCAATCGCCAAAATCCACTTCGAGCAAGCCGGAGTGCATCTGCACAGGCAGGTTTAACGTCTGCGCCAGAGGCTCAGCCGTTTGCACCGCGCGTTCCAACGGGCTGCTGTAGATGGCTTTAATCGGCGCATCGCGCAGCAAATCTGCCACGGCGCGCGCCTGGGTCCTGCCTTTTTCATTCAGGTGCACACCCGGCAACCGGCCAGCCAGGCGCTTGCCTACAAAATCATTTTGGCCGTGTCTGATCAGAAGCAGAATCGTCATGAAATTCCCCCGATGATTTCCCGCTGCCGCGCAGTCCTTCCGCCTGGATCTGCCGCCAGCGTTCCAATCGTTTTGCCACCTGGGCTTCATACCCCTCCTCAGATGGCTGATAAAACTGTCTACCCGTTAAAAAGTCCGGTAAATACTGCTGGGCGATAAAATGTCCGGGATAATCGTGTGGATACAGATATCCCTTTCCATGCCCCAACCCCTGCGCATCCCGGTTGGAATCCATGAGATGGATCGGAACCGGCCCCATTCCCTCAGATTGCATGGAACCCAGCGCGCGGTGATAGGCAAAAGCCGAATTTGATTTGGGCGCTGTCGCCAGATACAGGGTGGCTTCGGCAATCGGAAAAACCCCCTCGGGCATGCCAATGTAATCAAACGCCTGCGCCGCCGCGGTAACCACCACCAGCGCCTGCGGGTCCGCCATGCCAATATCCTCACCGGCAAGCACAATCAAACGGCGCAAGACAAAACGCGGGTCTTCACCCGCCCCCAGCATCTTTGCCAGCCAGTACATGGCAGCATCCGGGTCGGATCCACGCACAGACTTGATAAAAGCCGAGATGGTGTCGTAATGAATATCACCGTTTTTATCATATGCCAGTGCGCGTTTCTGGATCGACTCTTCGGCCACCTGCAGGCTGACATGGATGTTTCCCGACCGATCAGGGTGGGTTGATTCCACAGCCAGCTCAAGGGCATTGAGCAGATTGCGCGCATCTCCATTGGAGAGATCAACCAGCAGTCGCCGCGCCTCGTCATCCAGTGTGACTGACCTGGTTCCATAACCGCGTTCCTCGTCCACCAGCGCCCGGTCAATGATCACCCCCATTTGTTCTTCGCTGAGGGGCTGTAATTCAAAGATGCGCGAACGCGACACCAGCGCACGGATGACTTCAAAATAAGGATTCTCAGTCGTCGCGCCGATCAGCGTGACCATGCCGTTTTCAACGTGCGGCAGCAGTGCGTCCTGCTGGGCTTTGTTCCAGCGGTGCACCTCATCCACAAACAGAATCGTGCGCTGGTTGTATAGCTTGCGCCGTTCCGTGGCTTCACCGATCACCCGGCGCAGTTCAGGCACACCGGCGAGCACCGCTGAGATGGATTCGAAATGAGCCTGTGAATGTTGCGCGATCAGGCGCGCCAGCGTGGTCTTGCCGGTCCCCGGTGGACCAAAAAAGATGATCGATGAGAACAGGCGGTCAGCCTCAATGGCACGGCGCAACAACTTGCCCTGTCCGATGATATGCTCCTGACCCACAAATTCGTCCAGATTTCTCGGACGCATACGGGCAGCCAGGGGGGCTTCCTGCTCCATGCGGTTCTTCATTGCCTGATCAAACAGATCCATGTCTGTATTTTAACACGTTCAAAAAGTTTATGAACCAATTGGGGTCAGCATGAGGCGAAACACGATGACAGATTGTTATTCCAGCTTTCACACAATATTAATTGCATCTTTACGGCAGGGTGAATAAAATGATAACGGAAGTGATTATTATGCCAGGAACAGGATGATTGTGACAGGGGGGACATAACCATCCGGTTGAATATGCCTGACTCATTACAAACCATGTCAGAGGGACTGCGATGACCAGAAGCATCCTCTGGTTACCATATCTACAATTCTTTCTGCTGGCCACCGTCATTATCCTCCTGCCGGTCATTGTTGTCCGGCTGATCCTTGCCCGCATGCCAGAGACACCCGGTTCACCCGAACCCGCCATTTCCGGGCGGGTGATCGTGGTGGGCGGCGACCACAATTATCCACCTTACGAATATCTGCTAAATGGCCAACCCACCGGTTTTAATATCGACCTGGTGCGGGCTGCGGCAAAAACCATGGGGCTGGAGGTCGAATTCCGCCTGGGACCCTGGAAGGATGTTCGTACGCAGCTTGAAAACGGGAAGTTGGATATGCTGGGCGGTATGGCATACTCGGCTGAACGCGAAAGCCTGTATGATTTTTCCATTTCCCACAGTCAGGTCTCTTTTGACCTGTTTACCCTCAATGGTTCTCCCATCAAGTCGCTTACCGAGGCTACACATGCTCGCATCGCAGTTCAGGAAGGCGGCTTGATGCATGATTTTCTGCTTCGCCAGTCGGTGGAGGGGCAGATTGTACTGGTCAGGAATGTACCTGATGCCTTAAGATTGTTGGAAAGTGGTCAGGTGGATGCTGCCTTGCTGAATAAAATGCAGGGCTTGTATTTTTCAGACCAGCTTGGCATCACCAATATCATCACATTGAATCTGAATCTGCTGCCCACTCCGTATGGGTTCGCCGTGGTTGAAGGCAACCAGGAACTCCTGTGGGAGATGAATGAAGGCCTCAATATCATCAAAACCAACGGCCAGTACCGCGACATCTATGAAGATTGGTTTGGTGTTTATGAACAAAAAAGCGCCTGGCAATCCATTCAATTTTATGCATACGGTCTGATTCTTATTTTTGTTCTGTTCACAGTGACCATGGCGTGGTCATGGTCTTTGCGCGGGCTGGTGAAGGCGCGTACCAGCGAGTTGCGGGAAAGCGAAGAGCGTTACCGGTTGTTATTCCAACAGGCGCCGGTGGGCATCATCCATTACGACACAGCCTTTCGAATCACTGATGTCAATGATCGCGTTCTCCGCCAGCTAAAGGGCAATCAAGATACGCTGGTTGGAAGGGATTTGCTAACCTTGATGACCAACCCCAATCTACTGATCGCACTTACTGCTGCACTGGAAGGGCGCAATGGTCAGTACGAGGGTGAATTTCATCCATTCGATAAAGAAAGCCGCTATATTCAATTGATCACAGCTCCCTTCAAACCCGCCGGGCAGGAGATCAGCGGGGGGATGGCAATTTTTCAGGACATTACCGACCGCAAGAACGCCGAACGGCAAATTTTACGCTTCAATTTGGAGCTGACCGAAGCCTACGATGCCACCATCGTCGGGTGGGCGCGCGCACTGGAATTGCGTGATGGGGAAACAGAGGGTCATTCTCAACGCGTAACGGAGCTGACTGTTGCCCTGGGGCATATGATGGGCATGGATGAGCAACAATTAATGTTCCTGCGGCGCGGTTCACTCCTGCATGATATCGGCAAGATGGGGATTCCCGACCACATCCTGCTCAAACCGGGACCGCTGGACGCGCAGGAGTGGGAGGTCATGCGCATGCACCCGGTGTATGCCTATCAGATGTTTAAAAGCATCAAGTTCCTCGTGCCTTCACTGGATATTCCCTACTGTCATCACGAACGATGGGATGGCACTGGCTATCCGCGTGGGTTGAAGGGGGAAGAAATTCCCCTGGCTGCGCGGGTGTTCTCGGTTATTGACGTGTGGGATGCCCTGTTATCTGACCGCCCCTACCGCCCGGCATGGGAACGCAATCGGGTGATTGACTACATCAGGCAAAACAGCGGGGTTCAGTTTGACCCTGCCGTGGTGAACGCCTTTTTCTCGTTGCTGAAAAAGAATGAAGAGGATCAGGTGCGGTTGACCATGTAAATGCCAGCCAGGGTGATGATGCCGCCTGCCACCTGTCCGGCGGTGAGCGGTTCATTCACCAGCGGAATGGCCAGCAACGCAGTCAACACCGGCTGGGCAATCATGGTGGGGGAAACCAGTGCCGCTGGCAGATGTCCAAGCGCATAACTGACCGAGAAATACCCCCCGATTTGCGAGAATAATGCCGCTGCCAGAAAGATCAGCCAGGTGGTGGTGGAATACCCACCGAAGGGTTGTCCCCAGACGATATTGACCATAAACAAAGCCAGCGTCGCCGCAACACACGTCCAGAACACGTAAGGCAGGGTGTTGAATACCTGTCTTGCGCGTTGCGTCACCAGGTAATAGGCAGCATAAAAGAAACTGGCAAACAGACTGAGCACATCGCCAAATGAGAACGACGGGTTTTCAACCAGCGTGTTGCCAAACACCACCCCCGCCCCCAGCAGTGTCAACACCAGTCCAATCCAGAAACGCCCAGGGCGTTTTTCCTTCCAGATCAGCACGGCAAATAACGCCACCCACAACGGCGCCAGATTGTTAATCAAGGTGGCATTTGCCACACGGGTGATGCCAAGCGCAATGCTCCAAAAGGTGTGGTCCATGGCAACAAACAGGCCGCCCAGCAGGGGCATCCATACCAACGCCAACGGTATCAATATTCGATCCGCCAAGGCTGGCTTTTCCTGGGGAGGATTCCCACGCTGGCGCATGTGTTGATGGCGGATGTAGACCGGCAGCAGAAACAGGGTTGCGCCCAACATGCGGTAAAAGGATGTGATCGTACCGGGGGCTTCAGACCAGCGCACAAACAGGCTGGACATGGACAGCCCAAGTACGCCGGTGATCAGAGCAATATATGGAAAGAGTCGTCGGGGGTTCTGCACAGCAGATCATTCTATCACCAATTGACTGCAGGCAGAGCAAGTCTGGGGGGTTAGAAATTCCAGTTTTGAAGCAATTCAGGTAGTTCGTTTAACCGTTCGATGGTTGCATCCGGCCTGATTTCAGTTTCCATGCGGCGATTATCCGGACGGTTGGCATAACGGTGCATCCACACCGCCGCAATGCCAGATCGCTTGGCTCCGCGAATATCCGCCGCAAGGGTATCCCCCACCATCACCGCCCGCCCGGCAGACACACCACTCTGATCCAGCGCCTGCTTAAAGATGCCCGGATGGGGTTTCCGATAACCATACTCCGCAGAAATGATTGCCAGATCAAAATAAGGTTGCAGGCGGTGGATCTCCAGCAATTCGCGCACATCCTGGGCATGGCTGGCGTTGGAGATTAAACCGATTTTGTAACCCTGTTCCTTTAACTCACCCAACATCGGCTGGCTGTGTTCATCCAGTTTCCAGAACGGTTGCGAGACGGTGTGCATGGCGTTCACCACCCGCTGAATGGCTTGATCATCCAGTGAGAATATTCCCCGCTCGTGCAACATATCGGTCAACACCTGCAGGGTGGTGTATTCCACTTCACTGGCGTCGCGTTCCTCGTAATAGATGCGCATGCGCTCCTGAAAATCCAGCAGCAGATCCTGACGGGTGCACATTAATCCGCAAGCCAGTAATTCATCCACCAACCGGTTGTGCATGGCTGAAAAGACCCTGCCCCAGTTACCGTCAAAATAAATTAATGTATCCCCCAGGTCAAACAGCACCAGGTCAAACCGCTTTTTGGCATCCATGATTCACTTCCCCTGTGATTAATACCCCCGCTCCGGTTCAAACCGATTGAAAAGCGAGGAACCATTAAGATACCGCTCCAGATTGGTCGCAAATAAATCAACCGCCCGGTCTTTGTACATCGGGCTGATTCCCGCAATATGTGGGGAGATGATGACATTGGGCAACTTCCAGAACGGGCTGGAGGGAGGCAGCGGTTCTTCAACAAAGACATCCAGGGCAGCACCGGCAATACGGTTCTCCTGCAGGGCAGACAGCAATGCCTTTTCATCCACCACATCCCCCCGGCTGACATCCACCAGATAACTGCCCGGTTTCATCGCTTTGAATTGCTCCTCACCGATCAACTTGTGGGTCTTTTCGGTCAGCGGCACGGTCACCACCACAAAATCACACTGCCGCAACATGGAGTTCAAGGCTTCAATGGGATACAGACGGTTAAAGTAAACCCCCTCAGGGTCCCCCAGACCCTCATGTACATAACCCGTATCGGCCGGGTGCATGGCATCCCGCTTGGCAGCCAGAATATTCATGCCGAACGGCTGCAGAATGCGAGCCAGTTCACGCCCGATGCTGCCGTACCCCACAATCCCCACCGTGCTTCCACGCAGCTCAAACGGTAAAAACTGCTCCCACCGTTCACGCGGCCAATCAGCGCGCGCCTGATGCTGGTGCAGTTGCGGCATTTTGTGTCCGAGCGCCAGCATCATCATTAACACATATTCAGCCATCTGCGGCGCGGCGGCCCCGCTCAACGTGGTAAAAAGAATGTCAGTGCGCTGAAACAAAGGGGATGACAGCAGCGCATCTATACCAGCGGAATGGAATTGCACCCAGCGCAGGTTGGGAACCTTGTCCGGCTCTGGCAGCAGATTGAATGTATACAATACCTCGGTGCGCTTCCACACCTCTGCCGGTATTTCGTCCGCACGCCTGGCCGGATGTACCGATAGCTTTAATTGTGGAGACACCTGCTTGAGCTTCTCCACCAAACCATCTGACAGATTGATCGTCACCAGCACTTCGATATTCGCACTCATAACCACCCTTTCCAATTCCCGCCATGCTGCGGTCCATACAATTGTACCAAAAGCGTAAGGTGTGGGCAGCCAAACAAAACAGCTTCGCCATGATGACGAAGCTGATGAGTACGAACCCGGTGCCGATTAGAACGTGGTGGAGGGCATTCCGTTGATGGGGTGGCGCTGGTTGTAGCGCTCTTCGCTTTCATGCGCCAGCTCGATGATGTGGTGCATGACACTCTGCGATACAGCCCGAACCCTGGGACGGTCTTCCACGTCACCACTGTAATAGATGGGGTTTCCGGCTGTCACGTGGTAAGGTCCTTGCAGATACCAGCGGCCGTATTCATCCTTGCCGCTTACCGTGGAGCGGATCACCCGGCAGCGGTCGCGCACCAGGTGAATACCCACCGGAATAACCGGCGCACCGGAAGCCAGTGCCAGACGTCCAACACCAGTACGCGCTGACTGGAACCCGCCTTCAGCCGGACTCAGTGCCCCCTCAGGGAAGATGATGACCGTACGTCCTTCTTTCAACCGTTGTATGGCGGTATCCACCGCCTGCTGGCCTTCACCTGCCTTTACAGGTATATGCCCTGAACGGCGCAGATATTCACCCAGCACCGGAACCTGGAACAAGACATTGTTGATCAGGATGAACGCCTGCTGGCGGATCATGGAAGCCACAAAAAACGGGTCAGTGGTGGAAGGATGGTTGGCCGCGATGATCTTGGGGCCATCCGGCAGTTTGCTATAAAAACGCACATTCATTTGCAGCATGGTGTCGGTGTAAGTACCCACAACTGGCTTCGAGGCAAAATACAACATACGGGATAAGATCATGAATGATTCCTTTTGAAAAATAAAGAATGAAATGGCTGATAACTTCTACAGTTTACCCGGTGATGAATTTTCCACCATGCTCCACCGGTCACATTACCAGCGCACTCTGGTTATATTCTGCGGTAAGGTTCTGCCTGCCTTCACTGTGACCGGACTGCATGACCCATTGTGAATGGCATGGGAGCAGGCCGGGGGTGCATTGTTGTTCCGGCAGTTCCGATGAAATTCACCGGAAGTCACACAATATAACCCCATTCAGAGTAAAAATGTACGATAATTTTCCCCACTTTGCAGCATTGCAAACAAAAACACCACGCCTTATAGCGTGGTGTTAAGCAAGGTTAATCAAAACATCAGGCGCGGGTGGCTCCGGCAGAGGTTTGTTCCACTTCCGCCATCACTTCATCCACATACGGCCGGATCTGCTCCACCCAGATGTCGTAGCCCACTCCAAGCAGATGCAGTGAATCGTTGGTTAATTCGGGTCGTAAAGAACCGTCCGGAGTGACAAAATGCGAATGGAGATCGATATAGGTGTAACCGAACTCCCCGGCCATTTTTTCAAGTTGTGAATTGATATGGCGGATGCGGCGGTCAAACTTGCGCTGGCGCGGCAAAATGGACTGCACAAAAACACGGGTTTGCGGTGTTTCCTGCTTGAAATGGTTCAGGATCTGGCGGTAGGTTTCCAGGATGTCCGCATCCTTACGCAGCATATACCACGGCAGGTCATTGGTGCCGATCATGATGAACACGGCTGCCGGTTTCCCTGTGGTTACGTCATCCAGCCGCCTGAGCACCCCCTTGGAAGTATCCGCGGAAATACCCCTGTTTTTCACCTCAATACCGGGCAGCAACTCCTCCCAGCGGGTCAGGTCATTCAGGCTGTCTCCAAGCATGACAATGTCATTCGGGTCAACCGGATGACGGTCAAAGAAATCCAACTTTTGCTTCCAGGTCCTTCGCGCCACGGAGATTATTTCGTGCAACGCCAGAGCAATGGTGAAAAGCATGGTCAGTAAAATAACAGCAATGATTTCTCCGGTATTCATAAACCTAATTTTACCCTGCTTTCCCGATCCTCACGAGCAAAAAAGCTGCCCGGGTTATCCATGGGCAGCTTTTTGAATGATATCTGATTTGGATTTAGATATAGATATGGTCGGGGTCCAGTTCATTACGCAGGATGCCCAGTTCTTCAGGGGTGGGCGGCGGGGTGGATGCCAGGTTTCCAGCAACCTTGAGCGCCCAGCCGGTATTTTCCACCGCCTGTTGCGGGTCCACGCCGCTGTGCACGGCAGTCAGCACCATTTCACCAGTTTCATCCGGGGTCAGGATGCCCAAATTGGTCACCACCGCCTGAGGACCCTTGCCGCGCGCCCCGGCTTGCTTGCGCAGTTCAGGGCTGCTGCCGGCTGAAGTGGCGAAATCCACCTTCTCGGGGAAGCGCCGCTTTTGATGCGGGGTGATGATGTAGCAGCGGTTTGCCCAGGCTGCAATTTCCATGGACCCGCCTGAACCGGGCAGGCGCACCTTGGGCTGCCCGTAGGGTCCGATCACCGTGGCATTGATATTGCCGAAGCGGTCAATCTGTGCGCCGCCCAGGAAACCCACATCCACATTGCCGCGCTGCAGATACAGCGAGAAGATATCGTACATGCTGCACACCAGCGATGAGCCGCTCACCAGGGTGGGGTCGCCGATGGAAAGCGGCAGACGGTTGGGTTGCGCGCCCACCACACCGGCTTCGTAGATCATCAACAGGTTGGGGGCATGGGTGCGGCGCGCCAGGTTGCACGCCAGGTTGGGGATGCCCACCCCCACAAACACCACGTCGCCATCTCGCAGCAGCCGGGCAGCGTTGACCACCATCAGTTCAGTCGCGTTGTATTCCATATCAGTAAGCTCCATAGTTGACCGGGCAGCTCAGACGTTCGACCACCTTGAGGCGTTCAACGGTATCTTCGCCCAGTTTACGCACATATTCCGCGCGGTCCTTTACCCCGTACACCCACTCCTGCAGCCAGGCTTGCACGGCTTCCTCACTCTCACTGATCTTGTCCCAGTTGAGATAAAAGACGTTGTCGCGGTCGTAGTAACCCTGGGTATAGGAAGGATGCGCGCAGTAAGGCACATGGCAAACTGCATCCACAATGAAACCGGGGATCAACGTGCGGTTGGGATCAGAGCGGATGATGGCTTCATCCACAATTTCCTCTGTGGTCAGGATCACATGCTTGCTGGCAAACGCGGCTTCCTTTTGCTCACCCACAATACCCCAGATCTGGGCATTGCCAGCCGCATCGCAGCGTTGAACATGCACAATGGCGACATCGGGCGTCAGGGCAGGCACAACCACCACCTCCCTGCCTGAATACGGATCGATCACGCGGCGGTACTGTGCATTGCTGTGTTCCAGGTCGGTGGCAGCGGTCTGATTCATGGGCATGAAGGGCAGTCCACTGGCCCCGGCTTGCAGACGCGAAATCATCGAGTAATGGGAGTATTCCTCCCACTCCAGTTTTCCGGTTTCCAGCAAATTTCTGACTATCCGAAGCGAGCCAACGCCCGGATTGCCAACGTATGAGAAGATCAGTTTGCGTGCTGTTCCAGCCGCCACCATCATTTCATAGACCAGGTCGGGTGTGGCGCGCGCCAGGGTCAGATCCTTGCGGCCCTGCCGGATGATCTCGTGGCCTGCCGCAAACGGGATGAGATGCGTAAAGCCGGCGGCATACACCACATCACCATCGTGGACGTAACTTTGCACGGCTTCGGTGAGAGAACAGAGTTTTGACATATCCAATTCCTGAAGGGGGGATCAAGCTACCAGAATCATTGTACCCCAGTCTACTACTTCCTGGAGGTCAACATCAACGTGCAAACATCCGTATTAATGGGGACGGCTGTCCTTTTTTTCCTGTTTGCCACGCTTTTTCAGCAGGCGGAAACGACCGCTGGACGGCGGCGGGGGTGGAGCCGGACGGGTGACAAGCATGAGCGTGCCAGTGCCAAGCAGGAATACAGCCGCAACCAGCAACATGATTTGCGGCGCTTTTACCATATCGGAATACAGGAACAATAGCAGGCAGGCAATGCCCACCAGAATGAAAAAGATGCCTATTCTTGAAACCATGTGTCAACTCTACGGGGTGAAGATATGAAGAGGGGACGGCAGTGGCGCCGTCCCCTCCATTTCAATCATTTATGCTTTGCGAACGCGGGTGCGGATCTGCTCGTGCATGTACAACGGCAGATAGTAAACGCCGCCGGCGTTCTTGCCGGTTGAGCCAGAGCCTTTCCAGCCGCCAAAGGGCTGGAAGCCAGGCCATGCACCGGTGGTTGCGCCCTGCGGACGGTTGGTATAGGTCACACCGGCTTCGATGCGGTCATAGAACCAGTCCACTTCTTCCTGGGTTCCATAGAAGCCCGCGGTCAAGCCGTAATCCACATCGTTTGCCATCTGCATGGCTTCTTCCAGGTTTTTCACCCGCGTCAGGGTGGTGATGGGCAGGAACATCTCAGTCTTCCACAAATGGTGATCCGTGGGGAGTTCCGCCAGGGTTGGCGCGCAGAAGTAGCCCTTGCCAAAGTCCCCTTCGGTGAGCACCTTGCCGCCGGTCAGGAAACGCCCTGCCTGGCTAAGCTCCTCAGTGAAGCTCTGGAAATCGCGATACGAGCTGCGGTTGACCACGGGGCCCATGTTTACACGGCGATCAGTGGGGTCGCCAATCACCAGTTTGTTGGTCAGGTCCACCACACGCGCCACCAGTTCGTCATAAACGGGTTCTTCAATGTATACCCGCGAACAGGCCGAGCATTTTTGTCCCTGCAGACCAAAGGCTGATCGCACAATGCCGATGGCTGCCGCTTCAAGGTCGCCATGCCGTGAGACGATGGCAGGGTTCTTGCCGCCCAGTTCCAAAATGGTGGGGCGCACCCAGGTGGACTGGGCAAAATTGCGATAAATGCCCATACCCACACCCAGCGAGCCGGTGAAGGTAACACCGGCCACATGCGGGTTATCCACCAGCGCCTGACCCACGGTGCTGCCGCCGCCGGTGACGAAGTTAAACACACCCTCCGGAATACCCGCGTCGCGCAGGCACTCAGCCAGCAGGCGCACGGTGAAGGGGGTATCGGAGGCAGGTTTGAGCACCACCGTGTTGCCGGTCACCAGCGCAGCCCCGGTGGGCCCGCCGGACAGCGCCGCAGGGAAGTTAAACGGGCTGATCACCAGCCAAACGCCGTATGGACGCAGCACGGATGTGTTGGTGGAAACAAACCCCACCAGCGGGTCGGAACCCATCTCGACCACATAACCGTTGTTGGCTTCCATCTGAGAGCAGGAGTAGCGCAGCAAATCCGCGGTTTCCGCAGCGTCGCCCAGGGCTTCCATGCGGTTCTTGCCCACTTCCATGGCCATCACCGCGCCGATTTCATATATACGCTCATCGATCAAATCGGCAGCCTTGCGAACAATGGCAACGCGCTCCTGCCACGGCGTATGGCTCCATTTGGGGAAAGCCCGATACGCGGCTTCAATCGCGTCGTTGGCATCCTGCGTGGTGCCCTTCTGGAACACACCCAGTACCACGTCGGTGTTGGCGGGAGCACGATCCTCGAATTTCTCCGCGGCAAAACGGTCCTGTCCATTGATGAACATGCCGTACTCTTTGCCGAGGTTGTTCCTTAAATTCGCGAGCGCCTCATCAAACCGCGTGTGCAGTTCTTCCGGCGGGTTGAACATGGTGGCATAGGTGAGCTTGAAAGCATTTTCCAGCGCCATAGATGCAAAACCTCCTCATGAGACTTTCTGATTAACAAACTGTGAATGGCTCTCCAACACAGAGAGTGACCCATTTAGTATATCGCAGCCAACTTTTATAGTCAAAAAAGATGCCAGGGATCAATCAAGAAAGCCTCCCCATACCGTGCAGACACCGACGACATATTCGGTTTTTTTCGAGAATCATCCACAACGAGAGTCATGAATGCGAAAAGAAGGAAATGATGCTAATATTAAGTAAATTCATCTTAATTTATCCCCCTCAAGGTGAAATGGCTTGCCGACAACACCATTTCATATGAGTAAAGCAGGAGAGAAAGGGAGAAAATGAACAAAGATCTATTCAGACAATTTGCGGTTATCTTTACCACCCTGTTTACTTTGATTTCAAACGCATTGGCAAATGCATTGCCGCTCAACAACCGCACCACCGGTGAAATATCAGACAGCTTCGGTGTCTACTTTGTCCCAGCCGGTTATGTCTTTTCGATCTGGGGCGTGATTTATCTGGGGCTGCTTGCCTATACCGTGGTCCACAGCCTGCCGTCCAAACGCAGCGACCAGACCTTCCGTAAGAGCGGGTGGTGGGTGGCGCTCAGCAGTGTTCTCAACGGCGCATGGATCTACCTGTGGCATTACGGTTTGTACGCCGCCACCCTGGTGGTGATCGTGGCTTTGCTGGCAGTCCTGCTGGTCATCTACCTGCGCCTTAACATTGGTCGGAGAACCTTCAAGACCATCGAAACCTGGACCTTGGCCGTTCCGATCAGCCTTTACCTCGGCTGGATCACCGTCGCGACCATTGCCAACGCCACAGCCGTCCTTTCATTGGTATGGGATGGCGCCCCCCTCAGCGGCCAGACATGGACCGTGGTTCTGCTTGCCGCGGGCGTGGTCATTGCCGGACTGATGGCTTTCACCCGTTCTGATATCGCCTATCTGCTGGTTCTGATCTGGGCGTTCTCGGGTATTTCAGTACGCTGGCAGGCAGAGCCGGTCTTGAACGTGGCTGGATTTGCCGCCGCAGCGGTGGTGCTGTTCCTGCTGGTGCTCAGCCGCGTCGGAGTTGGTCGCAAACTGCGCACCGCATAAGGTCCTTGGTGGTCCGTTCACCTCCGATTAATGACGGGGTGTGAATTGGACGAAATACGTGCATCAGGAATGACTTTCGGGGTTTGTCCCGGTACTGTGGGTTGAATATGCCATCACAGACAAATTTGTTCATGGGAATTCATGTTGGCGCGGGCAAACGCGGTTTTACCTACATTGCCTACGATAATGATCGCCGTACGCTGGCGATTGGACAGGGGCAGATGGAGGAAGTGCTGTTTTTTGCCGCAGGACAGAGCAGCGCAGTGATCAGCCTGAGTGCGCCTGCCAGTCCTGCGCCGGTTGAGGAAACCGCCCACTCCACCCGTCCGGTTGAGCGCCTGCTTGCCGAGCGCGAACTTCCGTTTCATCCAGCGCCAGTGGAGGATCGCTGCCCCGCCTGGGCGCGCCGCGGGCTGCTGTTGTACCGCCGCCTGCAGGAGATCGGCTATCAGGCATATCCGGCGGAAGGGGACTGCCAGTGGATGGAAACACCGGTGGAAGCCGCTTATCAGTCGCTCGCCGGCTGCACCCTGTACGCACCCGAATCACTGGAGGGTCGTTTGCAACGCCAGATCCTGTTGTACGAACAGGGTTTGCCCATGAACGACCCTTTCCTGTTCTTTGAAGAAATCACCCGTCACCGCCTGATGCACTCCGCCCTGCCCATGCAGGACATCCACCCGACTGCTGAACTGGCTGCCATGTTGTGCGCCCAGACCGCCTGGCTGGCTGTCCACCATCCCGCACAGGTGCTCACACTGGGCGGTCCCGATGAAGACCGGGTGGTGCTGCCGCTGCCTGCCAGACGCGCGTAACCCTCCCCTTTATCCAACTGAGGATGAACAACATTTCACCCGTAAAGGCGATATGCGGATGGATGCTTTTTGCCGCAGATATTACTATAATAAAGGTGATAATTAGCATAATTGGAAGAGGTATATGATGAATTTCGCCATGTGGAAAAAAGCCTTGCAGGTCATCCCGCGCATCAGCAAAAGTGAATGGGATCAGTTGGACATCATCTCGCGCTGGTTGATCTCCACCCGTGCGGCTGTATTAATCATGACGTTTATCTCGGCTGCCATCGCCGGGCTGCTTGCCATCCGCGCAGGTGAATTTAACCTGGGGCGCTGGGCGCTGCTGGCAGTCGGCCTGATCTTCGCGCATGCCACCAACAACCTGCTCAATGACCTGACCGATTACAAACGCGGCGTGGACGAAAACAACTACTTTCGTACCCAGTACGGTCCGCAGCCCTTGCAACAGGGCTTGATGAGCCTGCGCGAACTGCTGGTATACGCCGCCGTCACCGGCGCCATTGCCCTGCTGGCCGGTATTCCGCTGGTCATCTCGGGCGGCTGGCTGGCGCTGGGTCTGCTGGCGGCCGGAGCCTTTTTTGTGCTGTTTTACACCTGGCCGCTCAAATATATTGGTTTGGGTGAAATCGCCGTGATCCTGGTGTGGGGACCTTTGATGATCGGCGGCGGGTATTACGTAATCACCGGCACGTGGGACTGGAACGTCGCCATTGCCAGCCTGCCGTATGCGCTGGGCACCACCATGGTGATCTTTGGCAAGCATATCGACAAGCTCAAGGAAGATAAAGCCAAACGCATCCACACCCTTCCGGTGCTGCTGGGCGAAACGGCTGCCCGTTACACCGCCCTGGGCATGGTGGCCGTTCAATACCTTGCCATTATTTATCTGGTGATTA
Organism: Levilinea sp.; assembly: GCA_034429695.1. Taxonomy (GTDB): domain Bacteria; phylum Chloroflexota; class Anaerolineae; order Anaerolineales; family Anaerolineaceae; genus DAOUGC01. The sequence continues at coordinate 21,260 of DAOUGC010000091.1, forward strand.
CCGGCTATTTCAGCCCGGTCATGTTGCTGGTGTTTCTCTCACTGTTGACCTTTCCGCGGGTTTACCGGGTCTTTTCGAACCCACGTCCGGCTGCTCCCCCCACAGATTATCCACCCGATACCTGGCCGCTGTGGTACGTGGCTGCCGCCTTTTACCACAACCGCTCTTATGGGCTGTGGTTCCTGGTTGGGCTGATTCTGGAACTGGTGATCACGCGCATCTTCTAACCAGCTTTTGATGTAATAAAACGGCAAAATAAATAGGAATCAGGGATTCCCCCCTGCACAAAAGGGGAATCCCTGATTTCCGTTAATGAATGGCTCGTTTATGCTTGTCTAAAAGGTCACATTCTTTGTCCGCCTGCTTGACAAACCCAATTAATGCTATATACTTTTATATAAAGATACATAATTTTACGTTTCTTTTACGGCGGAGCGAAGAAACCATGACTGATGAAAACAGCAATCTTCCCGCACCACATACTGGCAGGTTACTCAATCTGGCTGCCATTCCAAGAAACCTCGAAGCGCTGGAAGCAGTCTCGAAGGCGCTCGGCTCTGATAAAAGATTGGCAATTCTCAGTTTTCTGGGTACGCACACCTGTTCAGTGCTGGAGATTGCCGAAGCGCTTGACCTGCCCTTCACCACCGCCACCCAGCACATCAACATCCTCGAACGCGCTGGTTTGATTAAAACCGATCTGCAACCATCCACGCGCGGGCTCAAGAAGGTGTGCGCGCGCATTTACGACCAGGTGATCATCCAGTTACCGGTGGATAACACCGCCAATCAAGACTCCATCGAAGTTTCCATGCCCATCGGGGCATACAGCGAAGCCAACGTTACCCCCACCTGCGGGCTGGTGGGCGAGATGGGCATCATTGGTCATCTGGACCAGCCCACCTGTTTTTACGAACCAGACCGCATTTACGCCCAGTTGTTATGGTTTCGTTCCGGCCATGTGGAATACCGTTTTCCCAATCGTCTCCCGCCGGATGCCACCCTGGAGTCACTTGAACTCAGTTTCGAAGTCTGTTCCGAGGCCCCGCTCTGCAGGGAAGAGTGGCCATCTGATATTACTGTCTGGATTAATGGCACCGAGATCGGCACGTGGACCAGCCCGGGGGATTTTGGGGGACAGCGTGGAGCGCTGACACCCGATTGGTGGGATATCGAGAACACCCAGTTCGGCTTGATGAAAATCTGGAAGGTCACGCAAACCGGCTGCTTCATAGACGGAATGCGCGCTGCCGATCTGAAGATTCGCGACCTCAACCTGAAACCCAGCCAATCCATTGATGTCCGCATCGGCGTAAAAGAAACCGCGCACAACGTGGGTGGTATCAATTTGTTTGGTCGTCGGTTTGGCAATTACCCGCAGGACCTATCGCTACGGCTGGCATATGCACGCGGGTAATCCCATTTCATAACAAGGAGGTGATGGCAAACAGCGGGGATACATTCATTCCATTTCGCAACCAATCAAAAAAATCTGTAAGGATCCTGACGAGGAGAAAAAGAAGCATGAAGAAGTTTAATTTGACCATTTTGGTTATGTTGCTGGTGACGAGCCTGGTTCTGGCAGCCTGCCAGCCAGCCGCCCAGGAAACCGAAACCCCGGCGGCCGCTGGCGAAACTGAAGCCGAAACCCCGGCAGACGCCGAAGGCGAAGCCGAAACCCCCACCGAGGGCGAGACTCCCGCTGAGGGGGAAGAAGCCCCCGCTGGTGATGGCATGGCGCTGGACGACAGCTGCGGAACCGTGCAGTTAACCTACTGGAACCCATTCACCGGCCCGGACGGCCCGTACATGGGTCAGATGGTGGATGCCTTCAATGCTGAGCATCCGAACATCCAGGTGACCATGAACAGCCAGCCCGACTACTATACGCAGCTTACCACCGCCGCCGCCTCTGACACCCTGCCCGACGTGGCCATTGTGCACGCCGATCAGGTTGCCACCCAGGCTTTCCGAAACGTGCTGCGCCCCATTGATGACATCGTCGAACAGATCGGCGTTTCCGGCGATGACTTCCCTGCCGGCATCTGGGCCGCTGGTGAAGTCGCCGGACAGCGTTACTCAATCCCGCTCGATATTCACCCCATGACCGCCTTCTACAATGCCGACCTGTTTGAAGCCGCTGGTGTTGCGGCTGCCCCCATGACCGCTGAAGAGTTCACCGCTGCCGCTGACGCTGTGGCTGGCACAGAGGGTAATTACGGCTTCATGATCACGACCGGCTTCCCCGTCCAGCAGATCTTCCAGATGCTGCTGCATCAGTACGGCGGCAGTGAGTTCAGCGAAGACGGAAGCGAAGCCACCTGGAACAGCGAAGCTGGTGTGCAGGCCCTGACCTGGATGAAGCAAGCCCAGGATCAATGGTCCGAGCCCAATCTCGAAGTGGACGCCGAACTCAATGCCTTCAAAACCGGCGCGGTTGGCATGGTGTGGAACGGCATCTGGCAGTTCACCAACCTGACCGGTGAAGCGGTTGAATTTAACGGCATGGCCACCGGTGTTCCGCAGATTGGTCCTGAAATGGCTGTGTGGGTTGGTTCGCACCAGTTCACCCTGCCCAGCCATTCCGCCGGCCCCGACGCCTGCAAAGACCAGGCTTCCGCCATCTTCATCCGCTACATGCTGGATAACTCCGTGACCTGGGCCAAGGCCGGGCAGATCCCTGCCTCCAATTCGGTTCGCACCAGCGCCGAGTTTGGCGAAGTGCAACCCCAGGCCACCATCGCCGCATCGGTTGAACAGGCCTTCCTGCCCCCAGCGGTCCCCGGCATCACCGATGCCTTTGGTCCCCTGGGTGAGGCTGTCGCTGCCGTCATGTCTGGTGAGGCCACTGACATTCAAGCCACCCTGGACGATGCGGCACAACGCGCCAATGAAATCCTTGAGCAAAACCGCGCCACTTATGGTGACGCTCCCAGCGGGCAGTAATTGAACCGCCATCCGGTGGGTCTGGAATCCCGGGCCCACCGGATTTTTTTACTCTGTTTTTGTTTCCATCTCGAAAGGACGCGCCATGAGCACGATCATGCCCTCCATCAAGGGGATCAGACAGCCCGCACGACGCGTAAAGTTCAGCATCACCCCCTACTTGTTCATCCTCCCCCACCTTGTTTTCTTCATCATTTTTGTGGGTTATCCGTTGTTTAACGGACTGTACATCAGCTTTCTGAACTTTGACTATCTCCGCCCTGAAAGGACCGCCTTTGTGGGCTTGCAAAATTACATCAACCTGTTTACACCCGACACGGTGCAATTCAAAGAGTTCTGGAATGCGCTGGGCAATACGGTTGAGTTTGTGATCATCTCAGTACCCCCGCTGGTGCTCATCCCGCTGGGGCTGGCTGTGTTGCTGAACACCAAAATACCCGGCGTCAACGCCTACCGCGCCATCTATTTCGCCCCGTGGGTGCTGTCTGTATCAGTGGTGGCTCTGCTGTGGTGGTGGATCTTCCAAAGCCAGGGCGGGCTGCTCAACTACTACCTGGTTGACCTGGGTTTAAAAGCCCCCCGCTGGCTCTCCACCATGCCGTGGGCATGGGTGTCGATTCTGGTGGCCACCGTGTGGTGGACCATGGGTTTCAACATGATTATTTTCCTGGCTGCCCTGCAGGACATTCCGGCAGAGATTTACGAAGCCGCAGCCATTGACGGCGCCAATTCCGGCCAGGCATTCCGAGCCATCACCGTCCCACTGCTCAGGCCGGTGCTGATCTTCATTGTCATCACCACCATCATTGCTTCATTCAACCTGATGGGGCAACCATTCTTCATGACCAACGGTGGCCCAGCCCAACCGGGCGGCGGCGGCGCAACCGAACCGGTGATGCTGCGCATTTACATCGAAGGGTTCGTGCGTCCCTTCCAGGGCAGCGCTTCAGCCATGTCCTTCGTGGTCGCCATGATCATGATGCTGGTCTCGCTGATCAATTTTAGAGTTTTGCGTTCCGGTGATAACCGTTAAGGAGCCCGAGATGGAAGAATCAAAAGCCACCCTCCCGACCGGTAAAATGAGTTACCGCTCACAGCGTTTATTCAGCCGCATCCTCATCTACACCGCGCTCACCTTCATCGCTCTGATCATCATCCTGCCGCTGGTGTGGATGGTGTCCACATCGCTTAAACCCAAATCGCAGTTGTTCACCAGGGAGATCGAATGGATCCCCAGGACGGTGACGCTGCAGAACTACGAAACCCTGTTTGCCAACAAAAACACCCCCATTGTCATTTGGACCCGCAACAGTGTGATTGTAGCCCTGTCAGTGACCGCGCTGACTCTGCTGGTTGACTCCATGGCAGCCTACGCTTACGCGCGCATGGAATTCCCCGGCAAACGCTTCCTGTTCCTGTTACTGCTGTCCACCCTGTTCCTGCCCGGCATGATGTTCCTGATCCCCAATTTCCTGACCATTTTCAGGCTGGATCTGCTCAACAAGTTCCCGGGGGTCATCCTGCCTGCCCTGGCAGGCGTGTTTGGGGTGTTCTTCCTGCGCCAGTTCTTTGAAACCATCCCGCGCGAACTGGAGGAAGCGGCTGAGATTGACGGCGCCTCCCGCTTCCAGATCTTTTTCCAGATCATCATCCCGCTCTCCAAGCCGGCGCTGGCGACTTTGGGCATCATCACCTTCCTGGGTGCATGGAATGACTTCCTGTGGCCCTTGCTGGTGCTCAAGGAACGCAGCGTGCAAACCCTGCCGCCCGGTTTGCGCACCCTGCAGGGCGCTTACACCTCTGAATACGGCTTGATGATGGCCGGTGCAGTGGTGGTGGCCATTCCGGTGCTGGTGCTGTACATCTTCCTGCAGCGCTATATTGTCCAGTCCGTGGCTACATCCGGTTTGAAAGGGTAATGCATGTCTGACCGCACGATTTACCGACTGGTATTTTCCCTCACCCTGGCGCTCGTGATAATGCTTTCGGCTTGCTCTGGCGGCGAGAACCAGCAGCCGGTTGACTCATCCGGCACACCGGCAGACAACTCTGATGGCAACCCGACTCCCGCAGCAACCCCGGAACCTGAAGATCTAGAAATGGAAGTTCCAACCCCAACCATGGATAAAACCTCTCAATATAAAAATCCGGTATTACGTCTCGACTTTCCCGATCCTTTTATTCTGGAAGACGCGGGCGTTTATTACGCCTATGCCACCAACGCCTCAGGGCGCAACGTTCAGCTTGCCATCAGCACCGACCTGGTCAACTGGGAGCTAAAAACCGACGCCATGCCGGTGATGCCCGAATGGGCCATGCTGCAGAGCGGGTTCGTCTGGGCTCCTGAGGTAATGAAGGTCAAAGACAACTACCTGCTGTATTACACAGCGCGCAGCAAAGAACACGACAAACAGTGCGTTGGCGTGGCAGTGGCAGACAGCCCGGAGGGCAAGTTCAAGGATGCGCTCGGTGTGCCGCTGGTGTGCCAGTTTGAAGAAGGCGGAACGATTGACGCCAGCCCATTCCGCGACGGGGATAAACTGTACCTGCTGTACAAGAACGACGGCAACTGCTGCGGGCGCGCCACCTATCTTTATATCCAGGAAATGGCTCCAGACGGTCTTTCCCTGGTTGGCGAGCCAACCCGCCTGATCCGCAACGACCTGGCATGGGAGGCACATGTGATTGAAGCGCCCACCATGTGGAAACACGACGACCAATACTATTTGTTCTACTCGGCAAACAATTACGCCGGGGTGGAATATGCAGTGGGTTATGCCGTGTGCGATACCGTCACCGGACCGTGTACCAAAGCCGGCGATCCCATATTAAAATCAGTACTGGAACAACCGCTGGTCATCGGTCCGGGTCATCAAACCCTGTTGCAGGTGGGTGATGAGACCTGGATCTTCTACCACGCCTGGGAGGTCACCCCCCAGGGAATGCGCGCCAACCGCCGCCTGATGTGGATGGACCGCCTGACCTGGGAGGATGGTGTTCCGGTGGTACAGGGACCCTCAACCGGCCCGCAGCCCCTGCCTCTGGTTTCGTCAAAGTAGAAACAACCTTCCAGGGGGAGCGCTTCGGAAAAGCCGGGATTTCATTCAGATGGGGAATGAAACCTGGCTTTTTCACGAAAAACAAGCAACCATATTAACAGAATCGCAGGATGCAAATTATGAGTGATTACCGCATTAACCTGGACGGAACCTGGTCCTTCTGGAAGGACAACCTGAAACAATACCAACCGACGGAACTTCCCACGGAATATGCCCTGCAAATTCAAGTGCCAGGCGCATGGCAGGCGCAGTTTGAGAATTTGCGCCTGGATTTCGGAACAGCATGGTATCAGCGTTCTTTTACCCTGCAAAACCCCTTCCCGGCAGGGCACGTGCTGATTTTGCACTTTGGCGCAGTGGATTCGGTCGCCAGGGTGTGGGTCAACGGCTCACCGGCAGGCGGGAATGAGCTGGGGTATCTGCCCTTTGAATTGGACATCACCGCGCTGGTAAAAAGCGGCGGGAACACCCTGACGGTTCAGGTGGAGGACCTGCGCGAAAACTTTGACGAGGTTCCGCACGGGAAACAATCCTGGTACGGGCCTTTAAGCGGCATCTGGCAGAGCGTCTGGCTGGAGCAACGTCCCGCGCAGCACATTCAATCGGTGCGCATCACCGCCACCCGCCGCCAGGTGGATGTTCAGGCGCGCCTGAGCCAACCCATGCACGGGCAGGACCGTCTGGATTACCGCGTGGTGTGCGACGACGGCTCGGTATGCGCCGCCGGAACCTCCACTTCACCTGACTTTATGTTCATTGTCCCCGACCCGCAAATGTGGGAACCCGAACACCCCAAGCTCTATCGGCTGGAAGTTCAATTGCGCGGCGGACAGGAGGAACACCACTGGGAAGAAGCGTTTGGCTTCAGGGAGATCGAGGTGCGCGACGGCGTGTTGATGCTCAACGGGCGCCCATTGATGTTGCGCGCCGCGCTGGATCAGGATTACCACCCCCACACCATTTGCACCCCGCCCTCGCAGGAGTACATTGACAGCCAGATCCAGGCTGCGCGGGACATGGGGCTCAACTGCCTGCGCGTGCACATCAAGGTGGCCGACCCGCGTTACTATGAAGCTGCCGACCGTCTGGGCTTGTTGATCTGGACCGAAATCCCCAATCTGCGCATATTAAGCGAACGCGGAAAACACGCCATGCGCGCCACGCTGGACGGCATGTTGGAACGCGACTGGAACCACCCTTCCATCATCATCTGGACCATCATCAACGAAAACTGGGGCACCAACCTCACCCACGACGCCGCCCACCGGCAGTGGCTGGTGGACACCTACCGCCACCTGAAAGCCACCGACCCGCTGCGCCTGGTGGTGGATAATTCCGCCTGCGGTGGCAACTTCCACGTGGAGACGGATATCGAGGATTATCACCAGTACTTCGCCATGCCGGATCATTATCAGCACTGGCGGGCATGGGTGAAGTCTTTTGGCTCACGTCCGGCATGGACCTTCACGCCCGCCTTGAATGGCGGGGAGGATTGGCAGGCGCTGCTGGCAGACCACTGGAACGAAGCCCCGCGCCCGTACGCCGCCGAGGTCACCCGCACCGGCAAGGAAGCCCTGATCCTGTCTGAGTTTGGCAACTGGGGTCTGCCCGATCTGGATCGACTTGAGCAGTGTTACGGCGGACAGGAGCCCTGGTGGTTTGAGACCGGCATGGAATGGGACGAAGGTGTGGTCTACCCGCACAATGCGCGCTTCCGCTTCCATCAATATGGTCTCGACCGGGTATTCATGGATTACGCTGAAATGGCAAACGCCAGCCAGGAGCTGGAGTTTGACGCGTTGAAATACGAGATTGAACAGATCCGGCTGCAACAGGCCATCTGCGGGTATGTGATCACCGAGTTCAGCGACGTGCACTGGGAGTGCAACGGATTGCTGGACATGTGCCGCAATCCCAAGAGCTTTACCGCCCGGCTGAATACGATCAACGCCGACGATGTGATCATCCCTGAATGGCAACGTCTGGCGTATGCGGCCGGTGAAGCGGTGACCCTGCCGGTGCACTTCTCGCATTACTCGCAAGCCGATCTGTCTGGCGCGCGCTTGCGCTGGCGGTTGGACGGCTTTGACAATCTGAGTGGCTGGGTGGGTGAGATTCGAAATGCCCGGTACACCGTTCAACCGGTGGGCGAAGTGAACTTCACCGTTCCTGAAGTGACCTCATCCCAATCGGCTGCACTGGTGCTTGAGGTGGTATGTCCTGACGGCACGGTGACGGCCAGCTCACGCCTGATGCTGTACCTGTTGCCGTTGATTCAAACGGGGCAGCACACACTCTGGAGCCCTGTGGTGAGCGATGGGGACATCACCCCGCAATTGCTGACCGCCGCAGGCTACAAAGCCACCCCGCAACAAACGCAAGGCAGCATCGCCGTGGTTCGCGAGCTGAGCGGCGAAGTTTACAATGCCGTGCTGAATGGAGGCAGCGCCATCTGGCTGGCGGATGGAACCTACAACCGGCCCGCGTTCAGCCTGCCGTGGGCCATCCAGCCGCGCGCCGGAACCCCCCTGCAGGGTGACTGGGCCAGTTCCTTCGGCTGGATCCGCCCTGACAGCATATTTAAACGCCTGCCGCCCACCGGTGGGGTGGTGAACTTCGCCTTCGCCGACCTGACCCCCGAGACCGTGATCCGGAAAATCATGCCGATTGATTTCTCATCCAGGGTATATTCGGGCATCTTCGCCGGCTGGCTGCACCTGCACGCCGGTCTGGCCGCCGAGCTTCCGCTGGGACGCGGGCGTTTATTAATCTGCACTTTCCGCTTGTTGGAAAACCTGGGTGATCATCCCATGGCAGCAGCCATGTTACAGGACATGATTGATTATTTATCCGTGCCTGCCGTTCAAGCCTGATCCCCCTGCATGTGCACATCCATCACCTCCAGCCAGTCTGCCTGGCTGGAGGTGAGCGTTCCATACCCCAGCCTTCCATCAGGGCGCAGCGCCGCATATTGATTATCAATCCACAGCACGAACCCAAGCGGACCCAACGGCGTCACCGTTGACACATGCATCACCTTGCCGTCCACGATGTAGGTAACCTCGTTACCGTTTACAGACAGGGCATATTCATGCCACCGCGTGGAGTCATGCTCCACCAGCGCAGCGTCATCCTTCACCGGCAGGCGCGCCAGACGCAGCAGTAACCGGGCAGCCGGACGGAACAGGAGCAACGGCAGAGCCAGCGCGCCAGGAACCAGGAGGGCGGGCGGTATGAGCGGCGCAGCAAAAGAGGCTGCCAGCAGTCCCTGTGCAGCGTGATCGCGCAATGCCAGATGATTGGGCGGTGAAGCGTAAAAATACCAGGCAGCATTGGGCAGCGCAGGCAGACGAAAAGCCGCCCCGCGCGTGCCAAAACTCATGCTGAACGGGTCATTCCAGAAACCAAATCCCCACGTACCAGGAATGTCATTTCTTGAGACGCGCGCCCTGATCGACAGGCTGATGGGCCGCTTCCACCGGAACCGCGAACGCGGCAGGTGCATGTAATCATCCAGTTGCGCCCAGCGATACTCGCGCCCGCCCGCCGGAACACTCAGCCGCCAGTGTTCCGGGGCCAGTTCTTCAACCTGGCCTCCGTTCAACTGACGGCTGTCGAAATTTCCTTTACCGGTCAATCCCCCACCCCGTCTTCCACCATTACACCATCCCAAGCCATGCGGTGGTCTGCACGGTCATGGGTTGAAACACAAACGACCACAGCAGCCACATGCCGATCATCACCAGGGCAATGAACACGCGCAGCGCAACCGCATATCCGCAGCCTTTGACCATGCTGCCCGTGGATTCCAGCGCCTTGCGCCAGTCTTTCAGGCGGATGATCTCGACCACGAACAGCATCAACAACGCACCGATCAACCCACCAAAGGGCGGCAGCACCAGAGTACCCACCAGCGCCCCCACCAATGACAGGCCAATCGCCAGCCAGCTTGCCCCGCTGGTGCGCGCAGATGCCCCCATTAATACGTTATCCGCCAGGCTGCCTGCGATCATCAGGATGGTCATGATCACCATGATCACAATGGACCACCACTGGTATCCCACCACAAAGCCGTAAACCAGGGCAGCCACCCAGATGATCGTCAGACCCGGGATGACGGTGGTGAACAGGCCCACCAGGCCAACCACCATGACAGCGAACACCACCGCCTGCAATGTGATCATTCCGTAATCAGGCACACGGCCCTCCCATCCTCAATGACTTGCCTCAGATATTCACAATGGCTAACCGGCGGTGATGCAGTCGATCCCACCCATCCACGGCTTGAGCACTTCCGGCACCAGTACCGAACCATCGGGTTGCTGGTAGTTTTCCAGCACAGCGATCATCGTGCGCGGCAGCGCCAGCCCTGACCCGTTCAGGGTGTGTACCAGCCTGGTTTTGCCGCCTTCTTCCGGGCGGTACTTGACGTTGGCGCGGCGCGCCTGGAAATCTCCCACATTCGACACCGATGAGACCTCCAGCCATTCCTGCTGACCGGGCGCCCAGACTTCAATATCATAAGTCACCCTGGCATTAAAGCCCAGGTCTCCGGTGCACAAACGCACGATCCGATATGTTAAACCCAGCCCGGCGCAAACCGCTTCGGCATCGGCCAGCATTTTCTCCAGCTCGTTTTGTGATTCCTCGGGCCGGCAGAAAATATACATTTCCACCTTGTCAAACTGATGACCACGCTTGATGCCGCGCACATCCCGCCCGGCGCTCATTTTTTCGCGGCGGAAGCAGGGTGTATAGGCAGTATAACGCAAAGGCAGGCTGTTTTCGGCAAGGATATCATCAATGTGCAGACCGGTCAGCGGCACCTCGGCGGTGGGAACCAACCAGTAGTCTTCCTCAATGTCATGATACAGGTTGTCGGCAAATTTTGGCAACTGACCCGATGCAAAGAGCGTGGCTGCCTTTACCATGAAGGGCGTGTACTTTTCCACGTATCCCTGGCGGATGTGCAGGTCCAGCATCCAGGCGATCAAGGCGCGCTGCAGGCGGGCCCCTGCCCCGCTCAATACGTAAAAGCGTGAGCCGGTGATCTTGACCCCGCGGTCAAAGTCCAAAATGCCCAGATTCACACCCAGGTCCCAATGGGCTTTGGGTTCAAAGTCAAAAGTGGGAATTTCACCCATCTGCCGGACGACCACATTTTCATGTTCATCCTTGCCGAGCGGCGTGGCGGGGTCTGGAATATTGGGAATGCCCGATACCAGCGCGGTCAGGTCGTTATCCACCTGGCGCACCTGCTCGTCCAATTCGGCAATACGGTCACCCACCTGGCGCATGGCGTCAATTTTCGCCTGGCGTTCAGCCTGATCCTTCATCTTGCCGATTTCTTTGGAGACCGCATTGCGCTCGGCTTTGAGTTGCTCTGCCTGGCTGAGCAACGCCCTGCGGCGGGCGTCCATCTCCAGAATCTGGTCGATCACGGCGGTGTCCATGTTGCGCCGGGTGAGCGCGTCACGAACGGTGTTGGGGTCTTCACGAATGAGATTAATGTCCAGCATGTTTGCCTCCCGAATGACAGGTTCCTGAAAACAGGTAACAAAAAGCCCCTTCTCCGTCAGCAGGACGAAGGGGCGCTCGTGGTACCACCTGCATTCGCCTCCGGCGGTCATACTGCCATCGGCCTCAAGCGCGGTAACGGCTGCTCCGGTTCTCTTACAACATCAAGGTCGGATGTTCCTGCGAGAACAACTGCAAACGGGGTTTTCCCATTTGCCGCCGGAATGGATTTCACCCTCTGGGCTGCCGACTCACACCTTCCGTCGGCTCTCTGAATGCGCTCGGGCTACTTGGTTCCGGGCTGGTTTTTTCTTTTGTGCATGATAAATCGCCTGACCGGGTTTGTCAAGCGGCGAATCGCATTTGTCAAACGCCGTCCGGCAGTTCAGATGCAACCTGGTCTTCCTGGGTCTCCACCACCGGCCTGGTCTTCTGGCGGGTACCGGCATTGCGCCCGCCGCGCAGCGGAGCTTCGACATCCAGGCGATACCCAACCCCGCGTGCGGTCAGGATGTATTTGGGTTTGCGCGGATTTTCTTCAATGGCTTCCCTGAGCCAGCTTATATGCACGTCGAGGGTGCGGGTATCGGCGGTGTATTCGGTCTCCCATACTGCGCGGAACAGTTCTTTCCGTTCGATCACCTCGCCCGGGTGCTCCATCAGAATCTTCAGCAGGCTCACCAAACGGGGGGTCAGGCTGGTCTGGCGGTCACCATTCCGCACCCAGCGGTGCTCAACATTGAGTTGTATGGGACCACGTACCAGCAGGTCCTTGTTTTCTTCCACCGGCAGGAAAGGCCGTATGCGATTTAGCAGCTTTTGCAGGGTAAAGGGAGAGGTCAACACCACGTTGGCCTGGGCTTTTTCGCCATTCTCGCCATTCTTTTCAACGATCAGGATGATCGGCAATGAGGCGGATTTTTTTCGGATGGACTGGCAAATTCGACGGCCACTGGTTCGCATCGATTCCGCATCCACCAGCACCAGATCGGGGGTTTTCTCGTCCAAACGGGCAATTGCCTTGTCCCCACTTGACACGGAGGCCACCTGGAATCCTTTTCGAGTGAGACCATCATAAAGTGATGGTCTCAAGCCGCGTTTACCTTCAATCAACAAAATGGATGCCCTGGTGTTTGCCACTCTTTTATGTCACACCTTTCAGTAATCCGATATTGATGCTTGAGCAGCAAATGACTATAACACAACCAAAGCCAATAAGTTACTTAATGATAAGACACGGATTTGGTTGAGCAGAAATGCCCGATGCCAGTCGATCTGCATAAATGGAGGGAGTACTTTTTTGCTCCCCTGATCCCTCGTTATCCAAACGTACACGATTGAATTGCCCAAATCATCGTGAAGTCATTATAACTGATATTGTTAAATAATTCCATCGATTCTGCGATTCTCTTAACATTGTTCTCTTAACATTGTTCTTTTAACATTCCATTCTTATCCACCATCCCATCAGCATGGCAGATCATTGTATTCACAAAGTCCATTGCTTTTTCTTCGGAGCCATGAGGTGCAATTGCTTCCTACAGCCTTGGGCTTTGGTAAAGCTATCGCCATCGATCCCGGGTTGTTGCACATGCATGGTCAACATGTTAGAATTATGCCGTAAGACGATTTAAGCAGCTAGCAAGCCACAGCCTGCACAGCCTGCGTCCGTCGGGGGCGGACTTTTTTGCACCCCCACAGGGGAGGTACCTGAAATATGTCCCGAATGGTAGAAGTGGTTATCGACAGCGTGCGTGTAAGCCTGACCAACCAGCAACGGATTGTCGTCCTGCGCGAACTGGGCATGGAACGTTACCTGCCGATCTGGATCGGCCCTTACGAAGCAGAAGCCATCACCATTGCTCTGCAGGAGATTGAGGTTGCCCGACCCCAGACGCACGACCTGTTAAAAAATGCCATCCATATGCTAAGCGGCAGACTCTTAAGGGTTGAAGTGGTATCTTTGCGTGAAGATGTATTTTATGGAAATCTGGTGGTGGAGGTCAACGGTAGTCAGATCGTCAATGTGGATTGCCGCCCATCGGATGCGCTTGCCCTGGCAGTGCGCGCCCATGTTCCGGTGATGGTGGCTCGTGAGGTCATGGAATCAGCCGGTGTGATCCCCGAGCAGGATGTGGAAACATCAGAAGCAGACGCAGAAGGCCCCTCATCCAGACGCGAAAATGCCACACCCATGGACAGTGAAGACGGCGAAGACCGTCTGTCCATCTTTGAGGATTTCCTCCAAAATTTGGACATCGATAATCCGCCTGACTCTTCTGACGAAGACGATGAGCCGGACGAAGGCAAGCCCCGCCAGACCTGATATTTTTGCAATGCAAAACCGGGGCAGCCACTTTCAAGCCCCGGTAAATTTTTCTATTGGTGCATGCCAGACAGGAACGGGCCAGCATGGATGACTTCATACCCGCGGATCCCATTTCATCAACGGATGTGCAAACCGCTCTGTACAACCGCCAGGCTGAGGAAGCCGTGCTTGGGGCTGTATTGATCACGCCCGAAGCCTACTTCTCCATTGCCGAGTTCCTCAATCCTGACGACTTTTACATCATCCGCAACCGCTGGGTGTGGGAGTCATTTATCCGCCTGCACGAAACCCGCACCCCGATTGACTTTTTAACCGTTTGCGAAGAACTGGACCATCAGGGGCGCCTGTCTGAAGTGGGCGGCGACGCCTATATCATGGCGTTGATCAACCAGACGCCCACCTCAATGCATTCCGAGGCCTACGCCCACATCGTCGAGCAGTTCTCCATTCGCCGGCGCATGTTGAACGCAGCCAATGAAATGGCGCGTCTGGCATACGATCAGAGCCAGTCGGTGGATACCATCATTGACGAAGCCGAGAAATCGGTTTTTGGGGTCAGCGAACGCCGCACCCGCAAAGACCTGGTTCCCATTAATCAGGTGCTGAGCAATGTTTATGACCACGTCAGCATGTTGTCATCACGCAGCGAGGATATTTTTGGCGTTCCCACCGGGCTGATTGACCTCGATCACTTGCTGGGTGGTCTGCAAAAATCTGATCTCCTGATCGTGGCCGGACGCCCTGGCATGGGCAAGACCGGCTTCCTGCTCTCGGTGGCAAAGAACGCCGCCCAAAAGCACAAGAAACACGTGGCCATCTTCTCGCTGGAAATGTCAAACGAGCAACTGGTGCAACGCCTGATCGCGCAGGAGACCGGCATTGACACCCAGCGCCTGCGTTCAGGCAAGCTGCAGGAAGACGACTGGCCGCTCTTTACCCACGCCATTGACGTGCTGGGCGACACTCATCTGTATCTGGACGACACACCGGCCATCACTCCGCTGCAATTGCGCACCAAATGCCGCCGTTTGCATCTGGAATATGGCCTTGACCTGATCATTGTGGACTACCTGCAGCTCATGTCAGCCGACTCGCGCAACGACAACCGCGTGCAGGAGGTCTCCTACATCTCCCGCAATTTGAAGGTGCTGGCGCGCGAACTGAACGTGCCTGTGCTCACCGCGGCGCAGCTTTCCCGCGCCGTCGAGCAGCGCACCGACAAGCGGCCTGTGCTCTCGGACCTGCGTGAGTCCGGTTGCCTCACCGGCGATACACGCATCACCCTCGCCTCCGGAGAACAAGCATTAATTGCAGATCTGGTTGGCAAACAACCCGAAGTCATATGCATGGACGATCAGGGAAGGATGATCGTTAAACCCGCCTCAAAAATCTGGTTGACCGGTCACCGCCCGGTATATCGCATGGTCCTGGCCAGTGGAAGGGAAATTCGAGCAACAGATAATCATCCATTCCGAATGCTCACTGACTGGCGTCCGCTTGGGGATCTGCAACCCGGCGATCGCATCGCCATTCCATCCACTTACTCCAGGTGGGTGGACAATGAGACAGAATGGTCTGATGCCCGACTGATACTGCTTGGTCAGATGATCGGCGACGGATGTTATGTTAACCGGCAGCCTTTGCACTATACAAGTGCATCCATGACAAACATCAAGGTTGTTCGCGACGCTGCTCTGGTTGAATTTGGTATAGATGGAAGGATTGTACAGCAAGAAAATTGGTTCCACCTGTACCTATCGGCCAGTGCAAATAAATGGAACCCCAATCCGATGCGTGTGTGGTTGCGGCAATTGGGTATTGACGGTCACCATTCGTATGAGAAATACCTGCCTGGCATTATCTTTTCTTTACCCACAGAAAAGATTGCGTTGCTTCTCCGCCATCTGTGGGCGACCGATGGCAGCATCGGCCTGAAGAAAACCACCAATAGACAGGCAGGTCACATCTATTACGCCACCACCAGCAAAAAACTGGCTGAACAAATTCAACTTCTCCTAAACTTCCTTGGAATCCAATCCCGTGTTTCGAAGGTGACCAAGAAGGGTTACCGTCCCGGTTATCATGTAAGTGTTTCAGGAAGAGATAGCCAACTGGCATTTGCTCAAAGAGTTGGTGCATTTGGAGATCGTTTATCCTCCCTAGAAAAATTGGTCAATTTCCTGGAACCAAGGAAATCCAATCCCAACCGTAACACCATTCCCATTGAAGTCTGGGGACTGGTAAAGAACCGGATGCACGAATTAGGCATCACCCAGCGAGAAATGGCAGCCATGCGAGGTACTTCGTATGGTGGGGATGCACACTTTGGATTTGCGCCCACACGTCCCATCCTGGAAAATTATGCCGAACTGTTGCAAGATGCTGAACTACACACCATTGCTGACGCCGAGATTTACTGGGATGAAGTGATCAGTATCGTACCCGATGGTGAAGAAGATGTATTTGACATGACGGTTCCAGAAGCGCACAATTTTGTCGCAAATGGAATTCTGGTACATAACAGTCTTGAGCAGGACGCTGACATCGTGATGTTCATCCACCGCCCCGATGCGATGGAAAAAGAAAGCCCCAAACAGGCCATCGCCGAGATCATCGTTGCAAAACACCGTAACGGCCCCACCCATCCCGGCATCGAGCTGGTCTTCCTCAATAACCTGGCGCGCTTTGAAAATGCCGCCACCATGCGGAGATGACGCCCCATGCCGCCATTTGAAGGTTTTTCCGCCGGCAAGGCGCGCCTTACACGGGTTCCAGCCCAATTTTTTACCGACCTGCTCGGTGAGATCGACAACCTGGCTGAACTCAAAGTCTGCCTGTATGTGATCTGGTATCTGGACCAGCAGGAAGGCGACATCCGTTTTCTCTCCCACGCCGATATTGCCGCTGATCGGCGCTTCATGAAGGGCATGGGCGCAACGCGCATCTCCGCCGAGGAAGCCCTCAACGACGGGCTGGAACGCGCCGTGGGCCGCGGCATCCTGCTGCGCGCCCTGGCTGAAAACGCCGATCCTTCCAGCGCGCTGTACTTCCTGAATACAGCCAGGGGCAGGGCTGCACTGCAGGCTTACGGCAAGGGCGAGTGGTCCCCGCAGGGTGTGGCACGCGCCCCCCTGGCGCTGGAAATGGAACGCCCCAACATCTTCCGTCTGTATGAAGAAAACATCGGGCCGCTCACCCCGATGATCGCTGAAATGCTGCGTGATGCAGAACAACAATATCCCATGCGCTGGATTGAAGAAGCGGTGCGCATTGCCGTGGAGAATAACGCCAGAAGCTGGCGCTATATCGACAAGATCCTGCAATCCTGGCAGAGGAGGGAACCCGATGGCGCGAATAGACGAGACCCTGAAAAAGATCGCAGAAGATACCTTGAGGGCGAATTCAGCGAATTCATCGAACACTGACAGCGGCGCGTCTTCATCCAACCTGCCGGGCGACCCCAACTGCCCGATCTGCGGCGGTATTGGCTTTGTGCGCCAGGACGTGCCGCTTTCGCACCCCGATTTTGGCCGCCTGCAGGTATGCACCTGCCGGCGTGAATCAATGGCCTCTGCCATGCAGGAACGCCTCCACCGGCTGAGCAACCTGGATGCCTACAAGGACATGACCTTCGAGACCTTCCGCGCGCAGGGCCGCCTGGACCTGGGCGATCAGCAGGTCAAGTCGCTCGAGGTTGCCCTGTCTCATTCCCGGCAATACGCCGGAACGCTCAACGGCTGGCTGCTGCTGATGGGCGGCTACGGCGCGGGTAAGACCCACCTGGCGGCGGCAATCGCCAATTTTGTCGTTTCGATGGGTGTACCCACCCTGTTCCTCACCGTGCCTGATCTGCTGGACTGGTTGCGTTATTCCTATGGCAGCACCGACGCCAGCTATGAAGAACGCTTCGACGAGATCCGCAACATCCGCCTGCTGGTGTTGGACGACCTGGGCACGCAAAATGCCACCGCATGGGCGCAGGAAAAGCTGTACCAGATCATCAACCATCGCTACACCAACCGCCTGCCGACCGTGATTACCACGAATTTGAAATTGAGCGAAATCGAGGGCCGCATACGCTCGCGCATGGAAGATGAACACCTGGTGACGCGCGTTGAGATCAACGCGCCAGATTACCGCTCACCGGTGCGCGATACAGGTCAGATTCCGCTCTCCACGCTGCACCTGCACACTGGCCGGACATTTGGCAATTTCAGCCTGCGCGAGCCGGAACGCCTGCCAACCGAACAACAGCGCAGCCTGGAAAAAGCCTTCCGCGCCGCCCACCAGTTTGCCGAAAAACCACGCGGCTGGTTAATGCTGATGGGACAATATGGAACCGGCAAGACGCATCTGGCGGCAGCCATCGGCAACTACCGCAACAGCGAGGGCGACACCCCCATGTTTGTGGTGGTTCCAGATCTGCTCGACCATCTGCGCGCCACATTCAGCCCCAGCAGTTCGGTCTCTTACGACAACCTGTTTGACCAGGTGCGCATGGTTCCGCTGCTGATCCTTGACGACCTGGGGACGCAAAGCGCCACCCCCTGGGCGCGCGAGAAGCTGTATCAGATCTTCAATTACCGCTACAACGCCGAGCTGCCCACCGTGATCACCACCTCCGGCACGCTCGAAGAAACCGACCCGCGCATCCGCAGCCGCATGCTCGACAAGCGCCTGTGCGATATTTATGTGATCGACGCGCCACCCTACCGCATGATTGCCGCCAATGGCGAAACCGCGGCGCGCAAGCCAAAACGAACAACCCCGCGATAATTGCTTCCACCGCCTTGACCCAGGCGGATTTAGGACGTAGAATAATCATGACAATCGAATAGTTCTTCCAGCCGCCGCATTATTGCGGCAATGGCGAAACCGGTGAAAATCCGGTACTGTCGCGCAACTGTGAGTTCTGACACGCTCAGGACAAGTCAGGTCGACCACCTGGAAGAGTTCGCCACAACCTCGCAGAAAGGAGGTGGGAACATCAGCCAACTGGTATGATTTTTCCCTTCCCTGTCACGCGACAGGGAAGTTTTTTTACCGGGCTGCGCCTGAGATTCACACCGCCGCTGCGCCAATTGCCACAACCCAGAAACAAGGAGTAGCCCAGATCATGAAACGCATCCCTTTCTTCATCCTCTTGTTGCTCAGCCTGCTGCTGGCCGCCTGCGCTCCGCAGCCCGTCGCTCCGGCTGACCAGCCCGTTTCGCCCCAGGTTACCGAAACTGCACAAGCCCCCACCCCGCTGGAGCTGGTGGATGGCATGGGCCGCACGGTCACCCTGCTGGAACCGGCAAAAACGGTCGTCTCGCTGGCGCCATCCAACACCGAACTGCTGTTTGCCGTCAACGCCGGTGAACAGGTGATCGCCCGTGATGACTTCTCAGACTATCCGGCTGAAGCTGTCGAGCTGCCCACCATCGGCGGGTCAATGGGCAACCTGAATTATGAAGAGATTGCCCGCCTGCAGCCCGACCTGGTGCTTGCCGCCGGAATCATCACTGCAGAACAGGTGAAGGCACTTGAAGACCTGGGTCTCACCGTTTATTACCTGGCCAACCCCACTGATTTTGAAGGGCTGTACGCCAATATTTTCGTCGTGGGTCAATTGACCGGCCACGGACCCGAAGCCGGTGAGCTGATCACCAGCCTGCGCAACCGTGTGGAGGCTGTAACCGCAGCGCTTGGTTCGGTGACGGAACGCCCCACGGTATTCTACGAACTGGATGCTTCTGACCCGGCCAAACCGTGGACGGCCGGACCTGGCACTTTTGTGGATTATTTGATCGCCCAGGCGGGCGGAAGCAACATCGGCGCCAACCTCAGCGGTGAATGGGCGCAGATCAGCCAGGAAGAACTGATCGTACAGGACCCCGACCTCATCCTGCTGGGAGACTCTGCTTACGGCATCACGGTTGAATCAGTGGCTGCCCGTGCTGGTTGGGAAACCCTGAGTGCTGTGCAAAATGAGAAGGTCTTCCCATTTGATGATGATTTGGTCAGCCGCCCATCCCACCGCATGGTGGACGGGCTGGTGACGCTGGCAAAGCTGATCCACCCCGACCTGGCAGCCAACCTGCAATAAGACAGGATCAACGTGAAGATCACTGCCCACCCCTACCGCTTTAGCCTTTTGCTGCTGGCGCTGCTGCTGTTGCTCAGCGTGGCGGTGGGCAGTGTCTTCATTCCTCCATCCACGCTGTTTCACCTGTTGATCGGACGCTTCTTCCAGAGCGGAGGTGTTGTGGCACAGGGTGATTCCTTCGCGGTCATTCTATACAACCTGCGCCTGCCGCGCACCGTCCTGGTGGCGCTCACCGGTGCGGCGCTTTCCATCAGCGGCGGGGCGTATCAGGGGCTGTTCCGCAACCCGCTGGCTGACCCTTACCTGATCGGCGTGGCCTCTGGTGCGGGGCTGGGCGCGGTGCTGGCTATGAGCCTCAAGTTACAGTACTCGCTGCTTGGGCTGCTGGCGGTTCCCATTGCCGCTTTCGCTGGAGCCATTGGCACGGTTTTGCTGGTGTACTGGATGGCGCGGGTTGGCAAAACCGCCCCCACCACAAACCTGATCCTGGCCGGTGTCGCCACCAGCTCCTTTGCCACCGCCCTGACTTCCTTCCTGATGATCAACGCATCCGGAGAAATCCGCCGCGCGCTGGTCTGGCTGCTGGGCGGCACCACCCTGTCTGGCTGGCAGCCGGTTCTGGCGCTGCTTCCCTATGTGCTGCTGGGTGGCGGCGCATTGATGGTGATGGGGCACAGCCTGAACGTGCTTCAATTTGGCGAGGAACAAGCCCATCAGCTTGGTCTTAATGCCGCCCGCGCGCGCATTTTGATCGTTGCGGCAGCCTCGTTGACCACTGCGGCGGCCATCTCCTTTTCCGGCATCATCGGCTTTATCGGCCTGATCGTGCCGCACATCATCCGCCTGGTGTGGGGTGGTGATTACCGCCGCCTTCTGCCGCTGGCTTTCATCAACGGCGCAACTTTCTTATTAATCGCCGATATCCTCGCCCGCACGGTCATGGCGCCGCAGGAACTGCCCGTGGGCGTGATTACCGCGCTGGCTGGCGCGCCGTTCTTCCTGTGGGTGCTGCGCAGGGCAAAACAGGAGGCATTCTGGTAATGCTTGAAATCCGCGATATTTCGGTAAACTACGGCGAGCGGCGCGTGTTGAGCAATGTTTCCCTCAACCTTGTAGAGGGGGAAATCCTGGCGCTGATCGGACCAAATGGGGCGGGCAAGTCCACCCTGGTGCGTGCGCTGGCGGGTCTCATCCCCGTGCAGCACGGCTCCATCACCATTAACGGCAAGGATGCAGCTCATCTGGCCCCGGCGCAACGCGCCCGCCAATTTGCCTTCGTCCCGCAGGCAGCCGTCATGCCGCCCGCCTTTACGGCGTGGGAGACGGTGTTGCTGGGGCGCACCCCTTACATCAACTGGCTGGGTCAGGCTTCAAGCGATGATGAAGACATCGCCCGCCAGGCCATGCAGCGCACCCAGACCACTGAACTGGCCCCCCGGCGGGTGGGCGAACTATCCGGCGGAGAACAGCAACGCCTGCTGCTGGCGCGTGCCATTGCCCAGCGCACCCCCATCCTCGTGCTCGATGAGCCAACATCCCATCTTGACCTGCAATTTCAAATCAACCTGCTCGACCTGGTCAAATCTCTCGCCCGGCAGGAACGCCTGGCGGTGATCCTTGTGCTGCACGACCTAAACCTGGTGGCGCGTGTGGCTGACCATGTTGCGCTGCTGGTGGGCGGGCAAATTCGCGCCGCGGGCACACCGGTTCAGGTGCTCACCCCCGAGTTGCTCTCAGGCGCTTACCAGGTTCCACTTCAGGTTCTGCCGCTTGGCCCCAATGGCGGTCCCATAATCACCCCGCTGATTCGTTAACCGCGTTTCCCACCCGACACATTCGTTTTCAGATCTCATCACAAGCCTGCACGCCCTGCCCGGCTTCCTTATACCGCTTTTTCAATTCTGGTATACTACCGGCATGGTTTACAAAACCCTGGTGTTTGATCTTGATGAAACCCTGTACCCCGTCGAATGTGGGTTGTGGGAGGCGATCGGCGAGCGCATTAACAGCTACATGCTGGATGTGATGGGTTTTGCCCGCGAAGAAATTCGCCCGCTGCGCGACAAACTGTATCACCAGTACGGGACCACCCTGCGCGGATTAAAGATGGTGTACGGCGTGGACGAGGTGGATTATCTGGAATACGTCCACGATGTTCCACTGGCCAACTACATCAAAGCCGATGAGCGTATTCGCAATGTCCTGCTGGGGTTTCCACAACGACGCATCATCTTCACCAACGGGCATACCGCCCACGCCAGACGGGTGCTGAATCTCTTAAACCTTGAGGATTGCTTCGACCAGATCATTGACGTGCTGGATGTATCCCCGTACTGCAAACCCCAGCCCGAAGCCTTCAACATCATGCTCGAAAAAGCCGGTGGGCTGCTGCCTAACGAGTGCATATTGCTGGACGACAACCTGGGCAATGTGCGGTCCGCGCGCCAGATGGGTTTTCATACGGTATGGGTGGGCCGCAGTGACACAAGTAACGGCGGCGCAGATGATTACCACGCAGCGGTAAAAACTTTGTTGGACCTGCCGCTTGTGCTTAAGTCCGTTTTACAGGAACAGGAAGGCGGCAATGGACATCACGCTTGACGCCAAGGCATGGATCGGCATTGTTCTGCTACTGGTGCTGGTGGTGGGCGTAAACGCCGCCATCTTCGCCGGGTTGCGCCACAATAACACCCAAAAACAAATTGGCATCCTGGGCAGGGTGGGACGGCGGCTGCGCAACCCCTATGAGGCCGAGGATGACATGTTGGAGCAGCTTTCTGGCGCTGTGCGCCAGATACAGCCCAAAGACGATACAGAAACGGGAAGCAAAGCCTGAACGCTCTTATAATCAATATAATTCAATGTTAATAATGGTATGGTACAGTAACAACCAATGCACTATGTTAACAAAGTCGCTCGCATGCGGAAGGAGACCATGATGCGAACCGGATTAAAAGTATTTCTCGCGGCGGTGATCGCCGTCGTTTTGCTGGCCGGGGCTTTCTCCGGCGGCGTTTTGATTGGATGGGCTTTGCCCGGTGGGGAAACCGCCGCGGCTCAATCACTCCCGATTCTCGAGAGCGGTAATGAAACCGGTCAGGCGGCCACCCAGACTGCACCAGGGAGTACGGAAGAACTGTTTGCCCCCTTCTGGGAGGCATGGGATATTGTGCACGACCAGTACGTTGATCAGCCGGTGGACGATGTGGCGCTCATGCGCGGTGCCATCCGCGGCATGTTGGAGGCGCTCGGTGATCAGCATACCTCTTACATGGATCCTGAAGAATATGAGCAATCCAACTCGCAATTGGCCGGCGAGTATGAAGGCATTGGCGCCTGGGTGGATGTGACCGGTGACTATGTCAAGATCATCAGCCCCATGTCCAACTCACCGGCTGAGAACGCCGGTCTGCAGCCCGAAGACAT
Organism: Levilinea sp.; assembly: GCA_034429695.1. Classification (GTDB taxonomy): domain Bacteria; phylum Chloroflexota; class Anaerolineae; order Anaerolineales; family Anaerolineaceae; genus DAOUGC01. The sequence continues at coordinate 44,625 of DAOUGC010000091.1, forward strand.
GGTCATTGCCGTGGACGGTGAGGACATGACCGGCGTGGATGGCAACGTGGTGTTGACCTACATTTTGGGTCCTGCCGGAACCGATGTAACCCTCACCATCCAGCGGGGCGAGGAAGAACCTTTTGATGTGACCATCACCCGCCAGAAGATCACCATGCACGCCGCAGAGGGCCGCATCATTGAAGACACAAACATTGCTTATATTCAGATCACCACCTTTGGCGACAAAACCACGCCTGAACTGCGCTCTGAGTTGAAACGGTTGCTGGCGGAAAATCCCGACGGCCTGATCATTGACCTGCGCAATAATGGCGGCGGGTATCTGACCACGGCCATTGAAGTCGTCTCCGAGTTCATCCCTGGCGGCCAGATTGCCATGTACGAAGAATTTAGCGACAAATCCCGCCGTACATTCAAAACCCAGGGCGGCGGGCTTGCCACCGAAATTCCCCTGGTGGTGCTGGTCAATGAAGGCACCGCATCTGCATCCGAAATCACGGCTGGCGCCATTCAGGATTACGAACGCGGTGTTGTGGTGGGTGTAACCACCTATGGCAAGGGCTCCGTTCAAAACTGGGTGCCGCTGGATGATGAACAGGGAGCAGTGCGCGTGACAACCGCCCGCTGGTTGACCCCTGATGAACGCCAGATCCATGAAGTGGGACTGGAACCCGATTATGTTGTTGAAATCACCGAAGCTGATGTTGAAGCCGACCGCGATCCACAACTGGACAAAGCCGTCGAGCTGCTCGAAAACGGCGAAGTCACCGGTCAATAAAGAACGATACATCCTCGACTCACAAGACCCCGCAGATGCTCATCTGCGGGGTCTTGTAAATCAACAACTGTTTTGCCGGGAAGCGAAAGGCTTTAACCAAATTGCAGTTATAATGAGCCTGTGCGCAAATTGATTTTTGCCGTTGTCCTACTTTTAGCCATCATTTTTATTTTTGCCAGCTTCTCCGAAGTGGAACAGATTGTTACCACGCTTCAGGCTGGAAAGATTCATTTCTTCCTGCTGGCGGTGTTGGTGGAATTTGTCTGGCTGCTGGTGGTGGCATACACCTATCAGCGCACCTACGCCATTGTGGGCATTCGGGAAGATCTCCCACACCTCTTTCTCATCTTCAACTCAGCATTTTTTATAAACATCGTCACCCCGGCGACCGGCGGCATGCCTGCTCTGGCGCTGTTTGTCACTGATGGACACCGACGGGGCCACTCAGCCGGCAAGGTGATGGCTGCCTGGGCAATCACCCTGTTCCTCGATTACGTCGGCCTGTTGATCACCACCACCCTGGGCATGGCGATCCTGGTGCGGCGCAACAACCTGCACTGGTCCGAGATCACCGCTTTTAGCATTTTGTTGGCCATTGCCGCTGGTCTGGGCGTGTTGCTTTACCTGGGTATGGAATCACCCACAATACTGGGGAAGGTGCTCGCCTGGCTGGCAAAACGGATCAACAGTGTGGCGCGCATCTTCATCCGACGGGATTACCTCACCGTGGAACGCGCCTACACCTTCGCGGATGACGCCTCAGAAGGGATGAGCGCCCTGCGCAAGGATTATCGCCCCTTCCTCACCCCGCTGTTGTTGCTGCTGCTCAACAAGGGCTTGATGATGTTGATCCTGGCATTGGTCTTTCTTGCCTTTCAGGTTCCGTTTACCGCCGGAACCATCATTGCCGGGTTCAGCATCGGCTACCTGTTTTTGATCGTTTCCCCCACTCCGCAGGGTATCGGCATTGTGGAAGGCGTGCTTACCCTCACATTGCGTTCGCTGGGTGTGAGTTTGGAAGCTGCAACCGTACTGTCGCTGGCATACCGCGCCATCACCTTTTGGTTGCCTTTCGGAGCCGGGTTAATCACTTTCCGCAGGGTTTCCACTTATCACAACTGACCCTGAAAGGAAGAAAAGGAGCAAACAATGAAGAAGAAAACGTCGGCGATCCCGGTATTAATGGCTGGACTGGCAGGCGGGGCCGCGGCGGCGGGGTATCTGCTATGGTTACGCCCATGGCAACTGCGCTGGGGATCCACCAATGAAGAAGTAAAACGCGCCATGCCAGGCGATGAGATCGTCAAGAAACCGGTCTTCAACGCCACCCGCGCGGTCAGCGTGCAAGCGCGGCCCGAGCACATCTTCCCGTGGATCGTGCAAATTGGCATCACCCGCGCCGGTTGGTACTCGTACGACCTGATTGACAACCTGGGCCGACCCAGTTCGTGGGAGATCCTGCCGCAATTCCAGACCCCTGAAGTGGATCAGATCATCCCGATGAGCCCGGATGGAAAGATGGGACTTTACGTCAAGGAATGGGACGCCCCCAACTGGATGTTATGGTGGGACCGCAAGGGCGACGTTTCATGGGCGTGGGGCATGTACCCCCAGGAGGACGGCTCCACCCGCCTGATCACGCGCGTGCGCATGAACTACCACTGGAACTCACCCCAAATCTTGTTTGACCTTGCCATTGACGTTGGCGATATCGTAATGATGCGCAAGTGCATGCTGGGCATCAAGGCTCGCGCAGAACGGGTGTTTGCCCGTGAGGCCCTGCGCCCAATTGAGCTTTCCTGAGTGCTTGGGGAAACCCGAGAGGTGACATTCGTAAGCAGTAAACCTGACGTTTACCATTAAATAACCAGTGGATTCTGAAAATGATTAATTGACATTATGCCTTACGGGGGGTATAATGCTTGTTTGCTGAAACTTTTATGGAGAGTGAAAAAATGGAGTCTAACCCCACCGTGGGCGCCCCCGAGACAAACGAAATCAAACCCAAGATGCAATTCACCGGCAAGGTCCTCAAGACCGGTCTGGCTGGTGCGTTGATCGACATTGGGGTTGATCAACCGGCGGTGCTTCACATTTCCCAGATACAGCCCACAGGCGAAGAGCCGATCAAGCGCGTCGAAGACGTGCTGCAGGTGGGACAGGAAATTGAGGTGTGGGTCAAGAAAGTGCGCGGCGACCATATTGAATTGACCATGTTTAAGCCCCTCGGGCTCGAATGGCGTGAAATCAAAAAAGGTATGACTGTGCGCGGTACTGTGACCCGCCTCGAGAAGTTCGGCGCATTCGTCGAAATCGGCGCCGAGCGCCCGGGCCTGGTGCACATCAGCGAAATGGCGCACGGTTACGTCCGCCAACCCGGTGACGTGGTCAAGGAAGGCGATGAGATCGAAGCTGAAGTGCTCGAGGTCAACCGCCGCAAGAAACAGATCAAGCTGAGCATGAAGGCCCTGCAACCCGAGCCGGAACCGGTGGAAGAAACCTCCGCCCCTGCCCGTCCTGCCCAGCCCCGCGCTGATCGCAGCACCGAACGCAACACCGCCGCCCGCTTCGAGCGTGTTGACCACGGTGAGAGAACCGCGCGCCGCAAGAAGGAACGCAAACCGCGCAACCAGGACGAGATGGGCAGCATTGATTACAACCTGGAAGAGAACGCTCCTGCTGAGGCCGAGCCGACCGCCATGGAAATCGCCCTGCGCGAAGCCATGGAAAAAGCCAAGACCCGCAAGAAGCAACAGGAAGAGAAACGCTCCCGCAAGGGTGTTTCCACCGAGCAGGAAGACCTGCTGAGCCGCACGCTCGAAAACAAGCGCAGCTAACCAGAGGTACTCCCACTCTCCAGATATACTGACTACAAACTTCCGAAGCGAAATCCAAAAGATAACCGCTTCGGAAGTTTCCGGTAAAATAACAGAGGCATGTACCGAACGATAAGAACTTTTCCGATTCTTTTAGTTCGCCTGACCGAAACATCGTGGGGAGGCGCCATATCAATGGCCCCTCCCCACTTCTTTGTTATCCATAACCATCCATCGTTTCCCCTTCCCTTACCCTGTCTGGAGGCGACATGACAAAATTTATCTTCTTCACGGGCGGCGTGGTCAGCTCGGTCGGCAAGGGCGTTACCGCCGCTGCCGTTGGTCGGTTATTAAAAGAACGCGGTTTTACCGTGGCGGTTCAAAAACTGGACCCCTATATTAACGTTGATCCCGGTACGATGAGCCCCTACCAGCACGGCGAAGTGTTTGTGCTGGATGACGGCGCTGAGTGCGACCTGGACCTGGGCCATTATGAACGTTTTATTGATGTGCGCCTGAACAAGGGTTGCAATGTGACCACGGGCCAGGTGTACGCAGAAGTGATTTCCAAGGAACGTCATGGCGACTATCTGGGCGGAACCATACAGGTGATCCCGCACATCACCAACGAGATCAAGCGCCGCGTGCTGGCAGTGGGCAAAACCACCAACGCCGACATCGTTCTGGTTGAGGTGGGCGGCACGGTGGGTGACATTGAGTCCCTGCCGTTCCTTGAAGCCATCCGCCAGTTGCGTTCAGACTTGGGTCGTGAAAATACGGCATATGTGCACGTCACCTGGCTGCCCTATATTGGCGCAACCGCTGAATTAAAGACCAAACCCACCCAGCACTCGGTGCGCGAGCTGCGCTCCATCGGCATCACCCCGGATATGATCGTTGCTCGTTCTGATTACCCCGTGGATGAATCGCTGCGCGAGAAGATCGCATTGTTCTGTGATGTTGACCGCAAGGCGGTGGTTCCCATGGAGACCACCTCGATCCTTTATGAAGTTCCCCTGCTGCTGGAACAGGAACAGGTGGCTGAATACCTGATGAGCCGAATAGGCCTGACCGCCAAACGCCAGCCGGACTGGAGCGAATGGCGTCAGATGGTGGCCGAAGTGACCCGTGAGAAGCCGCGTGTGTGCGTTGCGCTGGTGGGGAAATATGTTGAGTTGCACGATGCCTACATCAGCGTGCGCGAGTCACTCAAACACGCCGCCCTCAAGCTGGGCGTTGAGTTGGAGATAAGCTGGGTTCATTCCGCCGAACTGGAAAAGGGACGCGGCATGGAACTGCTGGAACAGGCGCACGGCGTGGTGGTGCCGGGCGGTTTTGGCAGCCGCGGCATTGAGGGCAAGATCATGGCAGCACACTTCGCCCGTACCGCCCAGGTTCCATACCTGGGGCTGTGCCTGGGGATGCAGGTGTTCATGGTGGACATGCTGCGCTCAACCCTCAATACCGATTCGGTCAATTCCACCGAGTTCGACCGCTCGGTGGCACACCCGGTGATCGACCTGATGCCAGACCAGAAGGATGTCACTGATATGGGGGGAACCATGCGTCTGGGACTGTATCCATGCCATTTACAGCCGGAAACCATCGCGGCACGCGCTTATGGAGAGGATGTGGTACAGGAGCGCCACCGCCACCGCTTTGAGTTTAACAATACCTATCGCCAGGTGCTGGAGGAGCACGGCGTACGCTTCTCAGGTTTATCCCCCGACGGGCGACTGGTGGAGATCGCCGAGCTGCGCGACCACCCCTTTATGCTGGGCACACAGTTCCACCCCGAATTTCTCTCGCGCCCCAACCGCCCGCATCCCATCTTCCTTGAGTTTATGCGTGCGGTCATCGCCAAAGCCGGCGTGGAGTAAATGATGGTTCGGTACAGATGTGGCGCTTTCGCGC
>DAOUGC010000092.1:0-2155 GCA_034429695.1 Levilinea sp.
TCTGATAACGCCGCCTGTGCAGCCACTTCAACGGCAGCCTGCAGTTCCTGGCTGCCATCCACCGGCCCTGCCATCAAATCTGGAACCGAAAAGCCGTGCAGGTCGTAACGCGGGGTCATCAGCTCTTCTTCCAGCAGGAAGTACAGGCGCGCAAAACCGGGGTCCAGTTCAGCCAGGGCATACACCGATTCATCCACAATCGCCAGACCAAGCGCTGCTTCGTTCACCGGCGCACCATTTTCTCCGGGACGCACTTTAAGCAGCAGATTTGCCATTTCACCCGGACGATACTCATCCGCTTCGGCGTTCATATCAATCTGCAGATCCGCGGCAGGGTCCACCACCACCAGGCGGGTATCCAACAGGATGGAGCCGGAGCCGTCCAGCATATAAGCATGTATCTGAAGCGTGCCGAACAGATCCGGGCTGAGATCCACCGGCAACAACGCACGGCCGTTTTCCAGTTCCACACTGGTGGTCAGCATGGTCTGTCCTTCGCGGATGATGTCAACATAAACACTGCCGCTCGGACGGGTGGTGAGCACGGTCAGATTCATCGTCTCGCCCACCCGATATACGGGATGCTCAGAGCGCAGCAGGATCGAATCTCCCCAACTCCCTGCTGATATCATGTAGAAATCGCGCGATGCCATCTGCCCGCTTGCATCGGTGGCTTCCACATTGAACGAATAATCCCAGGATTCCGGTGGAGTTATGTGTACTTCCGCCAGACCATAATCATCTGTACTGAAAGGAAAAACCTCACCGGTGCTATAAAAATTCAGGATCAATTCAGCGGGCGTCGGGGTTCCGTCCGGGCGGCTCACCATCACGTAGATGATGTTATCCACCCCCGCGCGCAGTTTGCCGCCTTCCGGCACGGCATTGATCACCAGCCCGCTTTGTGCCACCGGAATGGAATAATTTCCCACCTCGGCATGGTCAGCCTGATCCACCAGGCTGGCTTCCAGATAAAAACGCGCCTGCCCGCCTTCCAGGTCTGAACCGGCAAGGTAAGCCGGCAGATCAAACTCGAATGGGAAGGAACCGTCCTCGCCGGTCACACCTTCAATGGTCATGACCGTCTGGCGCTCAAAGTCAAAGGTGTAGCCTTCCAGCCTGACCCGCGCCTCATCCACCGGTTTGCCAAAGAAATAATCCACCTGTAATGCACCGCTGACGTGCTCACCCGGGGTGTAGTAATCACGGTCGGTGGTAAAGGCAATCTTGTATTTGGGCAGCACATAGGGTTCAACCCGCACCGTCTTCTTGCTGGTGGCGTTCCCCAGGCTGACCTCGATGGAGTAATTGCCGTTATTCACTTCAGAAGCCAGTTGGAAATCGGTCCAGGCTGCGCCAAATTCAGATGTGGTCAGCGTCTGACGAAAAACGCGGTTGCCCTGCCCGTCACTGATCGAAACGCCCAGTTCGCGCCCGGCATAGGGGGTCAGGTCAAAGGAGGACAGCGCCAGCGCGCGCAGGTGGATCACCTGCCCGGGCTGGTAAATGGGCTTGTCGGTGGTCACCAGCACGCGCCAGTCGCGGTTCACACTGATGGGGCGTTCCACCCGGTCGCTGCCCAGCTCCGAAGTGGTCTCCACAACAATCGAACGCCATTGGGTCTCACCGGTGGGCACATCAAATTCGATGGCAGCATTCCCACCACCGTCGGTGACGCCGGTGTAAACCTGCTGTTGACTGCCGTCTTCTGCAACCAGCACGGCACGCACGGCAGCACCTTCCACCGGCATATGTGAGGTCACATCCTTCACCAGCACGCGCAAGGCAGCCCGGCTGCCGGGATTAAAACGGTTTTGCCCGAGTACCAGCGTCTCCTGCGGAGAGACCGTATCGGGCAAACGCAAAAAGTGCCGGGTGAGGGCAATGCCGGAACCAGCCAGCAGCGCCACGACAACCAGGACAGACAAAATGGTGATCAGTTTTTTACTCATGGGGAAACCCTCAGCGAACGAAAATGAGGACACCCGGAGAAAACCGGGCAGCGCAACCTTTACTTGTTAAACGAACGCGGGGATTAAATGGTTCCGTCCGGCAACGGGCGGACTTCATATGAACGGATTTGGTTTTCGCGGTAGGAAAAATGATGCCAGAGCGGCAGCGCGCCGTTCAGCACGGCAGGCAAAAAATGATGAAT
>DAOUGC010000093.1:0-36767 GCA_034429695.1 Levilinea sp.
CGGGGTGGCGGTCACATCTGCCACAACCGCCTGGGTGGGCGTGGGGGGCACATCCGTGGGGGCAGGTGCTTCAGTGGCGGTGGGGTTGAGCGCAGCCTGCAGGGTTACTTCCGCCACCACTGTACCAGCCACCTCGGTGCGGACCAGGTCCAGATCAACAGCCGGTTGCGTGGGGGCCACCGGTTGCTGGGTGGGGCCGGTGCAGCCTGCTGCCATGATCAAAATGGCAAGCAAAGCAGAGTAGCGGATGATTTTTGAAAAAGCGGTCATGAAACAGATCCTCCGTGAGCGTTTACACCAAAACAACTGGATAACGCATTTTCAACCGGACTGGTTGAATTGTCAAGGCTTGGGTTTTCCATCATGGAGCTGGACAGGCTGCCGGGTTGGCGGCGCAGTACACCGCAGTGGCAGTCTGGGCAGCAGCATCCACCGTGGCGGTGGGTGTCATGCTGGGTGTGGCGGTGGGGCCGGCCACCTTGACGCGCAGGGTGAGCCCCTGAAAGTTGATCCCATCGGCGTTGGTGATGGCCCAGATACCTTCATAAGTGCCGTTGGATGCGGGCGCAACCAGGTTGAGCACCAGATCCACCTGTTCATCCGGCTTGACTTCCTTTGGAATGGCAAGTGCTGATGGGCTGGTGAAATTGTTGCCAGACGGGTTGCCCGCGTAAAACCGGATCTGATAAGCTGTGGTCCACGTGGTGGGTCCCAGGTTTTTCACCGTCCAGATCATCTGGAAGGGCTGGCCTGGCAACAGGGTGCTGTCATCCACCGGGTTCTGTGAAATGTATTGCGCCCGGTCCGCAGCCTGGGCGCCGGAGGTGGCAGTGGCTGCCGGTGCAGCGGCGGTCGGCAGCGCCAGGGTGGGCGCTTGCGTTAATGTAGCCTGGGCAGGGGTGGGGCTTTTTAACTCCAGACGTTGCATGGTCGGTTCCGGAGAGGGCAGGTTCATTTTGGTCAACTGAACGGCAATGGTCTCAGCAGCCTGGGTGTAACGAACAGATGGGTCGGTTTTTTTTGGTTGGCAGGCAGTGATGAGCATGACGAACGCCAGCGCAATCAGACCAACGGCAACTGGCAAAGGTGCTCTTCGATTTACGGACATCGGTTTCCTTTCCTTGCAAGCGTAATTTTATGTAGGTCAAAAAAAAGCCGGGGATTGCTCCCCGGCCTCTCAGGGATATCAATTGACGGGACTAATCATCTATGCAATCATCATCCAGAGGGTTATCAAGGCAAAACTCTGCAGTGGCGGTCAGATCGGGGGTGTTGGTGGGACCCGGGCGGACCACTTTAATCAACAAAGTTACGTCGCCAAAGTTCTGCCCCTGGTCGTTCTGCAGCTTCCACCAGGTTTCATAGTCACCAGGGTTGGATGGCGCAATGGCGTCAATCACCAGATTGGTGGTATTGCCCGGTTTGACTTCCTCACGGAAACCGTAGCTGGACTTCTCATGGAACTTGGCGCCAGAGAAATACACCAGTTTGTACTTGGTATTCCAGGTGGTTGTGCCGGAATTGCGAACGGTCCAGACCACATCAAATTTTGCGCCGGTCAACACAGTGGCGCCATCGGGCGGCTGATTGGCAACCCATTCGGCTTTATCGCCACTGGCGACAGCGGGCAACGTGGCAGTGGCCAGGGGTGAGAGCGGCGGCAGGGTGAACAGGGCGGTGGCCGATGGTTGGTTGGGATCGGCGGTGCCTTGACCGATGGGCTGCAGGGGAGGCACGGTGACGGTGAAGGTGACCGTGGGCTCAAGCGTGGCGGTGGCTGACGGGGTCAGCAGCGCCGACTGGGTAAGCCCGGCCTGGATGGTCTGAACTGCGGAGTTGAAGATTGCCTGAGCATCAGGAGTGGGCTCGGCGGGCGCGGTATTCAGACAGCCAGAAAGCAGGAACGACATCAGTAATATACCGATAACCAGTTTTGTCGTGCGGGTTTGAAACATGATCTTATGCCTCCGTAGGATGAGCCAGGGATTGCACCCTTTGTTTTTCTTGGGAATGGAGTAGAAGGAATTTTCACCTGCTAGGTGATTATTGTCAAGGGTTGTAAGGTTTCAGCACCTGTTCGAGATCGGCGCTGCCAGGCAGGCTGGTGTCAAAACCAAACTTGCCCTGAAACTTAAAATAACTGATCGCCCCGGGATGAATCTCGATTTCCAGCGAGACTGGTTCATCCTGATAGGTAAAGGATACCTCATACATGCCAGCCGGTAAATCGGACAGAACCAGATTCTCGCGGTAGATCTCATCAGAGACAACCGCATCCTTACCATAGGTGGTTACCGTCCAGACCCTGCCGGTATCCAGGGATTTTACCTCCACATCCTGGCGGGTGAGCATGCTGGTATTGGTGTTCATCAGGCGGCCCACCAGCACCCCCCAGCCCTGGGGCGGCGCCAGCCACAGTTCAGGATTGCGGGTGGAGTAAAAGCTGTTGTTCTCCATGCGTACTTCAAAATGCAGATGAGGGCCGGTGGTCAGGCCGGTGTCACCCACCGCTCCCAGTGGTGTGTGTACATCCACCCACTGACCTGGGATGACGTCAATGCGGTCCATGTGGGCATAAATGGTGTACAGGCGCTGTCCGTTATATCCGAAGTCATGCTGGATGGACACTGCCAGCCCATAAGGGTCATTGGGGTCGTTGTTGCCGTAGAACAACCCGTAACCCGTGGAGATGACCTTGCCCGCTGCTGCCGCCAGAACCGGCGTTCCTTTTTTATTGGGAATATCCACACCGGTATGGACGATATCTGCGCCAAAGAAGATGCCGCCGTAGCGGTAATCCTTCAGGGGCCAGTTAACCACATCAGCAGCGATGGGACGCGCAAAATAAAAATGGTCGTAGGGTCCCAGCGCCCACGGAATGGGATACAGCGCGGGCCGCCACGATGAGACGGGTTCGGGACCTGGCGTTGGAAAGGTGAAGCGCAGTACTTCAGCACTGGCCGGGTCAGGTTGAGAAAATGGCGTGGCGGTGATCAGCGGTGCAGCGTTGGCAACCACCGGCGTCTCGAGCAACGGTGTGGGGCTGGACTCTGAGCTGGTAACAGTCTGAGGCGCAACGGGCTTGCAGGAAACAACCAGCACGAGCAGTCCGATCAGGCAGGATGACAAACGTGACGCGCGTTTCATGGTTGCATTGTGGGGGTCGGGGTGATTGTTGCCGGCGCCAGGGTGGCGGAAGGAGGCAGAGCGGTGGTGGCGGATGGCAAAATCACCGGCGCAGCGGATGGCGTGACGGTGGGTGTGGGGGTGTACGTGCTGGTGGGGATGAAGGTGGCTGTCACCAGTGCTTCGTAGGGATACACCTCAGCCATGGCGGCGTTCCAATCCAGGCCATCGGTGAGGATGTACTGGTTGAAGCGCAGGTCTTGATAATACGAACGCCAGCCTGACAGAGACGGCAGGCGCTGCCAGCCGTAACGCGCCGCCACTTCGGTGAAATCCACCCAGTAGCCTTCGGGTATGGTGGCTGCAGAACCGCCTTCCTCATATGCGCCCGGTTCACCCTGATAACGAGTATACAGGTTCCACGGGCGGGCGGTGAGCGGTTTGCCGGTTGAGCCATCCTGCTGGCGGGCTTTGATATACAGCCGCCAATAGATTTCGCCGGTGTGATCCTCGCGCACCATCACCATCCAACCGGCTTGCATCGGCAGTGGATTTACGGCAAAAGCGCGCCCGGTCAGCAGCCAGTTGAATTCCATGCCGGGGTAGGGCGGCTCGGTCAGCGGGAAATATGCATTTTCCAGACTGGAAAGAAAATCCCACCCCGACTCAATGCCGATCTGCTGGCGCAGGGCAACAAAGGCTTCATCAACGGAATCATTGAAGTAAGGATAAGGTGCGCTGAGGTCCATGACCGGTACAATCCCAAAGCGGCCATTGGGCGGCATGGGGTCGGTTGATAGCGCCGCTGACCACAGCGCAGGCGCTGGTTGATTGGCATTGGCCGGGTATGGAAAGGTATTCATTAGTTCTGCGAAAGCGCCTGAACCCCAATGTGAACCAAACACAGCTCCGGGCAGGCGATTGAGCGGGTAAACCAGTTCACCATTGACCACCGAATATACCTGAAAACCGGTCTCGGCTGGCATGCGAATTTCCGCCAGAATGAAGCGTGAATCCGGGCTCCATACCGGATGGCTGCCCTGAGCCAGAACAAACGGTCGGGAGCTGGCAGCCAGGCGGGTGATGACGATGCGATTGATGCCTTCCTGCAGAGTGGTCCATGCCAGCGAAGCGCCGTCAGGGGACCATGCCGGGTTGGATTCCTGCGCGTCCCTGCTAAAGCTGATGTTTTGGTAACGGTCATCCACCTGATCCAACCGGGCCAGCCATACGTCTGAATTACCGCTGCGGTCGCTGATGAAGGCGATCTCGCGCCCACCCGGCGCCCATGAGGGAGCGGTATCAGCAGCCGGGTCATTGGTCAGGCGGATGGGATCGGTGTTGAGATCGGCCAGTGAACGGACAATAATTTCCATGTTGCCGTCCATATAGGCTTCAAATGCCAGCCATTGTCCATCGGGTGACCAGGTGGGGTGGCCCTCATAACCGCCGGAATTGGTTAACTGGGTCAATGCCTGTGAACGCAAATCGAGCACATAGATATCCCAAAAACCGGAGCGATCAGAGGCAAACGCAAGACGCGTTCCATCAGGGCTGATGGCGGGGTCCTGATCGTCCCATGCGCCTTCAGTCAGGCGGGTGAAGGACAGGTACAGCGGGTGGTAGGCAAACAGATGGGCGTGATTGCCGTCGCGCATGGAGAAGATGATCATGCCTTCGCGCTGCAAACCTTCGGTATCTGTGGTGGGCGGCGCCAGCGAAGGCAGCGGAGTGCTGTGGTCCTCGCTTGATATGAATGCAGTGGTGGGGGTTTCACTGGGGATGGCAGATGGTTCAAGCGTGGATGCCTGCGCGGCGGGTTCAGGTGCGCCCAGCAACTCCAGCAGCGGAGAACGCCCGGTGCGGATCATCGGCACCACCATGAGCAGCAGCAGGGTCAGGTTGAGAACCAGCAGTGCAATCAGGACAACAATTAAGGTGCGGGCTGGACGTTTGGGGGTGTCTGCCATAAAAGTGATTGTAGCACAAGAAACGGGCGGAGAAGATTTAGAGAAAAGTGGGTGGAGATTGGAGGAAAGTAGTCAGCGATCAGAGATGAATTTCTGAACGCTGACTACAACTAATCAAAAATCGTCATCGGGTCGAGCACCTGGAATATGCCGCTGACGCGCCATGTACAATAACGGCCCATCTCTTCATTGTCTGCGCTATTGTCATAATGGGCCATGCTGCCAAACCGCGCGCTGGATGGTCCAACGCGCACTTCAAAATGTAAATGTTCGTTGTATGAATTTCCGGTGTTGCCCACCGCTCCGATGACTTGTCCACAACCCACCGGGTCACCCACCTTCAAGTCGGGCAGGTTTTGCAGGTGGGCGTACAAAATATACAGGGAGCGCCCTGTACCTTCGGGGTAAAAGGGTGAAGGTGTGGGGCAGAACAGGCGCGAGTCCATGATGTTTAGTGGGCCCGGCGTGGGCAGGGGGTGGGCTAGCTGCCAGTCCTGCGGGATTTGATCGAGTGGCGTTTCGATAATGACCCCAATGCCGTAAGGGAAGCGGTCTGCTTGAACCATGGCGACAGTACCAGGGATGGCTGCCTGCACGGGCAATCCCAACATCCCGATGCGGTCTTTATAACGGTAGAAGGAGAAATCCACGCCGTAATGCGGGTCGTCCATGCCGGGCGCTGGGGGGTTGAACGGATTGGAGGCAATTGCCTTTAAATCGCCGAAGTTGTACCCCTCCAACGGAGAACAGACCTGCAACGGGAGAATGGTGGCAGTCGGCTCGATGGTGGGGGTGGCCGTGGGCGGCACTGGCGAAGGCGTATGGGTTGGTTCGACTGTGAGGGTGGGCGCTGCCTCCGTCATGGTCACTGGGGGCGCAGCCGCTTGGGCCGGTGGGGTGGAACATGCCGCCAGCAGGGTGAAGCTTATGACAATGCCGATGGTCAGCACGGCAGGCTTTGATGGTTTCATCAATATGTCTCTACTGACCATCAGCCGGGGCAGGCAATGAAAATTCCACCTGTTGCTGATGCACATCCCCCAGATCGGGGTATTGCAACACCACACTCAACGCAAACTGGTGGATCTCCTCATGACCGCGGATGTGCATGGTGAACACCATGCGGTGTTGAATGGTCTCAATTATGTGCGCGCTGGCGATGCTTTCTCCGTCTGGCAGCAGAATATCCGCGCGCAAATTGGGTGGTTTCTGAAAAGGAGTGAGCGATATGGCAACCTTTACCCGCCGGCCGTCGGGCCAGGGTTCCACTTTAATCCCACTGATGCGTACTTCCCCGGGCGGCAGGGCGCCTTCAGGCATGTAGAATGGTTCCATTGAAGCCTCCCGATTTATATGATGGAGCGACTTTCCATATAGAAACGTTTGTCGCGGGCTTCGCCCATCGAGAAGGTCTTGCGCGGCAGAGCGCCGTCGAGAATCACGGTTTTGAATAGATCGCCTTTTTGCATGCCGGGCAAATAAAAGCCAACATTTCCCTGTTGAGCGCCCAGACGGGCAACCACGTCAGCGCCGTGTACATAATCAATGCGTGAGGCAGCACCTGAGTGCATGAAATCATCCAGAAATGCCTGCAGTGTTCCCACTGCCAGATTGGATGAGGCATTTGAAATGGTGATGACGTTGAAGCCGTCGGCCGTGACCATGCCGATGCGCTGATCCGAGCCGGGTGCATTAACTGCACGCAGCATGTCATCAAGCGATGCAGCCGGTTGCAGGGAATACTTGTTTCCAAAGCAAGCCTGCAGGGCAGACTGCACATCGCGATTGACCTCGAATAGAACCCGGTGAATGGGTTCAAACTCAAGGCCTTCATCGTGTACATTCTCGATCTCAACCAGCGCGTACCGGGCTGGGTGGTCCATTCCGACGGTGGATTTCATCTTTTCCCAAATGGCTTTGGCTGTGGCAAGGGAGTGATTGCCGTCACCCATGGCGAACAATAACACGCCATTGTCAGCAGAAACACCATAGTGCTGGCTAAAGCGCCCGGGTTGCGCCAGGGCTTCCAGCGCGGCAATCACACGCACCTGGGCGGCCTCGTCGGTGAGCAGGTCTCCCCGCAGGTGACCGCTGCCCAGCATCAGATCGAAGTCATAAAGCGGCTGCATTTGCTCACGCATGGCGATTAATGGTTCGATCACGGTGCGCTGCGGGTCATCGATCAACACCAAAATGTGGGGTAATTCAAGCGTGGCACCCTCGCGGATGCGCATACGGGGCGGCAAGCGATCCAGAATGGTTCCCTCGGTGGCGCGGATCAGGCTGGATGAGCCTTTGTTGTAGTCGTAATGTTCCAGATCCAACGCCAGCATGATGCCGTGGCGGGTGCGGCCGCCGGTGGTGCGTTCCACCAGGATGATACCTTCGTACGATGCCAGTAAATTTTCTGTGCGGTATCGCTGCATGGCTGCCTGGGTGGAGCGAATGCGTTCCGGTTCTGCTGCCGTCCCGAGATACACCTCGGGAAGGGTGAGCCGCAGGGTGGATGGCGCTTCGCCCACAATGGTTTCAACCTGTTGCCAGTACTCGGGTTCTGATGTGAACTGGTCGCACGCGATCACCGCCCATTTGGTCAGGTCGGTTCCGGGTTTGGGAAGATGAACAGTGGGGATTTGGACGCCAACAGAAGGAAAGTTTTTCATCAAGCACTCCAAGCAGGGTCTGAGGTGGATTGGTGATGTTTATTGTACCATTCTGGCCGCTGTGGAACACCGGTTGGAAATCATGCCTGAGGGTGATGCTTCTCATAAAAAACCTCCCGCAGGAGGATGAGATAACCTGCGGGAGGTGAATGAGCCATTTGGTGTGGTGTTACATACCGACCATGTAAGCCAGCCCCACCGTACCAGGGCCGGTATGCGTGCCGATCACCGGGCTGAGTTCGGCAACCACGGCTTCCTGCACTTCGAGGACGGAAAATTTGGATTGGACACGTTCCAGCAACATGCGCGCCTCAATGGGGGCATTGGCATGCAGGGCAGCCAGCCGAATGGGGCGGTGTCCGTTCATGCGGCTGAGCACCAATTCGGAAAGACGGTCAACTGCCTTGTTCATGGTGCGGATCTTCTCAACCGCTTCAACACGGCCATCCTGTACTTTCAGGATGGGCTTCAGACCCAGCGCTGTACCCAGGAATGCCTGTGCTCCGCCAATACGTCCGCCGCGATGCAAGAATTCCAGGGTGCTGACGGCAAAGAAGACGTCGGTGGATGCGCGGGCTTTTTCGGCAATTGCCAGGCAGTCCTTGAGGGTTGCGCCGTTGGCGGCTGCGCGAGCCACTGCCAGTACCATGAAGCCCATTGCCATGGAGCTGGATTGAGAGTCGAATAACTCAATGGCGGCGTTTTCAAAACCGGCTTTTGCCTGCACGGCTGAATCCAGCGTCCCAGACAGCTTGCCCGAGATATGGATCGAGATGATCTGGTTGCCCTCGTCGAGCAGGCGTGAATACAGATCGCGGAACTGCACCGGGGTCACCTGGGAGGTGCTTGGCATTATTTTTGACTCAGGCAGGCGGGTGTAAAACTCCTGCGGAGTGATATCCACACCATCACGGTAAATTTCTTCACCCCAGATTACCTGCAAGGGCAGGCTGTAAACAGGCAATCCACGGAGCATGTTTTCCGGAAAATAAGCTGTACTGTCGGTAACCACTGCGACTTTGGGCATGATCGGTTCCTCCGTTTGAAAAATCTACCTGTTAGAACCCAGTCGTGGGAAAAAGTTACGCGGATAAGCTGTCATAACAGCGGAATAATGTTAAAAACCCGCCCTTGACCATTATCCTTTAACCGACTAAAATCCTTCGGATGAAGCCATCCCATCAGGGATGGAGTTTGTGTTGCCGGTCACAGGATAAACGAAACCTTGTTTGAGAGCCTATCAGGACGCCTGAACACCATCTTCCAGAACCTGCGCCGCCGCGGTAAACTGACCGAGGCGGATGTGGATTCAGCCATGCGTGAAGTGCGCATGGCATTGTTGGAAGCCGATGTGCATTACAGCGTGGTGAAGGATTTCATCAGCCGGGTGCGCGAACGCGCCATCGGGCACGAGGTTTCGAAGGCGTTAAACCCGGCCCAGCAGGTGATCAAGATCGTCAATGAGGAACTGATCGCCACCCTGGGCGAGCCTGACCGGCTGAACCTGAATGGTCCCCGCCCACGGGTGATCATGCTGGTGGGTCTGCAGGGTTCCGGCAAGACTTCGGCTGCGGCAAAACTGGCGCGCTTGCTGCGCGCCCAGGGCGAGCGTGTGATGCTGGTGGCCGGAGACCCTTACCGTCCGGCAGCCATCAAACAACTGCAGACGCTGGGCGAGCGCGTGGGTGTGCCGGTCTTCACTGAAGAGGGCAAACTGCCGCCTGAGGTGAGTGCACACGCTTTTGATCAGGCACAGAAGGGCGGCTATACCGTGATGATCATTGACACGGCGGGCCGTTCGCAGCTTGATCAACAGTTGATGGATGAACTGCGCGCCATTCGCAGCAAAGTGAGCACCGGCGAGACGCTGCTGGTGGTGGACGCCATGATCGGTCAGGAAGCTTTGCATGTCGCGGAAGGTTTTCGTGACACGGTTTCGCTGACCGGTTTGATCCTGACCAAAATGGATGGTGATGCCCGTGGTGGTGCTGCAATTTCCATCCGCAGTGTCACGGGTGTGCCGATCAAGTTCCTGGGAACCAGTGAAGGCGTTGAAGGCATTGAAGCCTACGAACCTTCGCGGCTGGCCTCGCGCATTCTGGGCATGGGTGACATGCTGGGTTTGATCGAGCGTGCCGAAGCCGCCTTTGACCAGCAATCCGCTCAGGAACAGGCTGAGAAGATGATGTCTGGCCGGCTGACGTTGGAGGATTTCGCCAACCAGTTGCGCCAGATTCGCAAGATGGGACCCCTGGGGCAGATCCTTGAGATGCTCCCGGGTCAACTTGGACAGGCAGCCCGCATGGTTTCGCCGGAGGATGCCGAGCGCCAGATTAAAATGACCGAAGCCATAATCGGATCAATGACTGTGCGCGAACGCAAGAATCCGGATATACTTAATGCGAGTCGCCGTCGCCGCATTGCGCGTGGTTCTGGAACCGATGTGCAGGATGTCAACCGCCTGCTCAAGCAGTTCCGTGAAATGCAGCGCATGATGAAAACACTGCAAAAGACGGGTGGGCGCGGAATGCCCCGCCTGTTTGGCTAACTGTATGGGCACAGGAGATCCAAACGCTTCCTTCAGCGTCCCCCTCGCTCTCTTTGTGATCTTCAGTAGCAATTGGATACAATCTACAATATCACCAAATGGGAGATGAATTTCGATGGTTCGCATTCGCTTACGCCGTGTCGGTCAGAAACATCAGCCTTCGTACCGCATCATTGCTGCGGACAAGGAGAGCCCGCGCGATGGTCGTTTTCTGGAGATCCTTGGTTCCTATAACCCCCTGACCCAGCCCTTCACTCTGGAAGTGGATGAGGGTCGTGTGTATGATTGGATGAGCAAGGGCGCCCAGCCGACCGAGTCAGTGCTCAAACTGTTCCAGCAGGTTGGTCTGATGGACCGCTTTGCACGCTTTAAAGCCGGTGAGCCGGTGGATACCCTGTTGGCCGAGTCAAAGGCTTTCTTTGAAGCCCGCGTGGTCAACCAGCGCACCCGCCCCAACTAAGCCTGTCCGGCTGGTCCGAGAATCAAGGGGAAAGGAAGAACTGTGAAAGAATTAATCGAGTATGTCGCCCTCTCTCTGGTGGACGATCCCAGCCAGGTTCAGGTGCGTCAGGAACGGGTGGGCAGCAAGATCCGCCTGGAACTGCGGGTAGCCAAAGAGGATATGGGCCGTGTAATCGGTAAAGCTGGACGCGTCGCCAATGCCATGCGCACCCTGTTGCGCGTCGCCGGCGCCCGCGAAGGCCGTCAGGTAGTTCTGGACGTCATCGAACCCCGATGAAGCACCGCAGAGGCATTCCTTCAGACCCCAACACGAATGATGCAGGCTCGCCCACCTCGGGCGAGCCTGTCTACTTGACGGTTGGTAAATTGCGCCGCTCGCATGGTATAAAAGGTGAGATGCTGGCGGACGTGTTGACGGACTTTCCGGAGCGCATTCGCGTGGGACGCAAGGTGTTTGTCGGAGATCAGCACATGCCCATGCGGATTGCTGGTTTGCGTCCGCATGGCAACGGTTTATTAATCAAGTTTGATGAGATTGAGAACCCCGAAGACGCTGCCCGCTATCGCAATCTGTATATCTTCGTCCAGGCAAAAGATCTGCCCAAATTGCCCGAGGGCGAATATTACTATCACCAGTTGCTCGGGCTGAAAGTGATCACACCCGAGGGTGAAACCCTGGGGACGATTGAGGAAATACTGGAGACCGGCGCCAATGACGTTTACCTGGTGCGCGGTGAAGATGGCAAGGAAGTGTTGCTGCCGGCGATCGACGAGGTGGTGTTGGGTGTTGACCTCGAAAAGGGGGAACTCACCGCCCGTCCGCCCGAGTGGTCATAAAGGGGGGAGATGACCAACCTGTCTCCAAAGGCATACTGGGTGGGGTTCAACCTGGTCAAGGGCATTGGCGCGGTGCGCCTGCGCGCTCTGCTGGAATATTTTGGAGATGCACAAACTGCATGGGGCGCTTCATGGGAAGCCCTGCGCCATGCTGGTTTGCCTGAGAAAATTGCCGGGCGTCTGGTGCAGATCCGCCATGAGGTGGATTTGGCCAGAGTATGGGGGCGGATTGAAGCGCTGGGCATTCGTGTGATGACATGGGAAGATGAAGACTACCCGCGGCGGTTGAAGGAGATCGATCAACCGCCGCCGGTGCTATATCTGCGTGGTTCGCTTGCCATGGAAGACGAATGGTCAGTGGCAGTGGTGGGAACCCGCAAGGTAAGCGCTTATGGGCGCAGTGTGGCAGAGGAGCTGGCCGGTTTTCTCGGGCGCAACCGCGTCACCGTGGTCAGTGGGCTGGCGCGGGGTGTAGATACCCTTGCGCACGAATCCGCATTGAAAGCCGGAGGACGAACCCTTGCGATCCTTGGATCGGGTGTGGATCGGATCTACCCACACGAAAACCGTGCGCTGGCTGACCGCATGGTTCAGAATGGGGCAGTGATCAGCGATTACCCGCCCGGCACCCCGCCGGACAGCGTAAACTTTCCACCGAGAAATCGGATCATATCAGGATTGTCCCTGGCAACCGTGGTGGTGGAGGCCGGAGAGACCAGCGGTGCGTTGATCACGGCGCGGTTTGCCACCGATCAGGGCAGGGATGTTTTTGCCGTGCCGGGGGGCATCCACGCGCCGCAGAGCAAGGGAACCAACATGCTCATCCAGCAGGGGGCTCGGCCCCTGTTGCGCATGGAGGAGCTGCTGGAATGTTTAAATCTGGAACTCATTGCAGAACACCGTGTGGCGCGCAACGTTTTGCCAGCCGACCGAAACGAAGCCGCCATCCTCAACGCGGTTTGCGACGAACCCCGACACGTGGATGAGATCCAGATCCAGTCAGGCTTGCCAATCGATCAGGTTTCCGCTACACTGACGATTATGGAACTAAAAGGCATGGTTCGTCATGTGGGCGGCATGAATTATGTTGCCGTCAGGGAACCAAATTCAGAATACAGGGTGGATTAATATGCTTGAACATTTTTATGCCGTCATCATGGCCGGTGGCGGCGGCACACGCTTGTGGCCGCTATCAAACCGCGCCCAGCCCAAACAAATGCTCCATCTTGGCTCAGATCGCAGCTTGTTTCAACTGGCAGTGGATCGGCTGGAGGGGGTTTTTCCTGCCGAGCGCATCTTTGTGGTCACAGTGGCTGAACAGGCCCGCAAGTTGCGCGAACAGTGTCCCGAAATACCAGAAAAGAATTTTCTCAACGAGCCCATGCCACGCGGTACTGCATCGGTGGTGGGTTTGGCTGCGGTTGCGTTGCAACAGTTGGATCCACAGGCCAGCATGGCTGTGCTTACAGCCGACCATTTTATTGAGAATATTGAAGATTTTCACCGTTTGCTGGAAGGCGCTTATGATCTGGCGCAACAGGGGCATCTGGTGACGCTGGGCATACAACCCACCCATGCATCCACAGGATACGGGTATATTCAACGTGGAGATGCCCTGGGAAGCATGCATGATCATCAGGCCTACAAGGTGGTGCGCTTTAAAGAAAAGCCGGATCAGGCAACTGCAGAAGAACTGGTGGCGCGCGGCGACCACGATTGGAACTCGGGAATGTTCATCTGGCGGGTGGATCGCATTCTGGATGAATTCCATCGTCTGATGCCGGAACTCTCCATCACCCTTGATCGCATTGCGGGCGCATGGCATACGCCTGAAAAAGACAATATAATAGAAGAAACCTGGGTGGATATAAAACCAGAGACCATTGATTATGGTATTATGGAAAAAGCCGGGCAGGTGGCTGTTCTGTCAGCGCACAATCTTGGATGGAATGATGTGGGCAGTTGGGATTCTTTGTTTGATGTGCTTCCGACTGACGAACATGGCAACATCGTGTTGCGCGCACAGCACATCCCTGTCGAAGGTGGAAACTCGCTGGTGGTATCAGACACCGACCGGGTGATCGTCACCATTGGCATGAATGACATCATCGTGGTGGATACGGGCAAGGCTTTGTTGATCTGTCCACGTGGAGAGTCACAACAAGTACGCCAGGCGGTTAATAAACTAAAAGAGCTTGGCATGCAAGACTATTTGTAAAAACCTGTATTAGAAGGAGAACCATCCTTGGAAGCATATTGCTTGAAATGCCGAACCAAAAGGGAAATTCTCAATCCACAGGCGGAATATAACGCGGCGGGCGCGCCGGTTACTCGCGGTGAATGTTCGGTGTGCGGTACAAAAATGTATCGCACCGGACGCACCCCCGAGCATGAAGGCCTGACCCCGCCCGATGTATCCCAGTTGCGAAAGCGCAGCGGGCGATTGGTGATCGTTGAATCGCCAGCCAAAGCGCGCACCGTGGGACGTTTTCTGGGCAAGGGTTATACGGTTAAGGCATCAGTGGGCCACGTGCGTGACCTGCTGCGTTCGCAACTATCGGTGGATGTTGATAATGATTTCCTGCCAAAATATCGGGTGCCAAATGACAAGCGTCCGGTGGTAAATGAATTAAAAGGGTTGGCACAGAAAGCCGAAGAAATCTATCTGGCGACTGACCCTGACCGCGAAGGCGAGGCCATTGCGTGGCATCTCATGGAGGCCGCGCAGATCGACCCGCGCATCACCCGCCGTGTGGTGTTCCACGAGATCACCGAGACTGCCATTAACGATGCCTTCTCGCATCCGCGCGAGATTAACATGGCGCTGGTGGACGCCCAGCAGGCACGCCGCGTTTTGGACCGCCTGGTCGGGTACAGCATCAGCCCCATTTTGTGGGAAAAGGTGCGCTCGCGCCTTTCCGCCGGACGTGTGCAGTCCGTGGCGTTGCGTTTGGTGGTGGAGCGTGAGCGGCAGATCGATGCATTTGTTCCGGTTGAATACTGGACGATTGAGGCTGAGCTAAAACCCGAAAAGGTAAAATCCACCTTCATTGCCCGCCTGGTGCGCATTGATGATGTGGAACCTGAATTACCCAATCAACAGGTGGTGGATGCGATTGTGGCAGACATGCAGACTGCCAGTTATGTGATCAGCAAGATCAAACGCAGCGAGCGCCGCCGCAAACCATCTGCGCCGTTTATCACCAGTACACTGCAACAGGAGGCCTCACGCCGGCTTGGTTTTACTGCCCGGCGTACCATGGCGCTTGCCCAGCAATTGTACGAAGGTTTGGATGTGGGTGAGGGTGGCAATACCGGTTTGATCACCTACATGCGTACTGACTCAACCAATATTGCCGAACAGGCGCAAGCCGAGGCGCGCCAGTATGTTCAGAGTGTGTACGGCGGAGATTTTTTGCCCGAAACACCGCCGCAGTATAAAACCCGCGCCAAGGGCGCCCAGGAAGCGCATGAAGCCATCCGGCCAACCTCGGTATTGCGCTCACCTGAACGTCTCAAAGAGTTCCTAAACCGCGACCAATACCGCCTGTACCTGTTGATCTGGCAGCGCTTCCTGGCGTCACAGATGGAAGCTGCAGTATATGATACGCTGGCGGTTGAAGTGACCGGTGAGACCAAAGAGCATAACTACGGATTGCGCGCTTCGGGTTCAACCCTGCGGTTCCCCGGTTTTATGATCGTCTACGAAGAAGCCAAAGACGAAGATCAGAAACCGGATGAAGAGGAAGAGGGTAACACCAAAATACCGGCTGGTATTGAGGAGGGGCAGAAGCAAACCCTCATGCGGGTGATCCCCGAGCAGCACTTCACCCAGCCGCCCCCGCGTTACACCGAGGCTTCGCTGGTTCAGGTGCTTGAAGAGTATGGCATTGGAAGGCCTTCCACCTACGCACCCATTTTGTCCACCATTCAGGAACGCGGTTATGTGGTGCGGGACGGAAAACGTCTTGAGCCAACCGAAACCGGGTTGCTGGTGAATGATCTGATCGTCGAACACTTCCCCGATATCGTGGACTACCAGTTCACGGCGCACATGGAGGAAGACCTGGACGAGATCGCCACGGGTGAAGAAGGCTGGGTGGATGTGATCCGTGAGTTCTACACCACTTTTGCTCCCCAGGTGGCCAAGGCTCAGGCAGAAATGCCAACCCAGAAAGCCGAGCTTGAAAAGGTGGGGCGCGCCTGCCCGCGTTGCGGTCACGATCTGGTGATCCGCTGGGGGCGGTACGGAAAATTCATCTCGTGCAGCGCCTTCCCTGAGTGTCGATATACCGAAGCGTTCCTGCAAAAAATCGGTGTCACCTGCCCGGATTGTGGCGGCGACATTGTGATCCGCAAGACTCGCAAAAATCGCGTCTTCTACGGCTGCTCCAATTACCCCACCTGCCAGTTCACCAACTGGAAACGACCCATTGCCACGCCATGCCCCAAGTGTGGTGGATTGATGGTGATCGCCAACAAGCGTGAGGTGCAGTGCATTAAATGTGAGGAAACCTTCCTGGCGGAACAGATTGAGGAGACCTCATCAGAAACGGCATAAACATTGCAACCTTGATTTTGATTTGACAGACACGGTTGCTTCATGTAGATATTTGTTCTAAAATAAAGCGGGTGGTCTGTTGCATTAATACCGTTTCACCAGGAGCATGAAAAATGGACAAGATTCGAGAACTGCTCGGCAAACCGATAGTCACGGCGGCACTGGGCTTTCTTCTCGGGCTGATCATTGGGTTGCCGGTGCTCGGCTGGGGACTGTTCCCGGTTGAGTATTACGATGCCTCAGCCCGCGACCTGCGCGCCGACCTGCAGCAGGAATGGTTGCGAATGACCATTATTGATTATGGCCGTACGGGCGATGCACAGCGCGCCCTGGCGCGCTGGCAGGAACTCGAGGAAAAAGGTCCGGAAATTCTCCCGCAGTTGATGGTGGACCAATCCATTGATGCGCAAACCCTGGCCAACTTCAGTCAGTTGGTTCAACAGCCAGGAGTGGCCATCCTGCCAACCCAACCGGAAGCCGGTGGCGAGGTATTGCCCGGTGATGCAACACCCCAGTCTGGTGATGCCAATCCTGTTTTGCCGTTGCCAACCCAGGCAGCGCCAACTGCTGAAACGGATAGACCATTCAACCCGATTACGTTGCTCGTGGTCCTGTGCCTGGTCACGTTGTTGGTGGGTGGTGCATTGTTCTACTTCCTGGTTCTGCGCAAACGACAGGGGGGTGCTGGCTCGCTGTTTGGCGCGGTGCGCGCCCCCAAAGCTGAGCCGGTTGTCATGGCTGGTGATTACGATGTGGATGGTCAGGCTCCGCCGGTGGCACAGTTTATGACCACTTATAACATCGGTGAAGACCTGTACGACGACTCATTCAGCATCGACTCGCCCACCGGGGAATTCCTGGGTGAGTGCGGCGTCGGCATCACGGAAACCATCGGTGCAGGAGAACCCAAGCGGGTGACGGCCTTTGAGGTATGGTTGTTTGATAAAAATGATATCCAGACCGTGACCAAGGTGTTGATGAGCGAACATGCTTACAACGACCCGGCCACGGTGCAACGCCTGTCCATGAAGGGCGAACCGATCATGATCGCCCCAGGGGAACGTGTCATTCTTGAGACCCAGACGTTGATCCTGGAGGCAGCCGTGACTGATCTGATGTACGGTCAGGGGACCCCGCCGGAGGGCAGTTATTTTGACCGCCTGACGCTGCGCCTGTCGGTATGGCCCAAGGTATAGCAGAAGTTAAACCAGTGAAAAGCAAACGGCTGCCTGAAGAGGCAGCCGTTTTAATTAATTGGGTCAGTGATTACTCGATTTTTGTAATCTTAAACGTCATCTGCCCGTTGGGGGTATCCACCCGCACCAGGTCACCAACGCGATGACCGATCAGGGCTTTGCCGATGGGGGATTCGTGTGAAATACGGCCATTTTGGGGGTCAGCTTCCTTGGGACCCACCAGATGGTAGGTCTCTTCTGGATAGTCCTCTTCTTGAATGGTAATCATTGAACCGATGCCCACCACACCCTCATTCTTGGCAATATCGTCAATGATGACGGCATTTGCCAGGATGTTCTCCAGCTCGATGATACGCCCTTCGAGAAAAGCCTGTTCTTCCTTTGCGGCGGAATAATCCGCGTTTTCAGATAAATCGCCCATTTGAATGGCTGAACGCAGGCGCAGGGCCAGTTCTTCGCGGGCTGGTCCCTTGAGATGCAGCAACTCTTCGCGTAAACGTTTTTCACCATCAGCGGTTAAATATGATACTTCAGGCGCCATGAAACCCCATCCTGTTGTGAAATTGCCTGCCAAGGTTTATGGCAGGGTTGTGGGATCAAAGAGTTTTTCGAATTCTTCAATCGCGTAGCGGTCAGTCATGCCAGCGATGTAATCGCAGACGGTGCGTTCCAGCCCGCGTTCAGGGATGATCTCCTGAACATGTTTGGGCAGAATGGTTGGCTCATTGCAATAAGCGGTGAATAGATCCGTCAGAATACGTTCTGCCTTTACTGCCATGCGCACCACACGGTAATGCCGGTAAAGGTTGGCAAACAGAAAATCCTTCATCTGCCGGTTACGACGGTGCATGTCTTCACTATAGCCAACTACATTATAAGGCAGGCGCTGTAATTCGTCCACTGAACGTACTCCGCTTTCACGCAGGTGCTGATCGGTGGCTTGAACCAGCTCGGTGACCTCAATGCCGATCAAGCGGCGGATGAGTGAGTGGCGGTTCAGATCCTCCAGTGTGAAACCGCTCCAGCCCAGGTTGCCAATCAGGATCTCCCATAATTCGATGCCGTCCAGCATGGGTGGGGTGATCATACCCGAGCGCAGGCCATCATCCAGATCGTGGGCAGTGTAGGCCAGTTCATCGGCCACATTGGCAATTTGAGCTTCAATGGAACCGCGCAGATTGGGGTTGAAATCGCGGGCATCCGAGCGGTCATACTCGGTCTCATGTTTGACCAAACCCTCAAGGACCTCCCAGGTCAGGTTGAGGCCAGGAAAATCAGGGTAGCGGTTTTCCAGTTCGGTGACAATGCGGAAGGATTGGCGGTTATGTTCAAACCCGCCGTGATCGCGCATCAGGCGCGCCAGGATGGATTCGCCGGAGTGGCCAAAGGGTGGGTGGCCCAGATCGTGCGCCAGACAGACCGTCTCCACCAGGTCTTCGTTGGCGCCGATGGCGCGGGCAATGGTGCGTCCAATTTGCGCCACCTCAAGGGTGTGGGTCAGGCGGGTGCGGTAATAATCGCCTTCGTAGTTAATGAAAACCTGGGTCTTGTACTCCAGACGACGAAAAGCTGTGGTGTGTAAAATGCGG
The DNA here is from genome assembly GCA_034429695.1 of Levilinea sp. GTDB lineage: Bacteria > Chloroflexota > Anaerolineae > Anaerolineales > Anaerolineaceae > DAOUGC01. Next base: position 18,953 of record DAOUGC010000093.1, read on the forward strand.
TCGCGGTCGCGTTGAAACAGGGTGCGATAATCAGGCTCGTCTTCGGGGTGTTTACGCCCACGTGAATCACGGCTACGAATGCCGTAAGGGGCCAGTGATTGCGCCTCAAGATCCTCGAGTTTTGAACGGTTATAGATCATATTCACTCCCCACAAATGATGGTGCCGGGTGTTTCACCCAGCAAGACCCGTGTTAGTTGCCCCGGCACAAGACCGGAGAATATTTGTCCCTGCAGGCCGGGCTGGCGGTTTGCCATGCCGGTCAGAAGATTTACTTTTTCAAGCATACCACCGGTTACATCCGTGGCGGCGGAGCCTGCCAGTTGAATGGTTTGACCTGACAACATGGAAGGCGTGATTTTCTTTACCAGCAGGGTGCAGGTGGGGTAATCCTGCCAGACGCCATCCTCAATGCCGGCAATCAAGACAGCACCCACCTCAAATTGCCCGCACAGGTACGTGAAGACCTCTTCGGTTGAGATGATGGTTCCACCTTGTAGTGCATCAAAGGCGACATCACCCTGCACCACCGGGATCAGGTGATGATCGAGTGCATGACGGATGGGGGAGACATCCCAGCTCTGCACATGGTTCACCCCGGCAGTGACAACCCCCGCCGAGGGAGGAAAAGAGATCACCGGCAGACCAGCCCGGCTGAACTCATCGGTCAGGATGATGTTTAAATCGCGTGCATCCCGCCAGACTTCCAAAAATCCCTGCCAATCCACGGGTGTGTGCACACCGTTGCGGGTGTTGTGCCGGTGGGCTGAAACATGTCCGAATGAGCCGGAGCCATGCCCGATGATTAATTTCAAATCGGGGCGTTGCTGCATGGCGGTGCGGATCTCCGTTGCCATGCGTCGAATCACATCCGGTCGGGCGGAATGGGGTTTGTTCTTGTCTGTGATAAGTGAGCCCCCCAGTTTGAGCAGGTACAGCATGTTGCCCTCTAGACAGTGCGATCAGGGAAGGACGGAGGTGACAATGGTGCGCTGTGCACCGGCGGCGATCAACGCTGCCTCCACCCTGGCGGCGTCCTCCAGTTGAATCAAGGCAATCAGGTTGCCGCCACGCCCGCCACCGGATAATTTTGCCCCCAGCGCTCCGGCTTTCCGGGCGGCAGCAATGAGAGTATCCAGCTCTTCACACGAAACGGTCAATTCCTGCAGCAGCTCCTGATTTTTGTCCATCATCGGGCCCAGCTCTGTGATGGCGCCTTCCTCGATCGCCAATCGGGCCTGGTCAGTGATCCTGCCGATCTGGTCAAAGATGGCATCGTATTTTGGTTGATCCGATAACCATAATTTGCGCACCTCAGCCAGTACGCCCGCAGTTGTGCTCTGAATACCGGTGCAACCGATCACCATATGAATTGGTGCAGTCACCTTAAATGTCTCCAGCCGGTTGGGTCGGTGATAGTACACCGGTCTGGCATAGGTGACCACTGAATTATCCACACCAGACGGTGTGCCGTGATAGATTTTTTCGATCTCATAAGCAATCTGGCTGACTTCGCGGTCATCCAATGGACGGCCCAAAAAACCGGCCAGCGCACGGATGCAGGCAACCGAAGCGGCAGCGCCAGAACCCAACCCCGACGCTATGGGGATGTCGGAGGTGATGCGCAGGGTGAGTGCCGGGGCACGGGTGGCGCCAACTTCAGCCAGCACCAGCCGTACCAGCTTCACCAGCGGGGTTTCGGGGGGCAGGTTGTGCACATAATCGTGCAAACCGATATCCGGGGCATCCACCAACACCTCACCCGGTTCGCCCTGGATGTTGGGGCTGACGACGGCATGTGCGTGCACCTGTGTGACCGGCACGGCAATGGCTGGCCGACCGTAAACCACGGCATGTTCACCAAACAGGATGACTTTTCCGGGAGCGCTGGCAGCAAAAGATGGCATGATTAACCCCACTAGGAGAGATAAAAGATTCCGAGCACCGATAGACCAAACAGCACCAGCGATATTTGCAGCGGCCGATCTTTGAGGACCAGATCTTCCGGAGCACCGCCTTCGTTTTTTACCTGCATCAAATACAACCACCGAAAAATAGCGTACATCACAAACGGGATGGTTAACATCATCAGGTGGTTGTCTGGAAGGTTGGGAGCTGAGAACGTATACAGGCTGTAAGCCACAATGGTGGTAGAAGAGACGATGGAGATCAGTTGGTCAAGAAAAGGCAGCGTGTAGCCATCCAGTACTCTGCGGGTGGAGCCGGCTCCCTCGGTCATCAACAGGATCTCGCCGCGGCGTTTGCCAAAACCCATAAACAACGCCAGCATGGTCATGACAACGTACATCCATGGTGAAAATCGTTCGACCGAGATGACCGACACACCCGCCGCAACGCGCAGGACAAAGCCTGACGCAATAATGATCACATCCAGGATGGGAATATGCTTAAGCCAGATTGAGTAAGCAATATTGCTGAGCAGGTAGATCAGCGCGATGATGGCGAAGACTGGTGACAGGAAGTAGGCAGCCCCCAGAACAACAATCAGGAAGATGACCGCCGCTGTAATTGCCACCGGGATGGGTAGTTTGCCACTGGCTATCGGGCGGTTGCGTTTTTTGGGATGCTGCCGGTCAGCCTCAACATCCATAATGTCATTGATTATGTACACACAACTGGATAACAGGCTGAACAGGATCACGCACAGGGCAGTACGGATCACTGCATCCAGGTTGGTAAGCTGACGGTCAAAGACGATCGCAGCCAGGATGAAGACATTCTTGGTCCACTGGCGGGGACGCATTGTTTTAATGAGGGCTGGCAGCATGAACTAATTATATCAGGAAGGGGAAAAGCGAAAGCAGGTGAGGGCATGCCATTGGGAATTGAAGTAAAATGAAGCGGACACGGGTGATGAACCCGTCGGCGGATTACTTTGGGGAATTTCATCAAGGATCATGGTTCAATGATGGCTGCCAGGACAAAAATGAGGGTCGATGTTCTTCTGACCGAAAGAGGGTTGGCTGACAGCCGTTCGCTTGCCCAACGTCTGGTGATGGCGGGACAGGTACGGGTCAACGGCCAGGTGGTTGACAAGCCATCGTTGCAGGTGAGCGAGGACGCGGATGTGCAGGTGGATCGCGGACCCAAATACGTCTCGCGCGGTGGAGAAAAGCTGGAAGGCGCGCTAACCGCATTTGGATTGAGCGATCTTCGCGATCCGGTGTGCGCCGATGTCGGCGCATCCACCGGTGGGTTCACCGATTGCCTGTTGCAGCACGGCGCGGCTAAGGTGTTTGCCATTGATGTTGGCTACGGTGTGCTGCATTGGAAGTTGCGCATGGACCCGCGCGTGGTCTCGATGGAACGCACCAACGCCAGGCACCTGGCATCCCTGCCCGAACCGGTTGACCTGGTGACCATTGATGCTTCTTTTATTTCCCTCAAAATCATCCTGCCGGTGGTAAAAAACTGGTTTCGACCGGATGCAGGTCGGGTGGTGGCATTGATCAAACCGCAATTTGAAGCCGGGCGCGAGGAATCGGCGCGTGGGGAAGGCGTGATCCGTGACGCCGCTGTGCACAACCGGGTCTTGATGGATGTGTTGACTTTCGCTGAAGGGCAGGACTACCAGGTGAAGGGTTTGATCCGTTCGCCACTGCTGGGGCCCAAGGGTAACACCGAGTTCCTGGTGGATCTGCAAAGACCGTTCACCGGCGCGAGTGACCTGGAACAAATGGTGCACCTGGCTTTATCATTGGCATTGCCAGCCGAAGATGAGACCGGGACGGATGCATGAGGATGGGGGCAGGCTGAACTTTTTAACTTATCAAGAAATCTGGGGTATACTTTGACGGATATGAATCAGCCCGTACGTAATTTTTGCATTATAGCTCACGTAGATCACGGCAAGTCAACCCTGGCCGATCGCATGTTGCAGCTTACCGGCACCATTTCAGACCGTGAAATGGTGGCCCAGGTGCTCGATTCCATGGATCTGGAACGAGAAAAGGGTGTGACCATCAAAGCATCGGCGGTGCGCATGAACTACACCGCTGAGGATGGCCAGACGTACGAGTTGAACCTGATTGATACCCCGGGGCACGTTGACTTTAATTACGAGGTCAGCCGGGCGCTGGCTGCGTGCGAAGGTGCATTGCTGGTGGTGGACGCAACCCAGGGTATTGAAGCCCAAACGCTGGCCAACCTGTATCTGGCGCTCGAATCAGACCTGGTGATCATCCCGGTCATCAACAAAATTGACCTGCCTTCCGCCCGTCCAGATGAAGTGGCCGAAGAAATTGCCACCCTGCTGGGGGTCAGCAATGAGAGCGTGCTGCGCATCTCTGCCAAGGAAGGCGTGAATGTGGCCGCGGTTCTGGAAGCCATCGTGAAATTGCTTCCGCCGCCGAGTGGGGATCCAGCATCACCCACCAAAGCATTGATCTTTGACTCGCATTATGATGCCTATAAAGGCGTGATTGCCTACGTGAGAATTTTCGACGGCAGCGTTTCCATGAATGACACCGTGCGCATGATGAGCAGCGGTATATCGGTGAAACCGGTCGAAATAGGCGTTTTCTCTCCTGAAATGCGCCCGGTGCAGGTTTTGAACTGCGGTGACGTTGGCTACATTGCCACTGGTTTGAAAACCGTTTCAGAATCGCGCGTCGGCGATACCATCACCATTGCCAAAAATCCTTCCAGCGACCCATTACCCGGTTACCGGGCAGCCAAACCGATGGTTTTCGCGGGCATCTATCCGGTGGATGGCGAGGATTACGGGGATCTGAAAGTCTCGCTGGAAAAGTTGCAGCTCAACGACGCCAGTCTGGTCTACCAGCCGGAGACATCCCAGGCGCTCAACTTTGGTTTTCGCTGTGGTTTCCTGGGGCTGTTCCATATGGAGATTATCCAGGAACGGCTGGAGCGTGAATACGATCTGGATATCGTGGTCACCGCGCCATCGGTTGAGTACGAAGTGGAAATGGTCTCTGGCGAGATTCAGCGCATTGACTCGCCGGCGCAATTGCCGGATGAGAGCCTGATCGCCGAGATCCGTGAGCCGTGGATGGCGCTGCAAATCTTCAGCCCCACCGATTACTACGGCACGATCATGGATCTGGTGACCAAGCGGCGCGGTGTGTTCCAGGAACAGGAATATCCTGCCCCCAACCGGGTGCAGTTGAATTTCCAAATTCCACTTTCTGAAATTATTGTCAACTTCTTTGATGAGTTGAAGTCCCGTTCGCGCGGGTACGCCTCGATGGATTATCACTTCCTGGAATATCGCCCTGGCAATCTGGTGAAACTGGAAGTGCTGGTGGGGGGCGAGCCGGTGGATGCACTGGCTGCCATTGTCCACAAAGAGGACGCCTATCACAAGGGGCAGGCATTGGTGAGCAAGTTGAAAGACCTCATCCCGCGCCAATTGTTTGATGTCCCCATCCAGGCTTACTCACAGGGAAGGGTGATCTCCCGCGCCAATGTAAAAGCCATGCGCAAGGATGTGCTTGCCAAGTGTTACGGCGGTGACATCACCCGTAAGAAGAAACTGCTCGAAAAACAGAAAAAGGGAAAACGCCGCATGAAAATGGTTGGCAATGTGGAGATTCCCCAGGATGCCTTCATGGCGGTCTTGCGCCTGGAGGAGGAATGAAAAAGCAGAACTATTTCCTTAAAAATTTACGCAAGTGGCTGCCGGGGGTGGTGATCAGCCTGATCGCCATCTACGCGATCACCCGGGTGGGAACCTGGGAAGATGTAAAAACGGCTTTCAATGCGGTCAGGCCGATCAACCTGATTGGCGCGGTGGTGTTGACAGTCGTTTCCCTGTTTACCCGTGCCATGACCTGGCGAACCCTGCTGGAAAATCGTCCCAGCCTGCTCAAAACCTTTTCCATCGTAAATATTGGTTATTTCTTTAATAACATTTTTCCATTACGTGCCGGTGAAGTGGCACGCGCCGTTTTCATGGGGCGCAGTATTGGGCTGAGTCCTTTCCATGTCCTGTCAACCATCGTGATTGAACGCGCCTTTGACGTTGCCATGGCTGCCAGTTTGCTATTGATCACCCTGCCGCTCGCGCTGGGTCTGGAATGGGCAACACCGGTGGCCATGATCTCGCTGGCCGTGGGGATCGGCGCCCTGGCGGCCATGTTTTTCATCGCCCGCAATACCAGTGCTGTGATGGGCTGGCTTGAAAAAACAGCGGGAAAATGGGGCTGGTTTAAACGGTTGGTGTTGCCGCAGTTGGAATCCATCCTGAACGGCTTTTCAGTCCTCACCCGGCCATCGCAGTTCTTTATCGGTCTGTTCTGGATTGCGCTGTCATGGGTGATCTGGGTGTTTTTGTACTGGATCATGTTGCTGCCCATTTCACCCACTTCACCCCTGTGGCATGCTGCATTTGTGGATTCGACGCTTGCCATGGGTGTTGCCATTCCATCTGCACCGGGCTCGCTGGGGATTTTTGAGGCGACCATTGTTGGCGCCCTCGCCATTCTTGGAATTTCACAGGGGGCAGCGCTTGGCTACGCCCTGTTGATGCATATCTTTAATTACGCCATCACGGGAGTGCTCGGCATCATCAGCCTGATTGTCGAGGGACGTTCCTTCTCATCAGTTTTTGCTGCGATGGATCTGAACAGCGCTGGCGAGGATGTTCCCGAAGGTGGAATTGCCACGGAGTAAATGATGACGCAAAAAAAATACATGGTCACTGGCGGCGCCGGGTTTATCGGATCAAACTATGTTTCACGATTGTTGGCGCGTCATGAAGATGTGATGATCTTTGATAATCTCTCGCGGGCCGGCGCACAGCGCAATGTTGATTGGTTGCGGCAGACCCACGGGAACGATTCCTTTGAATTGATCGTTGCGGATGTAAGAGATGCCGGTGCTGTGCAAAAAGCTGCCAGCCGTGCTGATGTCATTGTTCACCTTGCCGCCCAGGTGGCGGTAACCACTTCGGTCACCGGACCGCGCGAAGATTTTGAGATTAATGCGCTGGGAACCTTCAATGTACTGGAGGGAGCGCGGGCGTCCGGGCGCAACCCGGCGGTGCTGTATGCGTCCACCAACAAGGTTTATGGCGGCATGGAAGAAGTGCGTGTCACTGCTGAACCCGATCATTACCGCTACACCGACCATCCGCTGGGGATCTCCGAAGCCATGCCGCTGGATTTCCATTCACCGTACGGTTGTTCCAAGGGCTCCGGTGATCAGTATGTGCGGGATTATCACCGTATTTACGGGCTACCCACCACGGTATTGCGCCAGAGCTGCATCTACGGGCCGCGCCAGTTTGGCGTTGAAGATCAAGGCTGGGTGGCATGGTTCATCATCGCGGCTGTGACTGGCAAACCCATCTCCATTTATGGTGATGGCAAGCAGGTGCGTGATGTGCTGTACGTGGAAGATCTGCTGGATGTATACGACGTAGCGCTTGCCCATCCGGAAAAGTCGGCAGGGCAGGTATACAATGTTGGTGGCGGTCCGCAGAACATTCTCTCGGTGTGGGCGCAGTTCGGACCCATTCTTGAGGAGTTGCTGGGCAGGTCCATCCCGGTAAAATGGGGCGACTGGCGCCCGGGCGATCAGCGCATTTATGTGTCCGATATCCGCAAGGCTGCCGCAGAGCTTGGCTGGTCTCCCAAAGTGGGTGTGGTGAATGGCATTCACCGCCTGTATCAGTGGGTGGCACAGAACCGGCAGTTGTTTGAGTAGATAAATCATAAGAGACAGGCATGCGAATCCTCATTGTCCTTACCTATTACCGTCCGCATACCAGCGGTTTGACGATTTACGCTGAGCGATTGGCACGCGCATTTGCCCGCCGCGGTCACGAGGTGACGGTACTGACCTCTCAATTCGACCCTGCTCTTCCGCGCGAGGAAATGAATGAAGGCGTACGAATTGTGCGTGTGCCGGTTTTGTTCCGCATCAGCAAGGGCGTAATCATGCCTGCCTTCGGTTTTCTGGCAAGCAAACTGGTGGCTGAACATGATGTGCTTCAACTGCACCTGCCGCAGTTTGACGCTGCAGGTGTGGCGCTGCGCGGAAGGTTCTTGCGCAAGCCCACCGTCATCACCTATCATTGTGATGTGCGTCTGCCACCCGGATTGATGGCATGGGCTGCCAATAATGCTGTGCGCCTCATGAACAACCTGGCGGCGTTATTCACCCACCGTATTGTCACCTATACCCGTGATTATGCCGAGAACTCGCCTTACCTGCGGCGTTATCTGGATAAATTGCACGTCATTCAACCACCGGTGGAAATACCCAGCCTGACAGAAGAAGCCGTACAGGCTTTTGACCGTCAGCACAATCCACAAAAACGCAGCCCGGTGATCGGCATGGCCGCGCGTTTTGCCACTGAAAAAGGCGTTGAGATCCTGCTGGATGCGCTGCCCGGTGTGCTGGAAAAATACCCCAATGCGATGGTGCAGTTTGCTGGCGCTTATCAGAACATCATGGGCGAGGAAGCCTATGCCGCCCGTTTGATGCCGCGTATTCATGAATATGAAAAATCGGGCAACTGGTTGTTCCTTGGCAATCTCAACCCTGAGCAGTTGACAGCTTTCTACTCCAATCTGGACGCACATGTGCTTCCCAGCCTCAATTCCACTGAGGCATTTGGGCTGGTGCAGATCGAGTCGATGATGTGCGGCGTTCCCAATGTGGCATCCAATCTGCCGGGCGTGCGTCAGCCGGTGAAACTGCACGACATGGGCAAAGTCGTGCCGATTGGTGATGCTCAGGCGTTGACCGGGGCATTGCTGGAGATTCTGGCAAATCGCGATCAGTATCAGGGTGACGTGGCTGCGATCACACAGCGCTATCTGCCAGACACGATTGCTGTTGAGTACGAGAAGTTGTTTGCCGAAATCCAGGCGGAAATCGGCGGGAAGTAATCCTCTGCACGACATAAAAATCCAATTTACGGAAGTATAAATTGCACACCACCTCTGACAAAGATTTCCTCTGGCTGCAAATTCGCGATCTCCCTTACTTCAGAGCGTTGTTGCGCGCTGTTGAAGCCAGGGTTTATCCGGAGCTTGAATTGCCCGAACCGGTGCTGGACCTGGGTTGCGGTGACGGACATTTCACCAGTGTGGTGTTTGACCGTCCGCTTGATGTTGGCATTGACCCATGGGCAGGACCCGTGCGCCAGGCAGCCGGGTCGGGCGGATATCAACTGGTGCTGCAGGGGTCTGGTGCGCAATTGCCCTTCCCTGATGAAACCTTTGGCAGCGCGATGAGCAATTCGGTGCTGGAGCACATCCCTGAGCTGGACCCGGTGATGCAGGAAATGGCGCGGGTGCTACAACCGGGTGGGCTGTTTATTTTTTGTGTGCCCAACCACCAGTTTCTCGGCAATCTTTCCATATCGAATTTCTTTGACCGCATTGGGTTAAAGTTCCTCGGCAACGCCTATCGGGCATTCTTCAACCGCATCTCGCGCCATCATCATTGCGATTCACCGGAAGTTTGGCGCGAACGTCTGGCAAAAGCCGGTTTTGAAGTGGTGAAGTACTGGCATTATTTCTCACCTGATGCACTGCACGTGCTGGAGTGGGGGCATTACTTCGGTCTGCCTTCACTGATCACGCGCAAGCTGTTTGGGCGCTGGATCGTGTCCAAAACCCATTGGAACCTGGCGTTGGTGGAGAAGATCACCCGGCGATATTATGACGAGACGCGCGAGCAGGCGCAGGGTGCGTATTCCTTCTACATTACCCGCAAAAAAAGCGCATAGCCATCCATCCAACCTTCTGGATACCAGAAATTTCTCAGGAAAAATCGCATGATGGAAGAACCTAGTGTTTGGGACTACATCAAATCCACATTGAGTTTCCGCCGCAAGGAACGCATTGTCCTGCCGTCCGCTGATCCTCAAGGTGATGTTCAGGATGAAGGTTGGGAAACCGGGGGGACAGAGCGGCAGATCCAAATGGATGCCGTGGATGCAAGTGATAGCGGGTTTGCCAAACCCGATGAGGATATCCCTGAATGGCTGGTTGCGGTTCCGCAAGAGGAAGAGGAACCTTACCCGCAGGTGGTGGGTGGGCGGATTCCCTGGCGAATATTGTTGTCGGTTCTACTTGCGGTGGCAGCCCAGTTTGTGCTTGAGCCGCCATCACGACCTGCTGGCACTGCACTGGCTCTCTACCTGCTTTCTGCCGGTCTGTTGATCTGGGCGGTGCTGGATGGCGAGTGGGTGATGGCGATGCTCAAACCCGGGCAAGCCGAAGCGCCTTCGGTGACAGTACGCGGCAGCATTTATTTCATCCTCCCACTGATGATCGTCAGTTTCCTGATGTTTGGTGGAAATCGTTTCACCGCGCTTAACCTGTTTGTATGGGGGGCGACGGTGGCGTTCCTGATGTGGGTGATGTGGGTCAGGAAAGATGACGAAGGTCCCACCCTTTGGATGAGGTTACGGCGCTTTTTCAGACATCCCATCCTGCAAGTCCGCATGACCTGGTTCGCGCTGGCGTTGCTGGCGGTGATCGGTCTGGTGGTGTTCTTCCGTTTCCATCAGCTAAATGAAGTTCCGGGTGAGATGTTCTCGGATCACGCTGAAAAACTATGGGACGTGATGGATGTGCTCAACGGGCAGACATCGATCTTTTTCCCGCGCAATACCGGGCGCGAAGCTTTTCAGATGTACCTGACGGCGGCGATTGCCAAATTCCTCGGGTTTGGCATCAGCTTTATGAGTCTCAAGCTTGGAACCGTGCTCGCGGGTGTGTTCACACTGCCGTTCATCTATCTGCTTGGCAAGGAACTCGGCAATCGCTGGGTGGGCTTGCTGGCGCTGTTATTGTGCGGCGTGGCTTACTGGCCCAATGTCATTTCACGCATTGGTTTGCGTTTTCCGCTGTATCCCCTGTTCACTGCTCCGGTGCTTTTTTACATTTTCCGGGGACTGCGAACCTCAAATCGCAACGACTTTGTTTGGGCTGGTTTCTGGCTTGGGGCAGGTTTGCACGGCTACAGCCCCATGCGCATCATCCCATTTGTGATCGTGCTGATGTTTGGCATTTACCTGTTGCACGGCCAGGCGCGGGGCAAACGCACTCAAACGGTCGTGATGCTGATGGTGCTGGCGTTTGTCTCGTTTGTGGTGTTCCTGCCGCTGTTTCGCTACATGCTGTCAGACCCGCAGATGTTTGGTTACCGTGCCTTTTCGCGCCTGGGAGATACAGAACAGGCTTTAAACGGCTCTCCACTGGTGATTTTTGCCGGGAACTGGTTCAAAGCCAGCATCATGTTCTTCTGGGATAACGGCCAGATCTGGGTTCATTCCATCCCTGGCCGGCCTGCACTCGATTTTGTGACCGGTGCGTTGTATTTCATCGGCGTGGTTCTGCTGCTGGTGCGTTATGCCAGGCAGCGCCACTGGGCCGATATCAACCTGCTGTTGCTGGTGCCCCTGTTGATGTTACCCAGCATTCTTTCGCTGGCTTTTCCGGACGAGAACCCGTCATTGAACCGCAGCGGTGCAGCGATTGTTCCGGTGTTTATTATTGCTGCGTTGGGAATGGAGAGCGTGATCCACAGCCTTCTACAACACCTGCGCGGCGGAATGGGTAAGGCAGGCGTAATCATGCTGGCGGGTGCGTTACTGCTGGTTTCCATCACACAGAATTACAGCCTGGTATTTGACCGTTTTAAAACTCAATTCCTGGCGGGGGCATGGAACACGTCAGAAATTGGCGGGGTGATTCGCGCCTTTGCCGAATCGACCGGCAACCGTGACACGGCGTATGTTGTTCCTTACCCGCACTGGGTGGATACCCGCCTGGTTGGGATTAACGCTGGTTACCCAGAAAAGGATTACGCCCTGTGGCCCGAAAACTTTGAGTTGACGTTGCCAGAGGGGCGCGCAAAACTATTCATCTTGAAGGTGGATGATACCGCCAACCTTGACCTGCTGCAGCAATTGTACCCGGACGGCAAGCGCATGTATCATGCGTCAGAGTATCCTTTCGAAGGGAAGGATTTCTGGTTATTCTCAGTGCCAGCAACCATTTCAGCCGAACCAGAAGAAGGCATGGAGATTCCCGGCGAGTAGGAATAATTTTGAGAATAGAAAGTTGCGATGGAAGATCAAATTGAGATAACCACCGGTATGAATACCGATAAACAAGACACTGCCGCTCGACCTGCCTGGCTGGGGAAAGCGGTGGTTGTGCTGCTGCTGATCAGTGTGCTGCTGGTGGGGGCATATTTCCGCCTGAGTGGGCTCGATTGGGATGATGACTTGCATCTTCATCCTGATGAGCGTTTTATGACCATGGTGGCATCCTCAATTTCATCTCCACAGGGCCAGGGCGAATATTTTGACACTTCCCGTTCATCCTTGAACCCGCACAATGTGGGGTATGGGTTTTACGTATATGGAACCCTGCCGTTGTTCATGGTGCGCCATGTGGCTGAACTGATCAACCAGACCGGATATTCGCAGATCCATCTGGTGGGGCGGGTGCTTTCCACCGTTGCCGATCTGGTATCAGTGTTGTTTGTTTTTCTGATTGCCCAGCGATTGTTCCGCAGCACCCGTCTGGCATTGTTGGGTGCGCTGGCGTACGCTGCCGCCGTCCTGCCCATTCAGCTTTCGCATTTTTTCACTGTGGATACTTTTGCAAATTGCTTTACCATGATGGGCATTTACTTCGCCGTGCGGGTTGCCACCAGGGAGGAAGTTGCCACAAACCAGCCCACCGATGGATACCGGTATCTTTACAGGAACTGGCGCGGCATCGGTGATTATTTGCTGTTCGGGCTGGCTCTGGGTCTGGCGCTGGCCTCCAAAGTCAGCACAGCTCCCCTGGCATTGATGGTGGTGCTGGCGGCATGGTTGGCGTGGAAACGGAATCATCAGGAGGATGAGCCGGCAACTGGATGGCTGGTGTTGCGCAACCTGGCGCTGGCAGCGCTCACCGCTCTGCTGGTGTTCCGCATATTCCAGCCGTATGCCTTCAGCGGCCCCGGATTTTTTGGCGTTGCCCCCAACCCGAAATGGATCGCCAATTTGCAGGATCTGAGCAATCAATCTGGCGGTGATAATGATTTCCCGCCTGCGCTTCAGTGGGCGCGCCGGCCGATCACTTTTGCCTTCGAGAACATGGTCCGCTGGGGGTTGGGTCTTCCGCTTGGAATTGCCGCATGGGCGGCGTTCTTGTGGATGGGGTGGACTTACCTGCGCGATTGGTTGAAATCCCGCCGCGAAGGTTCCATTTGGGTCATTCCTCCTTCTGTTCTGATCTGGGTGTGGACCCTGGTTTACTTTGCCTGGCAGTCCTCCATATTTTCGCGCGCCATGCGCTACCAGTTGCCGGTGTATCCCACCCTGGCAATTATGGCAGGTTGGGGCATTTACAAGTTGTGGCAGCACAGCAGGGAAGTTGCCCGGCGCAGGCTGGCATGGCAGATGGTCGCGGTGCTCACCGGTTTGGTCGTGCTTGGTTCGAGCGTGGGCTGGGCGTATGCCTTCTCGCGTATTTATACGCGTCCGGCAACCCGCCTGGCAGCCAGTGAGTGGGTGTACCAAAATGTGCCGGCTGCCTTTAATTTGCAGGTGGAAACCCCGGAAGGAACGGTAAACCAACCGGCAGCTTTCCGGCAGGGATATACGCTGACGGCATCCACCCCGTGGGTGGTGGGTTTTATCCCCGGTGAAACGGGAACGCTGCAAAGTCTCAGCCTGGCGCAAGTCAAAAAAACCTTACCCCAGGGTGGCGTGATCACCCTGATGGCGTCCGTCAGTCTGCCGGACGGCAGCGTATTGACCACGGGCATGTTGGTCAACGAGTTCATCAGCGAGAGCGACAATCAGGGGGCGACCTACGAGGTGGCCTTCGCGCAACCATTCCAGCTAACCGGTGGGCAGGCGTATATATTCACCTTGCAGGTGCTGGAGGATACCGCCAGCCTTGAGATCATGGGGGCGGCAGGACTCAAAATGACGGCAGCCGATGGGGGCGTGTTGTCGGTGGCGCTGCCCGACCCCGTGTATGCTGTTCGTCCAGGCCAACCGTTTGCCGGGACTTTCAATGCCGTGGTTGATGGAACGGTGGACGAGGTGTTTGTGCCCCACCTGGTTGCATGGAACCCCGGTCAGGAACCTTTGACAGCCACATTGACCATCAGTGGGATGGTCAATGGTGAATCGGTACAATCCAGTGCCGAAGTGCGGGATGGTTTCCATGCACAGGATGACCCGCGTGGTGAGGCCTACACCTTCCGGTTGGAGCCGCCGCTGAAGATCGAGAAGGGGCAAACATATTCGGTGGCCCTGTCAGTGGGCGGCGAAACAGGAACCCTGGCTGCTTATGGCAGCTCGCAGGCAAAGGAAAGCTCATGGGATGACGCCATTCCGTACGGGCTTGGATCATATTCACCCTTTGACTACTGGACCGGGTTGTATCGCAGTGAGCACAATCTGGAGATGTACTGGGACGATAACGAGGTCAAGCGGGAACGCTTTGTCGACATTCTTAACCGTTCGGATTACATCTTCATCACCTCCAACCGGCAGTGGGGAACCACTCCGCGTGTGCCTGAACGTTATCCACTGGCAACCGCTTTTTACCGCATGTTGATTGGCTGCCCTGCAGCGGATGATATTCTTGACTGCTATCGTGAAGCACAACCAGGCATGTACACCGGAGAACTGGGCTTTGAACTGGTCAGCGTTTTTACGTCCGAGCCTGCCATCGGGCCATGGGAAATTAATACCCAGTATGCTGAAGAGCCGTTTACTGTGTACGATCATCCCAAGGTGCTGATCTTTAAGAAAAGCGACGATTATGATCCGGCGCAGGTTCGCGCTGAGCTGGGCGAGGTGGACTTAACCAAAGTGGTGCATCTGCTGCCCGGTCAGGCGGATCAATACACGGGTGATTTGATGCTGCCTGCAGATCGTCTGGCTGAACACCGCAGCGGTGGCACATGGGCGGATATCTTCAATACAGACGCCCTCTACAATCGGTACCCGGCGCTGGCGCTGGTGATCTGGTATCTGGTCATTACGTTAATTGGTTGGGTGATGTACCCCACGGTGCGCATGGGTTTCCGCGGCTTGCCCGACCGTGGCTACCCTGTATCGCGCCTGGTGGGGCTGCTGGTGTTCGCATGGTTGGTGTGGCTGGCCGGGTCGGCGCGCATTCCGTTCTCAAAAGTAACCATCAGTATGGTGTTCCTGGTGCTGGTTGTGTTTAACGGGGTCCTGTTTGCCCTGCAACGTGAAGAAATAATGCAGGAATTGCGTGAACGCAAACGTTATTTCATGATGGTTGAATTGATATCGCTGGTGTTCTTTACCTTCTTCCTGCTGATCCGGCTGGGAAACCCCGATTTGTGGCATCCGGCAAAGGGCGGCGAGAAGCCAATGGATATGTCGTATCTGAATGCTGTGATTAAGAGTACCAGCTTCCCGCCATACGATCCGTGGTTCGCAGGTGGGTATCTGAATTATTACTATTATGGTTTTGTGCTGGTTGCTGTACCGATCAAGTGGCTTGGAATTGTACCTTCCATTGCTTACAACCTGTTTCTGCCAACCTTCTTCTCGTTTGGGGCGCTTGGCGCGTTTTGTGTTGGTTGGAACCTGATAACCGCCACCAGATCCCGGGGGGGACAACTTGAGGAGGAAAACCGCTGGTTGGGTCTGCCTGCCTGGCCGTTAATTGGCGGTTTGATTTCTTCACTGGCGATGATGGTGATTGGCAATCTGGGCACGGTGCGCATGTTGTGGCATGGGTTGATCAAACTGGTTGCAGCCGAACCGGTGGAGAGCATTGGGTTCTTTGAGCGCATTCCCTACACCTTCCAGGGTCTGATCAAGCTGCTGGGCGGCGCTGGTATGCCCTACGGCTCAGGCGACTGGTACTGGATCCCCAGCCGCACCATCCCGGGTGAACCGATCACGGAGTTCCCGTTCTTCACGTTCCTGTACGCAGACCCGCACGCCCATCTGTTTGCACTGCCGTTGACCGTGGCTGCGGTTGCATTTGCGCTGTCGGTGCTCCTTGGCCGCTGGCAGTGGGGGGACGGGCAGGGCCGTAACCGTTGGCTCCATTTCGGCGTTGCGGTGGCGCTCGGCGCGGTGATCACCGGCGCGCTGCGCCCTGCCAATATTACCGACCAGTATACCTACCTGGTGCTGGCTGCCGTGGTGGTTTTCTACACCGCTTTCCGGTACTACAAAGTCGGGGAGGGGGAAAACCGGGTATTACCGCGCTGGATGGAAGCGCTTTTTATTGGCCTCGGCGCTGCTGCCTTGCTGGTGCTGCTTTCACAATTGTTTTACCAGCCGTTCAACACCTGGTATTACCAGAAGTTTGGAGTGGAGTACTGGAAGGGTGACCGCACACCGGTTGGTTCGTATTTCACCCACTGGGGATTATTCCTGGTGACGTTGGGTTCATGGTTGATATGGGAAGCCATCGAGTGGATGGATGCAACTCCGCTTTCCAGATTGAGGAAATTGGCCCCTTACAAGGCAGCCATCCAATCCATGGTGCTGGTGTTGCTGGTTGCCCTGGTTGGCCTGATCCTGATCGGCGCTCCGATTGCCTTGATGGCGTTACCCCTGCTGGCTTTGGCCGGTGTGTTAATATTGCGCCCTGATTTACCTGAAACCAAGCGCCTGGTGGCGTTCATGGTGGGTACGGGGTTGTTATTGACCATTGTGGTTGAGCTGTTTGCGGTCAAGAACGATATTGGCCGCATGAATATTGTATTCAAACTATACATGCATGCCTGGACGTTGTTATCGCTATCGTCTGCGGCGGGTTTGATGTGGTTAATTCCGGCTGTTGCCCGGCGCTGGACGCCGGTGTGGCGGAACGCATGGCAGGTGGTAATGACCGTGCTGGTGTTCTCTGCCCTGCTATTCCCGATCACAGCCGGTACCGACAAGGTCACAGACCGGATGACACGCAAGTCACCGCACAGCCTGGACGGCATGACCTACATGGCGTATTCCACCTACAGCCAGAGCGGCAAGGATATGCAACTGGCTGAGGATTATTACGCCATCCGCTGGATGCAGGAAAACGTGCAGGGTTCGCCAGTGATCGTGGAAGCCAATACACCTGAATACCGGTGGGGTTCGCGGTTTACGATTAATACTGGCTTACCGGGCGTGGTGGGCTGGAATTACCATCAACGCCAGCAACGCGGGATCATTTCCAACGAGCAGGTGACCAGCCGCGTGGATCAGATCGGGGCATTTTACAACACCATCAGCCGTGATGAAGCGCTGGATTTCCTGCAGAAATATGATGTATCCTATATTGTGGTGGGTCAGCTTGAGCAAGCCGAGTACTCACCAGCCGGTATTTCAAAATTCACAGCCTGGAATGGCGACCTGTGGGATGAGGTCTACCGCCAGGGCCAGACTGCCATCTACAGGGTGAGGAAATGATCCCGTTCATCGCCTGGTATCTTTTTATTTCGTTGATCGGTTGGGCTGCCTTCCCGATTGCCTACCGCTTGCTGCCGAACCTGCGTGACCGCGGATTCGCGTTTTCGCGCGCCATCGGTTTGCTTGGTTGGGGATTCATTTTCTTCCTGCTCGCCTCGCTGCGCATCCTGCCAAATAATCTTTCTGGAGTGCTCACAGCGTTGGTGGTGATGGGATTGATTTCGTGGTGGATGTTGCGTGCGAATGGATGGGGGGAGATCAGAGAGTTTTTGCGTGACAACCGCGTCGGCGTGCGCACGGTGGAGATTGTCTTCTTTGTGTCTTTTGCGCTGCTGGCATTATTCCGCGCTGCCAGCCCCGAGATTGCCGGTACAGAAAAGCCGATGGAAATGGCTTTTATCAATTCCATCCT
>DAOUGC010000094.1:0-2764 GCA_034429695.1 Levilinea sp.
TGAGCCACCAGATCATTAAAGAAATCGGTGCTCATGCGCTTGCCCAGCAACCCCACCATCTGATCAGCCAGGGCTGCAACCGTGGCTTTGATATCGCCCGGATGCCCGGGTTCTTCATCAAAGATCATCACTCCATCAAACAGGAAATCATCCTCCATGGCATAACCGCCGTCGCCGGTTTCCACCAGTTGATTGCGGTTAAGCATGTAGCGCGAGATCTCCCGCAGGGCAGCATAGCGATTGGCCCTCGTCTCAGCAGATTCATCCGCTCCAATTTGCGACATGATCAACCAGGGAATGAAGCGGCTGGCGCGGTCTGGAATGGAACGATGGATCCAGGTGGTCAGGTCGATCAACATGGCGCTGTCTGCCTCGCCAGGGGCGGACACAATAAACACCTGAAAATCATTCACCCCATCCTGCTGGAAACCACTCTGAACATAAGACAGCACATTGTGCAGGCGGTTTTTATGCTCAAACAAAATATCCCAGAAGAACGCCATGCGGTGGTGGGCGCGGCTGTCGGCGCCCTGTCCCAGGGTATGTTGCCACCAGTCAAACGTGTTCGAACCGGGTCCCAGGTCGTGCATGACAATGTCGTTGTATTGCGGCTGGATTAAATGTCTTTCCGTATCCGGCAGACAGTCCTCCCCATCGTTAACCGGATCCATGCCGATCCACAACAATTTCAGACCACGCGGCATCTGCCCCTGGCCAACATCCAGCAGGTTCTTGCGGATTTCCTGCAAAGCCAGGTGACCGGTGGGGCCCAAGCCCAGGATCAGTGTCGGGTTGAACTGCGGCGGTGGGCTGATGGGAGCAATGGGGCCGGAGCCTTTCACCCATCCGGGGTCAATGGAGGGTTGTTTAAAATCCGGGCTGGGTAAAGGCTCGGGATAGACGATGGGTTTTGGCGGGCGCGGCCAGAAGGCCAGCAAGCCAAGCAGCAAGGTTTCAATGGCCATAAAAATCAGTATCCCCAGTGGCGGTAGAACCAGCAGGTTGGGATCGGCGCGTGTGTTTTGAATGTTGATCGCCTGATCACAGACCACAGCAGACAGGGTTGCACCGGTATCAGAGACCGGCAACCAGCCAATTTTGCGGGGGGTGACCAGATAAGAGGCGGTGATGCTTTGGGGTGCGGCATTGGCCGGGGCTTCCTGCACATACACCCAGTTGATCTCTCCATCGCGCAGGATCTGACCTGTGCCCGGTTCCACTTCAAATCGTTCTGGATCATAGGTCTCAGACAGTGATATCTCTGAGGGCTTGCTTTCCACAATCTGCCCGGCTGCCGTGGCGAACAGGGCAGACAACTGTGATGAATCGGGAGTGAGCAGGCTGTCATCCGCAGAAGACGCCATCTGCTCCAGTAATTCGGCATTGAAATCAATGCCTTCCAGGCCAATGGTTAAAATCCGGCCGCCGGCGGCTTTGAAAGCATCCGCCGCCTGTAAAGCAGGGTCCTTTTCACTTCCGCCATCGGTAAATAATAAAATGACATCGCGATCATTAATTGGCGCATCCGATGAATTCAACAAATCTGCGGCTGCCCGTACTGCCGCTGCCAGGTCGGTGGTGCCACCGACAAAAATCAGTTGATGGTCGATCACGTCCAACAATTTCTGGCGATCATTCAAAAAGGTGGTTGCCAGTTCTGGTCCATCCGAGAACTGGATAATGGCCGTATGAATGGCATTGAGGTCGGCCACTTCCACAAATCGACGGGCAGCCTCAAGCGAATCGGCATAGGGAATGCCCTCCATGCTGCCCGAACTGTCCATTAATACCACCAGGTTTACTTTTTCCGTCCGCGGCGGACAGACAGGCAGGGTGTCCGTATCAAAAGCCAGGCTTACCGGGGCGCTACCTCCCAGCAGGATCACTTCCCTGCCCAACTGCCGCCCCAGCCCATCTTCTTCACGCACATTGGGTGAAACATACGCCATGATTAACAGCACCAACAAAGGGATCACTTGAATAAGGAAAAGGATCAGTGCGACACCCTTTACCCGCTCGTCATCCCAAAATCTCTGCCTGGCAGCCGTGGTGGTTCCCATAAGATAATTCCTGTTTCTGGTGGGCTGGTTGCGGATTAAAACAACCAGCCCACCTGTAAAGCATTTCAACTAGTTCGCAGGGGTATCCCAGCGATTGGTCTGCCCATCGACCACTTCACCAACGATCATTTCAGCCAGGTCGGCCAGGTCAAGATAATCCTGTCCGGGGTGCCACGAGAGCGAGTGTTCGCTGTTCTGGTAGGAACTGGGATGATCCTCTTCATCCTTCTTCATGATGCGCGTGCCTTCATCACGCAGGTTCTTCAACAGACCGCCCACCAGCCGCCCCTGCAGGTTTTCCTTCAGGCAATTCTCGCGGCGCATGCGGCTCTCCTCCTTGAGCACGAAGGTGGTCACGTTGCGCCAGTTGATCGGCCGGTTGGTCAGCTCATCACAGCCGTTGATCACAAAGGCATTGAGCACGTCAAAGATGGTGGGGAAGCTCTCGCGGTGTTTCACATCGAGCAGCGTGAACTTGGTCTCGATGCCGGGGTAATTGAAGACATACCCCACCTCACCGGTTTCCTGTTCCACCAGTTGAATATAACCGTAACCAAAGCAGCGGAAGAACAAACTGGTGCGTTCTTCGTACTCCATCAGGGTCACCACGCGTGGGTGGAACACCCGGTAGGATTTGTTCAACCGGCTGGTCAGTTGCTGCTCGTAGCGCGCCGAATTGCATTCCGCCGGGAAGACATGCAAGC
>DAOUGC010000095.1:0-17778 GCA_034429695.1 Levilinea sp.
CCGTCTCCAGGGCTTTGGTCACCTGGGTGATATTCTTGACACTCCGGATACGGAGCCGCATTTCTCTGGTGGATGCCATGATACCCCGCTACCGATCAGCCGGCCTGGGCAGGTTTCCAGGTATTGTTAAATACCTGCAACGCTTCGCGCAGCTTTGCGGCTGTTTCATCTGAAATGCGTTTCTGCGTGGCAATATCCCTGCCGATCTCAGGATGATTGGTCGCCATGGACCGCAACATGTCATTTTTCCAGCTCTGCACCTGTTCAACCGGTACAGCATCCAGATAGCCGTTGGTCCCGGCGAACAACATCATCACCTGTTCCTCAAGCGAGATGGGTTGATACTGGGGTTGCTTGAGCAGTTCCTGCAAACGGCGTCCGCGGTTTAGCTGAGCCTGGGTCGCCTTGTCCAGATCAGAACCAAACTGGGCGAAGGCTGCCAGATCACGATAGTTGGCCATATCCAGGCGCAAACGGGCGGCCACCTGTTTCATGGCTTTGGTTTGCGCCGCACCACCCACACGTGATACCGAGATACCGACGTTCACTGCCGGACGGATACCGGCGTTGAAGAGATTACCTTCCAGGTAAATCTGACCGTCGGTGATGGAGATCACGTTGGTCGGGATGTAAGCAGACACATCACCCAGTAAAGTCTCGATGATCGGTAGTGCAGTTAATGAACCACCACCGTGTTCCGGGTTCAACTTGGCTGCCCGCTCCAAAAGACGGGAGTGCAGGTAGAAAACATCGCCGGGATAAGCTTCACGTCCGGGTGGACGGCGTAACAACAGCGACACCTGGCGGTAAGCCCAGGCATGTTTGCTGAGATCGTCATAGATGATCAAGGCGTCACGCCCGGTTTCCATAAACTCTTCGCCCATGGCACAACCGGCATACGGGGCGATATACTGCAAAGCTGCCGGGTCAGAAGCGGATGCCGCCACCACAATGGTGTAATCCATTGCCCCAAACTTCTTGAGCGTTCCAACCACCTGTGCAACCTGGGACATTTTTTGACCGATGGCTACATAAATGCAGATCAGGTCTTTGCCTTTTTGGTTGATGATGGTGTCAATGGCAATCGCGCTCTTGCCGGTCTGGCGGTCTCCAATAATCAATTCGCGTTGACCGCGACCAATCGGGATCATCGAGTCAATGGCAATGACACCGGTCTGAACCGGGGTGTTTACACTTTGCCTCGCCACCACACCAGGGGCAATCCGTTCAATGGGGCGGTATTTATCCGATGGGATGGGCCCCTGTCCGTCAATCGGTTCGCCCAGGGCGTTCACCACTCTCCCGACCAGCCCATCACCGACTGGCACGGATGCGATTCGCCCGGTTGCACGCACCTCCATGCCTTCCGTGATCTCCGAGTGATCGCCCAGGGTGATGATACCCACCTGTTCTGCTTCAAGGTTAAAGGCAATACCCATCACACCGTTTGAGAATTCAACCAGTTCCTGCGCCCGTACATTCATCAAACCCTGTACAGTCGCAATGCCATCGCCGGCTTCCAGTACGGTACCAATATCCCGAACTTCCACCTGTGGCTGATAAGATTCGATTTTCTTTTGCAGATCTGCTGCGATGTTCTGGAAAAACTCGTCAGACATTGACCCTCCAAGGTCATTTGTTGGAGTCAGTTTGAAATTCCACCTGTTGCGTTAAATCATACTAGAAAGCTGAAGTGTTGTCAAAAATTGGTATAAAAAATCTCCTCCAACCGTTCGGCGAAGGAGATTTTTTTGCGTTTGCTTGATCAGGCTGGCAGCAACTCGTAGAGTTCCACCAGAACGCCGGATGCACTTTTTGGATGAACAAATGCCATCTTTCTGCCCGGCAACACAACCGGCGTCTCATTAATCAACCGGATGCCCTTGGCTTTCAGGTCCGCCAGCATTTCTTCCAGGTCATCCACCTCAAAACACAGATGATGCATTCCAGCACCCCGTTCCGCCAGGAATTTTGCTGCACCGGTATCATCAGCAGTCGGTTTAACCAGTTCCACCTCGCTATCGCCGGTGGGTAAAAATGCCACCATGGCTTTCTGAGACGGCACGTCCTCAATGTGGTGCAATTCGATACCCAGCGCATCCCGCCAGAAGGTCAACGCGCCGTCAATATCCGGTACCACAATTGCCACGTGGTTAATCTTTTTGATCTTTGCCATTGGTCACCTTTTACTCGAATCTGCGTCTTGTTTGGTGGATTTAAACCCATGCGGGTGATTGATACTCACCCCAAACCTTGCGCAATACTCCACAAATTTCACCCAGGGTAATATCATGCTCCACACATTCAATGAATACGGGCAACATGTTCTCACTGGAGCGGGCTGTGGTATCCAGCCGCGCCAGCAGCTCATTTACCTTTTCATTGTCGCGGTCCGCGCGCAGTTCCGCCAGGCGCGCGCGCTGATTATTCTCAATGGAAGGATCAACGCGCAGGCTTTCCAGTTCCAGATCTTCCTTGACGGTGAAGGCGTTCACGCCCACCACGATCTGTTCGTTCTTTTCCACCGCCTGTTGGGCCTGGTAGGCAGCTTCCTGGATCTCTCCCTGCATGTATCCACGCTCAATGGCTGCCAGCGCACCACCCATGGCATCGATCTTGCGGATATATTCCCTCGCCTGGTCGCAGATCTGGTCGGTCAGGCTTTCGATCAGGAACGAGCCGCCCAATGGGTCAATTGTATCCGCCACCCCTGACTCGTTGGCGATGATCTGCTGGGTGCGCAACGCCACCCGCACCGATTTCTCGGTGGGCAGCCATAATGCCTCATCCATGCTGTTGGTATGCAGTGATTGGGTTCCCCCTATCACCGCTGCCAGCGCCTGAATGGCTACGCGCACAACATTGTTCTCCGGCTGTTGCGCTGTCAATGTTGATCCGGCGGTTTGCGTGTGGAAACGCAGCATCATGGACTTGGGATCCTGGGCGCCGAAACGTTCCTTCACAATCTGCGCCCATAACCGCCTCGCAGCCCTGTATTTGGATACTTCTTCCAGGAAGTTATTGTGCGCATTAAAGAAGAATGATAGTTGCGACGCAATATCATCCACCTGCAAGCCAGCCTTGATGGAAGCCTCCAGATAGGCAATGGCGTTGGCAAGCGTGAATGCCACCTCCTGCACAGCAGTTGAACCGGCTTCACGGATGTGGTAACCCGATATGCTGATCGTGTTCCAGTGCGGCACATTCGTCTGGCAGTACTGAAATACATCCGTAATCAGACGCATGGAGGGCGTCGGTGGAAAAATGTAGGTCCCGCGGGCAACATATTCCTTCAAAATATCGTTCTGAATGGTTCCGCGCAGCTTTTTCTCTTCCACACCCTGACGGCGCCCCACTGCAATGTACATCGCCAACAATATGGCTGCTGGCGCATTGATCGTCATGCTCGTGGAAACCTTGTCCAGCGGGATCTGATTAAAAAGAATTTCCATGTCCCGTAATGAGGAAATGGAAACGCCTACCTTGCCCACTTCACCGCTGGCAATCGCATCATCAGCGTCATACCCGATCTGCGTCGGCAGGTCAAACGCGACCGACAGGCCTGTCTGTCCCTGCTGTAACAAATATCGGTACCGGGTGTTGGACTCCTCGGCGGAGGCAAACCCGGCATACTGACGCATTGTCCAGAACCTGCCCCGATACATGGTCGGTTGAATGCCGCGCGTGTATGGATATTCTCCGGGGAACCCCAGTTTTTTCAGATATTCGCCTTCCTCTTTGGGTGTTTCAAAAGGCGGCAGCGGCAGTCCGGATGGGGTGGTAAATTGCTTTTTCCGTTCAGGAAAACGTTCCACCATGGGACGCCAAACTTTATCTTCCCATCGTTTGCGTTCTGCTTCCAGGTTCATGATCATCCTCGGCGTGGTTGTAAAAGCGGTTAAAGTATAACCGATCTCAATCGGCTCGCCAGTGAACATTTTTATGGTAAACTTTTGACAAATATCCTGAATGAAAGGAGGGGGATTGCGTGTCTTCATTCTTACAATTAATTTCATTGCTAATCATCATCCTGCTTGCTGCCAAGACCGCCGGTTATATCAGCACCCGCTTGGGTCAGCCATCAGTTTTTGGTGAACTGCTGGTCGGCGTAATTCTGGGCCCCAGCCTTTTAAACATACTCAATCTGCCCTGGATCGACAATGCCCATCTGGGCGATTTCATCTACGAGCTGGGTGAAATTGGCGTATTATTACTCATGTTTCTGGCAGGTCTTGAGCTACATTTTCGAGATCTTGCCAAGAATTTTCGCGTTTCTCTGGCCGCCGGCGTACTCGGTGTGCTGGTTCCCGTTGGTTTTGGTTTTTTGGTGGGTGAAATTCTCGGATACGACCTGGTTCATTCGCTCTTCCTGGGTCTCACCCTCGGAGCCACCAGTGTATCCATATCAGCGCAAACCCTGATCGAAATGGGCAAACTTCGCACCCGCATTGGCCTGGGGTTACTGGGTGCTGCGGTTTTTGATGACATCCTGGTCATCCTGTTGCTATCCATCTCACTCGGCCTGTTTTCGGGCAGCGAAGGGCTGGGACCCATTCTGATCGTCATTGGCCGCATGGCGTTGTTCCTGGCACTGGCATCAGCCTTTGGTTACTGGTTTCTTCCAAAATTGGTTAAGCGAGTCTCCAAATTACCGATCAGTTTTGGCGCGGTCACATTTGCCGTCATCATCATGTTGGTATTTGGTCTGGCCTCTGAAGTTGTGGGTGGAATGGCAGCCATCACGGGCACATTTCTGGCAGGGTTGATGTTCTCGCGAACCCCCCAAAAGGCAGACATTGAACAATCCATCCAATCCATCGCCTACTCCTTTTTCGTCCCCATCTTTTTTGTCAACATCGGACTGATTATCAATCTCAGGGAACTTGATGCAGGAATATTAATCGCTGTGCTCTTGATTAGCGTGGCAGCGGTTCTGGGCAAGGTCATCGGTGCGGGTCTGGGAGCCAAAATTGGCAAGTATTCCTGGAAGGAAGCCCTTGCCGTCGGGATCGGCATGATCTCACGCGGTGAGGTTGGTCTGATTGTGGCAAAAGTGGAACTGGATCAAGACCTGTTAAGTCCGGAGATTTTTTCGGCAATAATTGGAATGGTTCTCGTCACCACCCTCATTACACCACCGCTCTTGAGGATCTCACTGAAAGAGCATCCAAAACCAGATGTTGAAGATCAAACAACCCCAAAAAGCACTTCAGAGGAGGCTGTCTGATGTTTCTCGTATTGTTGGTTTTACATAAAAATGACCAGCTCGAAGAGGTTCTGGACGCCTGGGATCAGACAGGCGTTGGTGGAATCACCATCCTACCCAGCACCGGTATGGGGAGAATTCGTTATTCCGCCCTAAATGAGGCCATGCCCATCATCCCCACCCTGGAAGATTTATTGGAACACACCGAAAGGCTCAACCGGACCATCTTCTCAATCGTCAAGGGTCAGGAGATGGTGGATAAATTGGTGGAAGCCACCGAGTCGGTCACGGGTGACCTCAATAATCCCAATACCGGCATCCTGGTGGTGCTACCGGTATTGCAATCTTACGGATTAAACCGTCGGCCTGAGTAGTCTTCACGAGCCGGCGTTGACGGTGTGTCCGCGATCTGGTAAAATTGAGCCTGTTTTGTGGCGTTGTACCCTTCGCCACTCACCAATCATTCTTGTTTGAAAGGGCTTGTCCAATGAAAGTTCTCCTGATTAAAGATGTTTACAAGCTGGGTCATGCCGGCGACATCAAGCGTGTGGCTGATGGTTATGGCCGCAATTATTTGATCCCCCAGCGTCTGGCCGTCCTGGCCACTCCTGGCGCCATCAAACAGGCCGAGCACATTCGCACCGCCGCCGCCGAACAGCGCGCCATTCTCAACAACGAGATGGCCGGTCTGGCTAGCAAAGTGGAGAAAATCACTCTGATGTTCTCCTCCAAGGCTGGTGAAACCGGTAAATTGTACGGTTCCATCACCCAGCAGATGATCGTCGATGCCCTCAATCAGCGCCTGGGCGCCCGTCTCGATCGCCGTCAGATCGAAGCCGAACCCATTCGCACCCTGGGCGAGCATAAAGTTCTGGTACGCCTGACCGTGGACATCATCCCGGCTGTTAAAGTCATTGTCTATCGCGACGGTGAAATGCCGGTGGCCCCTGTTGAAGAAGAGACCCCTGCAGTCGAATCCGCTCCTGCGGAAGAGGTTGCGGACGAGGTTGTGGATGCCGCCGAAGAAACCCAGTCTGAGGCATCTGCTGAATAATTTGTTTTTCCAGTAAAGTTCAGAAACCGGTCTGAAAATAAGTTACAATATTCAGACCGGTATTTTTTTATATGACCATCATGGCAGAATCCGCAGGAAAAACCTTACAACAGGCACGCATTGCCAAAAATCTAACTCTGGAGCAGGTTGCATTCCAGACCAAGATCCGCTTGCGTTTTCTTCAGGCGCTGGAAAACGATGATCACGAGTCGCTTCCGTCTGAAGTTCAGGCTCGGGGATTTATTCGCCTGTACACTGGCCTGCTTGGGATGGAAGCAACACCGATCCTCGACTTGTGGGATGGAAAAACCCCTGACCCAATCGTTCCAGTCACACCTTCTCCGTCGACCACGGAAGAGGTGGTCAACGACGATCAAGCAACCCCACTCCCTTCAGATGATGGTACGGCGCAGACAGCCGGGCAACCCCCGGATGATAACGAATCCCCCGATTCTGAACAGGTGTACCAGGACCCGCCCAGCGCACACAGCGAAGATCTGCCTGTGGAAACCGGGACCAGCCAGCAGGTCATGGATGACATTGGCCGCCAGCTCAAACAGCGCAGGATTCGCCTGGCGCTCACCCTGGGAGATGTCGAGGAACACCTGCATATCCGCCAAAAATACCTGGAAGCGCTCGAAGCAGGCCGACTGGACGATCTTCCCTCGCCGGTGCAGGGCCGGGGATTGCTCAACAACTACGCCTTGTTTCTGGATCTACCTGCAGACCGCATCCTGCTCCAATTTGCCGACGTTCTGCAGAAACGTCGGGTTGAAATGGGCGGACAACCTGCCGGGCAGGAGGCAATCACCCGGCGGGTTCAATCAGCATCCAACCACACGCTGTCACAACCGCTTCCAGCCAGCCAGATTGTTAATTCGCAGAGAGTATCGCCAGTCTCTGCGGGTCAGTCGGTGAACTCACAAAAAGCTAAACAGGCGCCTGCCTGGCGAAGGTTTGTCACACCAGACTTGCTGGTTGGGTCTGCATTGATCGTCATCCTGGTCGGTTTTGCCATTTGGGGTGCTGCACAGATATCGTCACTACGCAGGCAGGCAAATTCACCTGACCTCCCCGGTCTGTCTGAAGTGATGCTCACCGCCAGCATCGCACCCATCCCTGAGGAAGCCACACCGGAGTTGATGCCAACCCAGATCCCAGCCGGACAGGAATCAGCAGATACAGGCGAAGAACCCGTATCAGACGGGAACGAAAACCCCAATCCTCCAGAAACGACCATTCCTGGCGGAACAGGACCCATGAATTTATACGTGGTTGCCAAACAGAGAGCATGGATGCGGGTGTTTGTGGATGGTCGCGAAGAGTTCCAGGGCAGAATTACCCCTGGCAATGCGTACACATACTCCGGTTCACAACAAATCGAGCTGGTGTGCGGTAACGTTGATGCGATTGACGTTTACTACAACCAGACCCAGTTGCTGTTGGGTTCAGGCGCCGGACAGGTGGTGAAGTTGCAGTTTAATCCCGCCGGTATCATGACACCCACATCGGCAATTACCGTCACCCCCACCCCCACCCAGCCATCCACGCTTGCCCCCACGCCAACCGCAACCGTTCCATCACCCACGGTTACACCGTATATACCCTGATCTGAGCCCCATGAAGAAAAAATCCTTTTATCTGGTATCCCTTGGCTGTGCGAAAAACACCGTTGATTCTGACTCCATGGCCCGTTTGTTGTTGGAAGACGGATATGTTTTTGTGGACAAACCTTCACAGGCAGAAGTCTTAATCGTCAATACCTGCGGATTTATTCAGCCTGCCGTGGATGAATCCATTGAGACCCTGCAGGAACTGGCTGATCGCAAGAAACCCGGGCAAACCCTGATCGCAGCCGGTTGCCTGACTCAACGCTTTGGTGATCAGGTGGCACGTGAAGTCAGCGGATTGGACGGCATCATGGGCACGCGGCGCTGGATGGACATTCTGGAAGTCATCAAAAATATCCGGCAGAACAACGCACCCACACCGGTTTACCACATCCCCGATGAAGCCACGGTTGTCGGCAGTGACGAACATGGCGTGATGCGCGCCACAGTACAGGGCGGGTCTGCCTATCTCAAGATTGCCGATGGTTGCCGCCGCCCATGTGCTTTTTGCACCATTCCCTTAATCAAAGGCACGCTGGTCAGCCGGCCTGTTGACCTTGTCATCCAGCAGGCACGTTCACTCCAATCCATGGGTGTGCAGGAGATCATCCTGATTGCGCAGGATACCACCGATTACGGCCACGATCTGGGTCTGAAAGACGGCCTTGCCCACCTGCTTGAAAAATTGTTGCCCGAAATTCCCGACGTTCCGTGGGTGCGCATCCTGTATGCCTACCCGGGTTACGTCACCGAGCGCCTGATTGACGTGATGGCAGGGCATCCACAAGTGCTTCCTTATCTGGATATCCCCCTGCAGCATGCCCACCCGCAGGTGCTGAAAGCCATGCGACGTCCCGTAAATATCGATTGGGTCAACCAGACCCTGGCAAAAATGCGCTCAGCCATGCCTGACCTGGCATTACGCACCACATTCATCGTGGGTTATCCAGGCGAAACCGAAACGGAATTCCAGTCGCTGCTCGATTTCATTGGTGAGATTCGCTTCGACCGTGTGGGTGTTTTTCCCTATTCCTTTGAGCATGGCGCCCCGGGGGAAGCCCTTGGAGATCCAGTATCCGGGGAAGAAAAAGCCGCCCGTCTGGAACGCTTGATGTTGATGCAACAGGACATCAGTCTTGAACTTAATCAGCAACTGGTGGGAAAACGCTTGCAAATGCTGGTGGAAGGGTATAACGACGGCGTAACCATTGGCCGCACCTATCGGGATGCACCCGAGATTGACGGTCTTGTTTTTGCAGAAGGACGGGCTCCGACCGGCAAAATTGTCAATATCCAGATCACCGGCGCCATGATCCATGATCTCACCGGTGTGATCCTGCCGGATTAGTTTACGAAACCCTGGCCCAGGCAGTCAATAGCAAAATCAGAATTGCCATTGCCGTTTGATAAAGCACCACCCGTTTTTGCTCGATGAATATTCTCTCTTCAAGCGCCCTGTCAGGCGCTTTTTTTATCGCAAGGTGATGTTGTGCCTGTCGAACGGATGGCGTGATCCGCCAACCCATGTACACCCATGAAACCGCCAGCAGCAGGATGACGCCGTGTTTAATAAAAATTGCCAGAGCCCAGGTGTTATTGATCCCCAGGAGTCCTTCGTAAGATGGATGGGCGCTCATCTGAAACATGCCGGTACCGGTGAGCACCAGCAGGCTGATCCAGCCGGTGCGCTGCAACCACGGAAACCACGCGCCGAAGATTCGGGCAGCATTATCGCCAATTGCCTGCATCACCTGTGGCATCAGGAAAATAAAACTGGCCGCCAAACCCCCCAACCAGATTACGGTTGAGAGCATATGCAGCCAGTACAGGACAATTAATAAGCCGGTCTCTTGAAGGTTCATGTCGAACCTGCTTTCGACCTAGCCGCCGGGTGATTCAAGTGTCAATGTCGGCGTCGGAGTGGATTCTTCAACCGGAGGGACAACCTCGGTGGTCTCAATAATAATGGTTTCGAGCGTCATGGTGGGTGTGGGAGCCTCAACGGTGGGCGGCTGGCAGATCAACTGAACGGCGGTCGCCGTGGGTGCAAGCTGGTCATCCACGCTGATTGACAGGGCTGTGTTGTACTGATCGCGCGCCTGACAATACTCTCCGGCGGCAAGTAATTGATCGCCATACTTTACCGAGGCATAGCGGAAGCGCTCCAGCGCTGTCCAACCGTCACCATCCCGCAGGTTTGGCAGGGAAGCATAAATATCAGCAAAATAGGTAACCACGCGCTGCCAGTCCACTTCCCAGAAGCTGGCGCCTGTCAAATAATGGCGCGCCGACGAACGGTATCCTTCTGCCTCACGATCCAACGGTGCAAAAGTCTCGCTGAGCGAGAGGTCATAGATGCCCTCTTCAAGGTTGCCCGCTGCGATCTGATTAATGCCGCGGCCCCGCAGAGCAATATAATACATGCCATTCACATCCAATGCGCGGTAACCAATGTCTTCCTGGCGCAGGGCGTCCAGGGTGATTAATGTACTCACCCAGTCCTTGGCGACGTAATACTGCCACGCCACATTAAACAATTCTTCTGCGCCGCGCAAATCAGGCGTCGCCGTCATCTGTGGTGTGGGTGTCGGAGCCGTGGTGGGGGTAATCACCACAGCACTCTTCATCATCACCTCGGTCAACTTCTCCATCACGCCTGGAAAGTCAGGATCGATTTCAATTACATATTCAAATCGTTGTCGGGCAGAATTCCACCGCTGGAACTCCATGTCAATGATACCAAGCTGATATTGCTCGGTCGCCAGAATGGCAACCTGTTCATTTTCCAGCCGAATTCGGTCCTGCACAGCAAATGAATATCCAACGAATGACCCGATTGCGCCCAGCACAAGCATGGCGGCAATGCCCAGCAACACAGTCAGCCAGCGTTTGGGCTTGCGGGGTTGGGGCTCGGTATCGGGGTCGGGTTGCACACGAATGGGAGATGTATCGCCAATGTTCTCGTTTGACATGGTTGCAATTATACTCCAGAAAAAATCCTTACAGCCGCGCAAGCAGACGCAGGTCTTTCCACACAAATGGCAGCGCGGTTATCGTCCCCAGACCCATGGCAAGCAGGCCTGAGATTAATGCGGGTGAAAAACCAACAAACCGGTTGAACAGCAGGATCACCCCACCGGCTGCGAATGCACCAAGAAAACCTTTTAGCAGGGATGGGGTAACCACAAGTTTAATCGAACGGCGGTATGCCAGGAAGAGCAACAGGAACAATGACTGCAGGGTATAGGCCACCGAATCAGTCAGGCTGATGCCCGCCGCACCCAGCCACCGATACAATTGCGTGCCCACCAGCAAATAGACCAGGATGTTAAGGATACCGCCCAACAGCGGGGTGAGTGCATCCTGACGGGCATAGAAGGAACGTGCAGCAACCTCAAGCAGGCAATGACCAACCAACCCGACCAGAAACCCTCGCGTGGTCCAGAGGAGCAGGTTGGTATCGCCCGCCTCAAAACCAAAGGCAAATTGTAACAGGGGTTGCAATCCGGCTCCGATGATCACCGCGACCGGCAGCGTGATCACCAGTAACACCTTGATTGCCCGCTCAACGGTGGAGCGAAAAGCCTCCAAATCCGATTTTGAAAAATGCTCTGATAACGTGGGCAGCAATGCCGTGCCGATGGCAGTACCGATTAACGTTTCAGGGACCTGCATGATCATCCAGCCGTATGTCAAAGCACTGACCGATCCCTCCTCCAGACGGCTGGCAAGGTTATCCCGCAAGAGGAAAATCATCTGTACAAAGAAAACCGTCAACATACGCGGGCCCATCAAGCGCAGCACTTTCTGCACATCCGGAGTACGCAAACCCAGTTTGGGAACCCAGTGGAATTGGTATTTGATCAACCCTGGAATTTGAATTCCAAGGTGCATGAGCGCTCCGGCAATGACACCCACCACCAGTCCTTCCACGCCCATGCCCAATGCCGGTAAAGTGATGGGGCCGATCTGATATCCCTGCTCGGGAGACAGGATTAATGCCCCCAATATCTGGCCAAAGTTGTAAAAGATGGGCGCCATGGCGGGCAACAGAAAATGCTGATTGGCCTGCAGGCCAGCCATTACGAGACCACTGATGGAAAAGATCAAGGTGGCCACCAGATTCAGGCGCATCAGCGTGATCACCAGTTCCTGCTGCTGCGGCCCAAAACCTGGAGCGATTCCAACCTCCC
Source organism: Levilinea sp. (assembly GCA_034429695.1). Lineage (GTDB taxonomy): Bacteria > Chloroflexota > Anaerolineae > Anaerolineales > Anaerolineaceae > DAOUGC01. The sequence goes on from DAOUGC010000095.1 coordinate 12,064, forward strand.
ACCCAACCAGCGAACGCGCCAGAAAGAATACCACCACCGAAAGCAGGGCGGTAACAATGAACACCAGATTGACTATCTTAGAGAACAGGTCCCATGCAGCGCGGCGACCATCCCTGGTCAACACTTCGGTTAATATCGGAATGAAAGCCAGCGCAAGTGCGCCACCGGAAATCAGCGCGTAAAGCATGTCAGGCAGGTTGTTGGCGACATTGAAAGCATCCAGTTCGCTGGATAGCCCAAATTGCCGCGCGATAATCACCTGGCGAAGAATGGCGACTCCCTTGTCCAGGCCAAAGAACACTGCAAGCAACAAGGAAGCACGGGTTAAGTGCGAGGTTTTAATACGCATGAAATTATCCCAATGCTACATCGAGGATCATCATCAGCGTGAAGCCCAAAATCGCCCCCATGGTGGGTAGATCGGAATCGTGTCCATTTTTGGCTTCAGGGATCAACTCTTCAACCACAACATAGATCATCGCTCCGGCTGCAAAAGCCAGGGCGTACGGCAGCAATGGCTTAATCAACAACACAGCAGCCGCCCCAATCACACCGGCAATTGGCTCAACAATCCCACTGGCCTGTCCCATCAAGAATGAACGGGCAGGTGAAAGCCCTTCGCGACGCAGCGGAGCGGCAACTGCCAGCCCCTCAGGAAAATTTTGCAACCCAATACCCAAGGCAAGCGCCACAGCGCCAGCCAGCCCGGCTTCAGGTATTCCTGCAGCAGCCGCGCCAAACGCAACACCCACTGCCAGCCCCTCAGGAAAGTTGTGCAGGGTGATGGCAAGTACCAGCAATACCGACCGTTTCCACTGGGTGTGGATACCCTCGGTGTTGTTTTGAAACCCGATGTGCATATGCGGCAGGGTTTTATCCACCCCCCACAAGAATAACCCACCAAGAACAAAACCAATTGCGGCGGCCATCCAGCCGTTCTGACCGTTCGATTCAGCCATATCAATTGCCGGAGCCAACAGCGACCAGAAACTGGCAGCGATCATCACCCCGGAGGCAAACCCAAGCATGGCTGTCAGCATTTTTCGATTAACTTCGCGTGTTAAGAAAACCCCTGCTGCTCCAAGCGCCGTTAGTCCCCATGTAAACAGGGTGGCAAACAACGCCTGAACAATCGGATGGAAATTGGCAAGAAATGCTGTCATGGTAACCTGCTATCTCGATGTAAAAATCCCAAGAAAAAATCCTGCTCGTTCGATTATAATGCACAAATCATGCGAAATCCCGGCATCCTGTACGTTGTTTCAGTCCCCATTGGCAACCCCGGTGATATCACCCTGCGGGCAATGGAAACTTTGCAGACCGTGGATGTGGTTGTGGTGGAAGACATGCGCACAGGCACCACCCTCTTTAAACGCATAAACGTTACCCCAAAATCAATTGTGGTTCTTAATGAACACAATGAAAAAGAACAATCCCCCGATCTGGCTCTGCGCATGGTTAACGGCGAGAGCTTCGCCCTGACCACCGATTGCGGCACCCCCGTATTCTCTGATCCGGGTCACGGGCTGATCCGGGAAGCCATCAACATGGGCATCCGCATATCGCCCATCCCGGGCGCATCCTCCTTGATGAGCGCCCTGTCTGTGCTGGATTTCCAACCAGAACAATTTTTCTTCGCAGGCTTTCTCCCGCGCGTCCCCGACCAACGCCGCAAGGCATTGATGGACCTCAAAAACATGCGAGTTCCCATCATCCTGATGGACACACCCTACCGGCTCGCATCCCTGCTGGAAGATGTGGCAAAGGTCTTCGGCAAGGGTCTCAACGTCACTCTTGCATGTGATCTGACCCAACCATCTGAAATCATCTTCCGCGGCGCAATCGGGGACGTGCAGAGACAGGTGCAAAGCAGGAAAGCCGAGTTTATCCTGGTCCTTCAACTCAACCCGGCTCATTCTGGCCGTCGTTAATCGTTCATCCCCCACGACCAATCCCCATCCAAATCTGCGGTGATGACCTCTCATTTCCGGGGATTTTGGCTGTCATCATCGGGATCCATTGGAAAGAAGATGACCCGATGATGGACAGCGCTCCAGCCAGGAACAACGCCGGCATGTAGCTGCTCCATTCAACCTTTGCCACACCCAACAACGGGCAGCCAGGCATTAGGATCCTGCTCCCTGGGTGTATCCACATGGATTAACCGCAGAACCAAATGCGTCTGGCTCCAGAATCCCTCTAAACCCGCTCAGTCTTTCTGGCTGCCAGGCGCCACGGAGATTGATTTTCAAGCGCAACGGGCATCAATCGCACTGCAAAGTGGGTGATCTCCGGCTTCAGATGATATTGATCAAGCGGGCGCGGACCGCAACTGTTGCTGCCCAGCCCGTGGAAGGCATGATCAACATGGAAAATGGTATTCCCACCCGGACGCAACTCATGCGTATGTTTTGCCAGCGTTAGTTCCTGGTCGGTAAACGGCAAAGCGCTCATTTGCATGGGCACATCACCCACAGCCAGCAATCCAACTCCGCGCGCATCGGTGACTGCCGCCCAGCGCACATCGGCTTTGCTGCCGTGCTCCTGCGGAAGGATATAAGGCACGTACTGATCCCACACCGAACCGCCGTAAACGCCGATCAAGGCGCTATCCTTGCGGTCTGCGTAGCTTTCGTGTGGTCCCCGCCCGTACCATGTAAAGCGATTGTATTCCGCCGGCAGGCTCATTTCCAGCCCAATGCGCGGCAAAACCGGCAGGTTGGGGTCTGGCATCACCGTGACATCCATTAATACCTCGCCATTACCGGCGATCTGGTATTCAATAACGGTGGCGGCAGCCATGCATAGCGCAGCAGCGCCCAGTTGACTGTTCACTCTGATCCGCACGCAGTGTTTTCCGGGGATCACTTCCACACTGCGAACCTGGCGCTGCAACCGGTCCAATCCGGCGGCGTACCATTCGGTTTGGATCTGGATGTCATTATCAATCGGTGCCCGCCATAATGTGACCGATGGACCGCTTTCCAGTAACGCCTTCCCCTGATGGGTCCAGTCAACGATGGTTCCAGCGCGCCGATCTAAACTGATGTTCCAGTCCGTTCCTGTAACCGTAATGAGATCTTCATCCTCACACAACTCAACCGGTGCGAGTTCTGTCAGGGAAATAACCCTGGCTGATGGGATATCAACCGGTAACGCCAGTTGAGCACTGGCCACTTCAAACCCTTTTCTCGCCCAGCTTGCGTCTTTGCGCAGCGAGAAACTGAAATTCAACCAGAATTCATCCCCCGGTTGGGCAATGGCTGCCAGGTTTTGGAAGACATCGCTTTCCATCAGTGCATCCAGGCGCAATTGCAGGCTTTCTCCAGCTCGAACCTTTAAGATGGGAAGCGTGTCCTCAACCAGCGTCTCCCCGTTGCGCTGCAAACGCCAGTAGCCATCAAGGTGCTCAAGGGAAAGAAATCCGTAGCGGTTCGTCACGCGAATCATGCCGCGTTCCACGTCCACATTTTCAACCAGAACCGGTTCGAGATTTTTCTTGTATTCAATCAAGCCCGTGTGCGGTGTGCGGTCAGGGAAGGTCAGGCCATCAATGCAAAAATTATTATCATTTGGCTCATCACCAAAGTCGCCGCCGTATGCCATCCATTCCACGCCATCTTCAGTGAACAGGCGGATCCCATGATCAGCCCATTCCCACACACAACCGCCCACCAATCGCGGGTACGCACGGATGGCGTCCCAGTATTCACGCAGGTTGCCAGGTCCGTTGCCCATGGCATGTGCGTACTCGCACAGGAAGAACGGCCGGGGGTCCTTGCCATCATTCTCACCTTCTTTGATCACATCAGCCACGCTGGTATACATCTGACTGACCACGTCCACCACCGGCGCGTACCCGGCGCCCTCATAATGGATCAGGCGGCTGTCATCCACTGAGCGGATCCACTCAGCCATGGCATCATGGTTCTGCCCGTAGCCTGATTCGTTGCCGAGGGACCAGAAAATGATTGACGGGTGATTGCGATCACGCTTGACCATGCGCTCAGCACGCTCAACATAGGCTGCACGCCACTCATCGGATGAAGACAGCCGGCTCCAGTCGCCAACCAGGTAGAAACCGTGCGTCTCAATATCGGCTTCGTCCACAACGTAAAGACCGTATTGATCGCACAGATCCAGCCAGCGCGGGTCGGGCGGGTAATGCGAGGTGCGCACGGCATTGATGTTATGCTGCTTCATCAATGTGATGTCCTGCACCATGCTTTCCAGCGTCACGGCATACCCCAGGTCAGGATGCATTTCATGACGGTTGACACCCTGCAGTTTGATCGCCCTGCCATTGAACAGAAGCACGCCGTCCTGCACATCAATCCGGCGAAAACCAATGGAGAAGGGGATGACTTCCTGCACCTGCCGGTTGGCGTCTTCAATCGTAATCAGCAGGCGGTACAGAGCAGGTTGTTCCGCTGACCATTTGACGGGGTCAATAATATGATGCACCCCTGTAATGACCGCCTCCGCATCAGGCGCCATCGCTTCCATGGCATCAATGGTCCACTGCAATACCGGTTTTCCGGCAGGGTCAAGTAAATCACAGGTTGCCCGCCACCCGCTTTGGGCGGTGGATGAGCGGTTGGCAAAGGTCAGTTCCCAGTGCAGCAACCCATTCTCATAATTATCGTCCAACCCGGCTTTGAAAAAGGCATCCTGCAAATGAAGCGGCGAACGGGAAATCAGGTAAACATCACGGAAAATGCCGCTCATCCGCCAGAAATCCTGATCCTCAAGATAACTTCCGTCGCTCCACTGCAAAACCTGCACAACCAGGGTATTAACACCTTCATGAATACACGAACTGACATCAAACTCGGAAGGGTTGTGGCTGCCCTTGGAGAAACCCACCATCTGACCATTCACCCACACATAAAATGCCGAAGATACTCCTTCAAACATCAGATGGGTTTTTCGGGTCATCCAGTCCGCCGGGACCACAAACCCAGTCCGGTACAGACCGATGGGGTTTTCATCGGGGACAAAGGGCGGGTTGACCGGGATGGGATAACGCACATTGGTGTAAACCGGTATGCCATACCCGTTCATTTGCCAGTTGGATGGTACTGGCAAATCATCCCAGTTGTCATCATCATAATCAGGGCTTTCAAAACCAGATGGCAACTCGCTAACGCCGTGCGGGTGGTAGGAGAATTTCCACGTACCACTCAGCAATTGGTGGAATGGAGAAGCTCCCCTTTCACCGGATAATGCCGAACGCGGATCAGCATGCGGCATCATCCAGGCATGCGTTGCTTCTCGGTTGCGGTGGAGTAGATTGGGGTTCTCCCAGTCGTTGCGTCGTTCGCCGGTCATGAAAACCCTCCAGTATGTGATGATGGTGGAGTAAAACACTGGAATTATAACCTGCCTTGTTACGAATGGGCATTTAAAGCCAATCTGGCTTTTAAACCAAAAAGAGCCGCCCAATCTGGCGTCTCATTGGTCATACATCGCCCGTGTGGATGTCGTCCGCGACGGTCATGTCCTTCGCGGCTCCGTCACCTACTACGAAAACCCCGATTTAAACGACGAAGAGCCACCTCACGGTGGCTCCCATCGTCCAAATATTTGGCGTATAGCGTGTGCCTCCACGGAGATTCGAACTCCGGTTTTAGCCTTGAAAGGGCTGCGTCCTGGTCCCCTAGACGATGGAGGCTTGCAACGGTTGGTATTATACCAAAAGCTGATAAGCGGTCA
>DAOUGC010000096.1:0-34226 GCA_034429695.1 Levilinea sp.
CGGCCAGCGGAAAGCTCCCAGTTGTTGCGATACCGCGGGTCACTGGGAGGGGTGTTGTCGGTATGTCCCACAATGCGCACCTGATTTTCAATGGGCTTGAGCATGGCAATGATGGTATCCAACACCGGGTAGGCATCATCTTGCAATTCGGCTGTGCCGGGCGTGAAAACCAGCTTCTCACTCAATGAGATGAGCACGCCCTCAATGTTGGTTTGAACCGAAACACCACTGCCCAGACCGGATGCTGATAGCATACTGGTCAACTGACCTGCAACCTCAACAGATTCGGGTGGTTTTTGAGGTAAGCCCGGAACGACAATGGGATCGGGAGAACCATCTTCGGTGGTGCCGCCCTGCGAGTTGATGCTGGCGTCAATCACCTTGGATGCAGAACCAAGGGAAAAGGCTTCACGCATGCTCTCCGCCAGTTTCTTATACTTTTCAACGTCAATCTGGCCCATGGAATACAACACAACGAACATCACCATCAACAGGGTGATGAAGTCAGCATAACTGACCAGCCAGCGTTCACCGCCGCCTTCCTCGCCGCCGCCACCGTGTCCCATTTACTGTGCTCCTGCCTGGTTCTGGGCTTGCTGCCCGCCTGGGGCTGAGGCGCGCTTCTCGCCCTGCTCCTTGGCTTTCTCGCGCTCTTTGGGGGAAAGATATGTGTTGAGTTTTTCGCGCAGGATACGCGGATTTTCGCCAGCCTGAATGGAGAGGATGCCTTCCATCAACATATGTCTGAAAGCCACTTCTTCTTCAGATTTGGATTTCAGCTTTGAGCCAATGGGCAGGAAGACCAGGTTGGCGGAAAGCAAGCCCCACAGGGTTGCCAGAAAGGCTGCCGCGATGGATTTCGCCAGTTTATTGGGGTCATCCAGTTGCTTCAACACGCTAATCAGACCCATGACGGTACCGATAATACCGAAGGTGGGGGAGAAACCACCCGCTGCAGCGAACATGCCATAGCCCATGCGGTGCCGTTCGCGCATACTGTCAATATCCTTGCTTAAAATGGCTTTTACCTGGGCAGGGTCAACGCCGTCCACCACCAGCATGATACCCTTTTTGAGGAAGGCATCGGTGATTTTTTTGCTCTCGTCTTCCAGAGCCAGCAAGCCTTCGCGACGGGCTTTGTCAGCCATGCGCGCCATCAGTTCGATGCTGCCTTCCATGTCAAACTTGGTTCCCAGAAAGGCTTTAATTACCAGTTTGGGCAGCAGAATAACCGCTTTCAAAGGGGATGACATGGTGACTGCGGCAATGGAACCGCCCATGGTTAGCAGGATGGCTGAAGGGTGTGATATCAACTCGGCCGGTGAACCACCGTCGAGAATTAAGACCACCACGACGATCATCAATGCTCCTGCCAAACCGGCAATTGTCGCTATATCCATATCAAGCTCCTGTCTTCACCAATGTTGTGGCAGAATGAACCTGCCGGTGATAATCAATAATCCGTTCGACCAGTACGTCAACTGGTTCCCGCACCACCAGTTTTACATCATTCACCAGGGTGATGATTACAGTATCGGGAGTGGGGTCAAGATATTGAATCAGTTCTGCGTTTACGTAAAACTGTGATTTGTCCAGACGGGTTATGAGGATCATGGTTGTCCTTTTCTGAGCACTCCGTCCTAACTCTAGCATAACGAAAATGCAGCGCCCGTAAATTGAACGTGAAAGAGCAGTTAACTGGGGCTAAATTTTGCCCTGATCGGTATTTCGTTAGGATCCCGTAAAATCTGTTTACGCATTTTTTATGGCGAATTTAGATCGGCGTCCTTATGATGGGTAGGATGGTTCTGTTTGGGAATACATGAATTTGTTTGATATGGTTTGATGTTCCCTGGCATGACTTGCATTGTGCTGACATGGTTTGACGTGGTATTTTTCCTAAAACAGGGAAGCATGGAGTAAAATTGGTTAAATTCCAGGTTAATAATGAATAATGAGCCGGTAAGACTACTTAATGCCAGAGAAGCCGCCGAATACTTGCGGGTTAGCAATTCCACATTGCACCGCATGGAGCGCAGAGGAGTATTGGTTCCTTTGCGCACCCCCGGTGGTCAACGACGTTATACCTTATCAATGCTCAACGGTTGCTTGAGCACCGAGCCTTCACAGACGGTAAATAATGAGCAGTCCCAGTAAAATTTTGGTTCTGGACGACGATTACAACCAGCGTGAACTGCTGCAATCTTATCTTGAGATTACAGGCAATTTCTCGGTGGATACCGCCTGTGATGCAGAGGAATTCTGGACTTCATTATTAAAGCAAACCTATGATCTGATTTTTCTCGATTACAAACTGCCCGGAACCAATGGGCTGGAGATCCTTTCTGGATTAAAGGCACGCGATTATGACATCCCCGTGATCATGATGACGGGTGAGGGGGATGAACGAATTGCCGCCCAGGCCATTCAGCGCGGCGCTGTGGATTACCTGGTGAAGGGCGACGACGTCTTTCAGGGGCTTCCGGGGGTCATCAACAAAGCCATTCAGATCCATAATCTGCAACGTTCAGTGCAGGAGTCAATGGAGCAGGTGCGGTTTCACGCCACCTTGCTGGATAATGTGCGTGACGCGGTTGTGGTGTGGGATCTGAATGGAAAAATTACTTACTGGAACCCCGCTGCGCACATATTGTACGGATGGAGCGCCGAGGAGCGCGTGGGCCAGAATGTTGAGGATACTTATTTAAATATCTTCCACCCGCCCATTGTGGTTCCCAAGCTGGAAGACAGCAGCGGTTTTGTGATCGAGCGGGAATTTAAGTCCCGTGATCATCGCAGGGTGTGGGTCAGTTCACGCCTGACGCCGCTGCGCAGTGAGAAGAACACCCGCCAGTTAATCGGATATATGGATGTGTCCCGCGATATCACCCAGCGCAGGGTGGAACAGCAGGCATTAAAAGAAAGCCAGCGCTTTGTTCAACAAATCGTGGATACCACCCCCAACCTGCTTTACATCTTTGATCTCGAAGACCGCCAGACAGTCTTTTGCAATCGTGAATCGGCGAACATTTTGGGTCTCTCCGCCAATGAAGTGCAAAAGATGAGCTTGCAGGATCTGGCAAAAATGGTGCATGAGGACGATCGGGGCAGCTTGAGGGAACACTTCCAGCAGGTTGCCTTGTTGCCAGATGGCATGGTGTGTGAGGTCGAATTCCGTTTATTGGACCGAAATGGACGCTGGCACTGGTTGTTAAGCCGCAATGCGGTTTTTCTGCGTGGTCTGGATCGCAAAGCGCGGCAGGTGATTGGCATCGCCCAGGATATCACAGCCAGAAAGCGGGCTGAAGAATCGCTGGAACACCGTGCATTAATAGAGCAGTTGATTGCCTCGGTGTCTGTGAATTTCCTCAATATGCCTCCCGAAAATACCCAGGAGGGTATTCGTGAGGCATTGAGTGAGGTGAGCCAGTTCTCAGCAGCCGATCTAGCCTGCCTGTTTCAGGTGTTTCCCGGAGAACGGCGTTTGCATCCCATCGTTTTCTGGAACCAGGAGGGGGGGCAACATTATGCCTGGGAGAGTTGTCTTGATGGCGAATGGATGTGGGAGTCCCTGCTGCGCATGGATTTCATCCACATTCCCCGCCTGTCTGAACTTCCCCCCGAGGCTGACCGGCAGCGCCTGGAACTGGAATTGCGTGGCATCAAATCATTATTGCTGATCCCCCTGTTTTACAACAATATGTTAATTGGCCTGCTGGGTCTTGGCACCAAACGGAATGAAAAAACCTGGAATCGTGAAGACCTGGGCATGGTGAAAACCCTTGGCAGTATTTTTGTGAATGCGCTGGTGCAACAAAGGGTGGAACTGGCGTTGCGGGAAAGTGAATCCCGCTACAGGGCAATTGTGGAAGACCACCAAACTGAGATGATCTTCCGTTTCCTGCCAGACGGCACTTTAACCTTTGTCAACGAGAATTACTGTCACGTCTTTGATTCCTCCCGCCAGTCGTTGATTGGTATGAATTTCCTTGAGTATCTGCCTGTAGAGGACCGCGCTCAGGTTGAGAGTGGTTACCGCGGTCTGTCTTCCAGTCAACCGGTGTGTATTGTTGAAAACCGCGTGATGATGCCGCATGACGAATACCGTTGGTTTGAGTGCACATATCGCGCCATTTTTGCTGAAAATGGTGAGATAAGCGAATACCAGGCGGTGGGAAGGGATATCACCGAACGAAAAATAATGGAAGCACAAATTCAGGCTGCCCAGGTGCGGCTTACCCAGGCTTCACGGCTGGCTTCCATTGGAACCCTGGCTTCCAGTATTGCCCATCAAATCTACAATCCGTTGACCACCATCATTGGTGAAGCTCAATTTTTACGCCAGCAAACGAATGGGAACAAACTGGCAGGCGAATCAGTGCAGGCCATTGAGGATGCCGGCTGGCGTGCTCAACGTGTGGTTGAGGAATTGATGAGGTTCTCTGACGACGAAGCCAGTCACAATGAGCTGGTTGATCTGGCCAGTGTGATTGCCAAGGCGGTTCTGCTGGTCAGTGGAGATTTGCTGGCACACGGCATGAAGTTGGATAACCGGGTTCCACTGGACCTGGAACATGTGCGCGCCAATGCACATCAGATGCAGGATCTGTTTGTTAATCTGCTGCTGGTCTCGCGTTCCTTCCACACCTCAACCCACCCGGTGAGTGTGGAAATTTCCAGCAGAGGTGACGATTTGGATGAAGTGATTATTGATTTCGAACTGGTGGGGATGTTCCTGGACCAGCAAGGCTTGGACAAATTATTTGAACCCCGTCTGATCCCCGCCGGGCCGGATAAACTGACCGGCATGGAACTCAGTATTTGCCAGGAGATCGTCCGGCAAAATGAAGGCGAGATTTCCGCGGTGGGCACGCAGCGCGGTATCTCAATATCCGTACGAATGCCAAGGGAGGCATCCAATGGAAACAGTTAATATATTGGTGGTTGAGGATGATGAGATTGTTGCGCGCACCATTGAGCGATGCCTGAGGGGCAATGAGTTCTCGGTTTCGCTGGCAAACAGTGGGGTGGAGGGGCTGCAGAGCGCCCGGAGACACCCACCGGATATTGTTATTCTGGATGTAATCATGCCCGGCATGGATGGTTACACCGTTTGCCGCGAAATGCGTGCAGATCCCATTCTGCAGGCCATTCCCATTCTCTTCCTGACGGCAAAAAGCAAGGACGAGGATAAAATCATCGGCTTTAATGCAGGAGCAGATGATTACCTGAGCAAACCGTTTAACGTTGACGAATTAATCCTGCGTATCAGGGCAATCCTCAGGCGATCCAGTCATCGCCCGGCGGCTGCCGTTGAAATGGAAATACCAGCCACCAACGAGCCGGTGGTAAAAGTGACCACTTACAGTCACGATGGCAAGGTGCGCCGTAATACCGGCAACGAACGCCGTCTTACCGTACGTGGTTACACCCTGGACACGCGCACTTATGAATTGACCACCCCGGCCAGCAAGAAGATCCGCCTGACGCCGGTTCAATTCGACCTGCTCTATCATTTGATGAGCCACGCCGGTGAGATATTCTCTCCGGCACGACTGCTGGATGAGGTGTGGGATTACCCCAGTGATTCGGGGAGCCCTGACCTGGTTCGGGTGCATATTAAGAATTTGCGCGAACGGATAGAGCCTGATTCTCATACTCCGGATTTCATTGAGACCATCCCCGGGTATGGATACACCATCCAGCCGGACAAGGAATAACCCCATGCACAATCAGGCGAGATCGAGTAAAAAAGCCATTCCCCTTTCTGGATTGGACAACATTCCCCTGACGCCGCTTAATCCTTTAAAGGATAAAGAGCTGGTGGCGCTCAGGGTAATCAGTGAGACTCAAAACCCTGATCTCGATCCTGATGAGGCACAGCGTTTGCTTCTGGTGGGCATAAAGAAGGTCATGTCTGCTGAGGCTGTCGCTCTGGTGTTGCTTTCCACCGAGCGGGATGGCATGGTTTTAAAGAAGATGATCGCAGCGGATGAGACGTGGAATTATCAATTTTCCACGCAAATGGAGGAAGGCCTGATTTCTGAGTGTGCCTGTGAGGGCAAACAAATGGCCTTTCGAGAAGTCATTTCGAACCCGGCCTACAATGCCGGTTTTGATGGCGTGCTTGGCCTCGAAGTTCACTCGCTGCTGTGTCTTCCACTCACCGCACGGGGTAATGTTCATGCGGTTCTGGAAGTATTCAACTATAGTGAAACCCCCGGTCAACAGGGCGATGAGTACGCCTTATGGTCATTGGTTTCAGTGCTAAACAACACGCTGTATCAGACCAACCAGGTCAAACAGTTGCTGGTTACCAACGCCGATCTGGAAGCCCACCGTTGGGAGCTGATCAATTCGCGCAATACGCTGCGCGCCCTGTTTGACAGCATCCCGGCATCCATGTATATCGTCAACCGGCATTATCAGTTGATCGCCATCAATAAAAGCCGTTCAGAACGCGTTTCGTCTCATCCAAAACAATTAATCGGCAAGAAATGCCACCTGGCCTTGTACGGTTTGGAAGAGCCGTGCCCGGGGTGTTATGTGCATGATACGCTGATGAATGGGCTGGTGACCACCCGCAGCACGCGGGTGTGGGGCAAGTCGGAACAACCCACTGAATGGGAGATCACCACTTATCCCATTTATGAAGAGGGAGATATGGTGAGCCAGGCAATCCTGTTGGAACAGGATGTCACCGAAAAACGCCGGCTTGAGGCCAACCTGGCGCAATCTGAAAAGCTGGCGGCGGTGGGGCAGTTGGCCGCGGGTGTGGCGCATGAGATCAACAACCCGCTTACCGCGATTATTGCCAATGCCCAGATGTTGCAACGTGAACCTGACCTGAGTGAGGATGTGCGCGAATCAGTGAAGTTGATCGAGCTGGCTGGTATACGGGCTTCACAGGTGGTGAAAAACCTGCTTGGTTTCGCGCGCAAAGAGTTGTTTGAGTTCTCTTCTCTGGATCTTAATGAAAATATTCGTACAGCGTTGTCCCTGGTTCAGCACGAGTTTGTCGCCCGCTCGGTAAAATTAACCCTGGATCTGGGTGAAGATATGCCCGGGCTTTATGCCAGCAAGGATCATTTGCATGGAGTGTGGATCAATTTGGTGCTGAACGCGATTGATGCGCTTGAACCAGGCGTGGGAGAAATATGCATCACCACACGGTTTGTGCAAAATGAATTTCAGATCAATTTCAAGGATAACGGCACGGGTATTCCCGAAGAGTTCCTTCCCCGCATCTTTGAGCCATTTTATACTACAAAACCCCAGGGGCATGGAACCGGTCTGGGGCTTTCGGTGTGCCACCGCATCATCAAACAACACGGTGGCTATATTACTGTGGATAGTGAAGTGGGTGTTGGTACCCTGTTTACAATCGTGCTACCCGCCAGCCCGAGGCGGAGTAATGGCGTCATGGGCAACCCGAAACCCTAGGGCTGGTGAAACGAAGTTATCCAGCACACCTTCGCGGGCAGCGCAGCGGGCCAGCTTGCGACTGTAGTACCACGACCCACCCCTGACCACGCACTTCGCTTTGACTTTCAGATCTTCGCGGCCATCTCCTGATTCGTAAGGATACGGGCTGAGGGTGCTGCTGGTCCATTCCCAAACATTGCCCACCACATCCATCACGCCGTAGGGGCTGTCGCCACTGGGTGAATAACTCCCCACGGGAGTGGTTCCTCGTTTTCCACTTTCGGATGTGTTGCAACGCCAGGGATCAAACTCATTTCCCCACGGATAGATGCGACCATCAGTACCGCGTGAGGCAAGTTCCCATTCAGCTTCGGAGGGCAGACGGTATTTGGCTTTCAGTTCCTTATTTAACCAGGCCACAAATGCCAGTGCGTCCTCGCGTGATACCCCAACCACCGGATGATCTCCCTCGCCATCAGCAAAGTGCAAACCCTTCCAGCCGCGCGGGGCGCGATAACCCGAGTTCCAGACAAACTGGAAATATTCAAAATTGGTGACAGGTTTTTGAGCGATGGCAAACTCTGGCATGGAGAGAAGATGATAGGGTTGTTCCACCATGAAAAGGTCGTTATCGTACCATTCATGAGCCCAGTCTTCTTTGGCCAGCAATTCATACACCTGCTCTTCGCTGGTTCCCATCCAAAATTCACATGACGGAATACTGATTAACTCCGGCACGCGGATGCGTTTCATGGTAAGAATGTTTCCGGTTGGGGATGGCGCGGACTTATCCTGGCTCATAGGGCGGTTTCTCCCAAAGCATGTTTGTTCATAATGCCGGAGTATGTGGCGATGATATTTTCCACATTTTCGTTTATACCCTGACTGATGGCGAAAAGATAGGGTTCACGGCTGGCTTCAATTTTGTAGTCATCCAGGTGATCCACCATGTCCATCAGAATACGTTCCCATGCATTGGATACATTTTGCACCAGCCAGCCATGCGAGCGTAGATTGTAGTACGCAGGTCCGTCGCTGGCCACCCAGGGGATGCGCATAATCATGTATTCGAGGACTTTGATCCATGAGCGGCGCTGATCATAATCGCCGGATAATGGAGCGAGACCGATATCAAACTGCGATAGCACCTGTGCCCATTGATCAAAAGGAACCCAGGGTTGGAAGAGCTTTTGAGATGCGGGCAGGGGCAGGCGTTGATATACCCGTTGATCCCCACAGATCATGACTTTGACATTTTTTCGCGCTTTGCAAATGCGCTGCAAGGCTGTCAGCACTCCACTATCATTAAAACTCTGCAGGTGAGACAGGCTGCCGCCCCAACCAATGATGATGCCATCGTGACTTTTGGGGCGAACATCCACATAACGGTCAAGGTCAAGGTAATTGGGTACAACGTGTACATCGGTGCAGGAGCGCCAATCTTCAGCCAGTTGTGTTGATGGAACTGTGGCAGCATGTGCCAGTTTTAGTCCCCATTTGAACTGGGTGAGGGGCGGTGGGTTGAGGACTTCTGTCACCGTCTGACCATCGGCAGTTTGACGGTTGATTTTACCCTCAGCCCAGAAAGAATGGTTTACATTTTGTGGGGGGATAAGATCATAAGCATCATCAAAATCGACGATTATCAATTTTTCGAGAGCACGCCAGCGTTGAATGGCTTTTAACACCGGGCCAAAGAAATTGCGTTGAACGATGATTACATCCGAATGGTTGAGGGTATCCTGAACTCCGGGCTTGTTGAAGGCAAATGAGTCGAGATCGATCAAGTCTGCCTTGTGCCGGCGGGTGCGTTGAATGGCCCGCGCCGGTATGGCGCAGCGCCATTCGGAGCAGTTCCATTCCTGGGGCGAGTCGGCATAAACGTAAGTGATGTTCACGGGACCCTCACCGGTTCATTCTGGTTTACGGAGATGGAAAAACCCGGGTTGGGGTAGTTGGGTTTCTCCATGACAGCCTGAATGGTTTCCAGCCAGGTTTTTGCCAACTGGCTCATTTCACGCTCGGCAGCGTGACGGCGGCCCATGTCACCAAGCGAAACCCTTAGATCTTCATCCATCACCAATTGCCGAAGGTAAGTGTGCCACTCATCACTGGAGCCGGCAACCAGACCACCGGTTTTCCATTCGCGCACAGTGCCCACCGGGGATGCCAGCCAGGGGATTCCCCTGACACCGGCTTCCACCAGTAATCGATCAGGCCAGGTTTGGTGATATGGGATGTTGCGGAGTGGAACCAGCAGGATGTCAATTTGACTGAGCAGGTATGGCATGTCTTCGTGCTCAACCGAGGGCAGGAATAATTTGCGGCCGTCTGGTAGATTTTCAAACAACTGGTAAACGTTGGGGTCACCGGCAATCACCAGTTGCGAGAGGGGAAACTCGCGAACAACACGATTGATGATGCGGCGGATGGTGAGCAGATCTTCCTGTTCTCCGGATGTGCTGATCCATCCGATGTTGATACTGCTGCGGCGTGGGGAAGGTTTGCTCCACTGGCGGTTTTGCCCATTCCAACCATCGGGGATCACCATTACTTCGCGTCCGGCGCCGATCAGGCGCTGGCCCAGGTTGAGATTGGGCACGGTGATGACGTTGGCGAGTAACAGGGAAGTGAGATATGCCCTGGCTGCCGCCGGATTGCCCAGGCCCTTCTGTGGATAATCGGGATGATCAATGGGCATGTCTTCAAAGTTTTGTTCAATATCGAGCAAAATGGGTACGTGCGAGGCGTTAAAGAATGCCATCGATTCCATTAACCGCTGATCACAATGCGGATGACTGACAATGACCACATCGGGTTTGTTATTTACATGAGCGCGATAATCGCAATCGAGGCCGATCTGACAGCCCTGGCTGCCCAACATTTGAGCCAGAGCGAGAATGCGCGGTGATGGTTTTTTGGGTTCAGGAAGCAGGAACAAAACCCGCCAATTTGGTTGGGAAATTGTTTTCCGTGCCGGCGTTTGTACAGGTGTTGCCTCTTGTATTTGCCTGTGGGCGCTCAATTGCAGGTCAATATTCACCTGCAAACCAGTCAGGGCTTCGGCCAGGTCTGGCCTGCCGTCAGCATAAGCCTGACGGATGTTGAGTTCCACCAGAGCTGGCAGAAGCGCATCGATCTCTTCCAGGTGGGCAGCGACAATATCCGCAGGGGTGTCTGATTGGATGATGCGTTGCAACAGATTGGCAGCCTGTTCAATCTCTTCATCGGTAACAGGATTGGTACGGCCGCTCAGGTTTTGAAGCAAACGGGCGACGGCTTCGGGTTGGGTGGGGATCTGTTCGGTGACAGGAGCAGGCTCAAAGCGGGCAGGGGCAGCCAGTTGAATGCGTTGAATGATGTCATCGCGGGTGGGGTCGATTTTTAGCGCCCTTGCGTATAGCTGCAAGGCGGATGACTCGTCACCACCGGCGAGATACAGGTCGCCAAGCACCAGCAACGTCTCAATATCATCGGGATTTGATTTTAAGAGTGCAGTAAACAGATCCAACGCTTCTTTAATGCGGTTGGCCTGGATGAGTTCCCTCCCAAGGGCTTTTTGACTGGTGAGATCAGTTGCCGGGTTTTGATCCAATTGACTTCTCCAACCATTCCTGACACGGTTGCCATCACAAACCACCAATCAGCCGGCAGCAACCATGTCGAATTTGAAAAGATTTCCCTGCATCCAGAATCTACTCTTTTTCCAAAGGCAGTTCAGTAAAAGGGTTATGAAACCGGCGTAAAGCGCAAATAAACGAAGAATGAAAAAACCCTCTTCATTAAGCGGGTATTCCCAGGTCTTCCCGTCACATCCTGGTGATGCGTTTACCGTAGCCCCCTGACCCATGTCTGCCGGACCGTCACTCCTGCTGGTCAGATTTCACCCGGTTGAGTGCTTCGCGGGCAGTGGCGAGATCGGGTGAGACGGTCAGCGCTTGCTGGTAAAGCACCGCAGCCGATTTCTTCTCTCCAGCGATCTCGTAACATTCACCCAGCATCATCAAACATTCCACATCCTGTGGGTTTGCCTTGACCAATGCAGCCAGAATCTCGACCCCTTCACCCATTTTTTGTGGTTGTTGCAACAAAGATTGCGCCAGGTTTTTCCATGCGGTGGCATGGTTGGGGTCCAGGGTGATGGCTTGTCTGTAGCTGTGCTCAGCCTTGTCGAACTCGCCAAGCAACACATGGCAAACGCCCAGGTTGTTGTGTGCTTCAACCGACTGTGGAGCCAGATTGACCACCTGTGTGAAGAATGAAAGAGCTTCACCGGGGCGGTTGAGCTGGATCAGGCAGGTGCCCATGCCGGTTAGAACGCCGGTGTGATCGGGTTGAAGCTCCAGGGCAGACTGCAGCAGATTTATGGTGGCTGTCCAATCGCCTGCGCGTGCGGCTGTGTCTGCCTGGTTGAGATAATTTTCAAAAGACTCAATGCTCATCGTTTCCTCTTTATATGAAACGCTAATTCCTGATAGTGTGAATCATACTATGTCGCTGGTCATAGACAGTAAAAGCGAAATGAAAGCAGCGTAAAGCTGGTGTTAATCAATATTTATCCAACTTTTATAGACTCCCGGGTTTTCCCTGTCTACAATGAGCTTGCCATGACTACAAATACAATAAATCCTACTGGTTATAACGCTATCTCGAGCAATAGCACCGCCTCCAATGCCAGCCTTTCTGCCAGGCAGGGGAGCGAACTTACCGACCTGAAAAATACAATGAGTGATTTCAAACAACTGCTCACCACCATGATGATGGCATCACAGATGAGCAGTTTTGGAATGGGCGATACTGGCTCAATGGGCGGCCTGGAAAGCATGGGGATGGGTAACAGCATGGGCAGCAGCACGAGCGCCATGAACCCCTCCATGTTCATGATGCCGGTCATGTTCACCCTGATGGAAAAGTTGATGGAACGCCAGTTGGAAGCTTTAATGGCGTTGGAGTCGGCTGGAGAGACGACGAATGTGCCCGAAGTTTCCTCTGGCGATGACGGACTTTCCCCCACCGGTATGCCGGTGGAGGGGGTGCTGACCCAGGACTATCACACGGGTCACATTGGGCTGGATTTTGGAATTCCAGAAGGCACGGCAGTACACACATCCATGGATGGCGAAGTGGTTTACTCGGGTTGGAACACCCAGGGCTATGGAAACTTGGTGATTGTGCAGAATGGCCGGTACAAGACCTATTATGCCCATCTCAGCCAGATCCCTGTGCAACTGGGGCAGTGGGTTTCCAAGGGCGACACGATTGGTCTGTCTGGAAACACGGGTAATTCCACCGGTCCACATTTGCATTACGAAGTGCGCGTGGATAATCAGCCGATCAATCCAACCAACTGGGTGTGGAACCCTTAGTCACCAATTATTCATAAATTATTTGGTCTCTTTTTACGAACCCTTTACGGTTAACGCGAGGGCATCGTGATATTTTAATACTGAGCAGTTCAGGTAGTGATTGGTCTGACAACTTAGCGTTATGCTGTGATCGCAGAGGATCAAAGAGGGTTTATGGCACTCGTATTCGATATCAGTCAAGAAGAAATCCCCCTGTTTCTTGCCGAAACCGAGGATCACATCCAGACGCTGGATGAAAACCTGATCCGCCTGGAACGTCAGGCGAATGACCCTGAGTTGCTGCAACTTCTTTTCAGGGCAGCTCACACCCTTAAAGGAACCGCGGGCATGATCGGCCACAAACGTCTGGTTGCGGTTACCCATGCCCTTGAATCATTGATGGACGCGGTTCGCAAGGACAAGATCGGTATTTCCACCCCGCTGGTTGACCTGTGTCTCGAATCAGTGGATGTGTTGCGCGTGTTGCGCGATGAAGTGGTAAATGAAGAACCAAGCAATCTGGATGTGGAGGACATGGTAAACCGTTTCACCGAGTTCCTGCAATCTGCCGGTGGAACCCAACCCAAACAGACTTCAGTTCCATCCACGGTTGTTTCCAGCACAGTGGAACAGGATGCCTCACTGCCATCCTTGTTGGTCGAGGCAGTCATCAGCAATAACTCGATTGCATCGGCAGCCAGGGCTTTCCAATTAATGATGGCTCTGCAGGAACTGGGAACCATCGTCCGCATGGACCCAACGCAGGAAGAGATAGAAACTGCCAGACCCATTTTCCATTTCCTGGCGGAAATTCGAACCCGGTATACGCCACAGGAAATTCGCGCAAGACTGGCGTACATCTCCGAAATTGACAAAATACAGGTGCTGGCTGAGGCTCAAAATGTTGAGCCAGGGGCTGATGAAGCCGATGAAGTGGCTCCTGAAGGCAAGGAACTGGAGCGCATCGGTGATTTCCTGGTGGAGAATGGTTACATCACCCAGGAACAATTGAACTTTGCCCTCAATAAGAAGGAACCCGGGCAAATGCTTGGGCAGTCTCTGGTGCGTTTGAATATCATCTCGCAGGAACGCCTGGACCAGGCGCTGGCGGGGTACATCCAAAAACAACGCAGCACCATCCAGCAGATGGCAACGGGGACGGACAGATTAAAACAAAAATCGGGCGATAAGACGGTGCGCACCAGCGTTGAACGTCTGGATGCCCTGATGAACCTGGTGGGTGAACTGATCACCGACCGCAACCGGCTTTACAAGATCCGTGACAATCTGGAAGTGCAAATGCACAATCACGACCAGATTTCCACTCTTGGCGATACCGTGGCACATGTCAGCCGCATTACCGACCAGTTGCAGGAAGAGGTGATGCGAATCCGTATGCTGCCGATCTCCAATGTCTTCAACAAATTCCCGCGCCTGGTGCGCGATTTGGCGCAAAAGGCAGGCAAGGATATTGAGCTGACCATTCGCGGCGAGGACACGGAGCTGGATCGGTCGGTCATTCAAGAGATTAATGACCCGTTGATCCATTTATTGCGGAATGCAGTCGATCACGGCATCGAGCCGCCGGAGGAACGGGTGCGGCAGGGTAAACCTGCGCGCGGAAACGTCATTTTAACCGCCCGTCACGAGCACGGGCAGATCATCATCACCGTCGAAGATGACGGCAAAGGTATCAGCGCTGATCGGCTGCGCGCTTCTGCTGTGACAAAAGGGATGTTGACCGAGGCTGAAGCCAGGGCTCTGACTGATGAAAAAGCCATTGACCTGATCTTCCTGTCAGGGGTGTCCACCGCCAGAGAAGTCACTGATATTTCTGGCCGTGGGGTGGGCATGGATATTGTCCGCAACAATATTGAACGTATCAATGGCTCGATGGTGGTACACACCGAACCGGGCAAGGGAACACGTTTCCAGATCATCCTGCCGCTCACTCTGGCCATTGTGCCCACCATGCTGGTTAAAGTGGGCGACATTCCCATTGCCATTCCGCTGGTAATGGTGATTGAGACCACGCGTGTAACCCCGGAAGAAATTTCAACGGTGCGGGGCATTCCCGTCATCCGATTAAGAAATCATGTTCTGCCGTTGATGAATTTGAAAGAGGTTTTTAATCTGGGCCAGCACGATAAAGATCAGAAATACTCGTATGTGGTTGTGGTTAACTCAAACAAGATGCAGGTTGGTTTGATCGTGGATGGGTTGATCGGTGAAGAGGAAGTGGTGGTGAAATCACTGGGTTCCTTTGTGGGCAATGTACCCGGAATTACCAGTGCTGCAATCCTGGGTGATGGACAGGTGGCTTTGATTGTGGATGTGGCCGGCCTGTTTAAGATGGGTAACATCTATTAGCGAGGGCCGGATGTCAGATCCAACGTCTCAGTTTAACAACAAACTTTACGAAATCCTGGAAATCATTGCCCAGGAGGGCATTTCCAATGCCGCCGCCGGTTTTTCCACCATGCTGGGGCAGGAACTTTTTGTTACCAAGCCCGAGGTGCGACTGGTTCCGGTTTCTGATGTTCCGCATATTTTGGGCGGACCAGAAAATGAGGCGGTGGGCATTTACCTGCGATCTGTGGGGGAAATACCTGCTCAAATTATGCTGATCATGCCGTACACCAAGGCATTGGAACTGGTGGATTTGCTGATGGGAAATGAGCCC
This sequence comes from Levilinea sp., assembly GCA_034429695.1. Lineage (GTDB taxonomy): Bacteria > Chloroflexota > Anaerolineae > Anaerolineales > Anaerolineaceae > DAOUGC01. The sequence goes on from DAOUGC010000096.1 coordinate 15,454, forward strand.
GGTGAAACCACCCAGTTGGGACGGCTTGAGCGTTCCGCCCTGGCTGAGGTGGGCAACTTGACCGGCACGTTTTTTATGAATTCGGTTGCTCAACGTACCGGTATTGACATCCGCCCGACCCCACCAGCCGTCATGGTGGATATGGTTGGAGCCATACTGGATATTGTGGTTGCCACTCTTGGAGGTTACACCGAACATATATTGATGTTACAGGCCACTTTTTCACTGGGTGACCGAGAGGTTGAAGCTGAATATTGGGTAATACCGGACCAGTTGGTGTTGGAAAAATTTTCTCAAGGTCTGTAAATGTTTTCGTTAAACCATATTAGTATCGGTCTTGGTGAAATGGTGATCAGCCGGAATCCGGGCGATGTTCTGGTGGCTTATGGCCTGGGTTCGTGCATCGGTTTTGGTGTGTTTGACCCCCAGGTGCGTCTGGCAGGTATGTTGCATGCAGTTTTGCCTGAGCGGGTTAACGGTAGTGAAGGGACTTCATACAAGTACGTTGATTTCGGAATTACTTCGCTGATTGAGGAAATGGTCAAAGCGGGAGCAGACCGCAGGAGGATGGTGATAAGAATGGCAGGGGGGGCCAATATGCTGGTTTCATCCAACCTTACCAACTCATTTGATATTGGAACGCGCAATGCCAGCGCGGCACTGGCGACCATGCAACGATTGGGCTTGCGTCTTTATTCGCAGGACGTGGGAGGCAATCAGGGGCGCACAGTTCGATTGTATGTATCCAACGGCCGGATGACCGTGCGGGTCATTGGCGGGCAGGAACGAGATTTATAAACACATTGAGGAGTGGAACGTATGACCAAGATATTGATTGTGGATGATGCAGAGTTCCTCAGGGTGCGTATATCCAAGATGCTGGCGGGAGATGGGTTTGATGTCATTGAGGCCGAAAACGGCCTTCAGGCAGTCGCCACTTACAAAGCCCAACAACCCGACCTGGTTCTCATGGATATTACCATGCCCGAAATGGACGGCCTGACCGCTCTGCGCGAGATCCGAAGCGCCGACCCCAAAGCCAAGGTGATCATGCTGACCGCCCTGGGCCAGGAATCGGTCGTGTTGGAAGCCATCAAGGCTGGCGCGCGGGACTTTGTGGTCAAACCCTTCGAACGCGAAAGAGTGATGGGCGCCATAACCAAGCTGTTATCATGAGGTCTTGAATGGAGAATCAGGCCAGAGTAAACCCCGGTTCGACGAATCCATCGGCTCCCATTCGTGTGTTGGTGGTGGATGATTCAGCGTTCATGCGCTACACCATTACCCGCTATTTAAGCGAAGCGAATGGAATTCAGGTGGTGGGGGCGGCGCGTGATGGACAGGAAGCGTTGCAACTGATCCCGCGCCTGCAGCCCGATGTGGTGACCCTGGATGTGGAAATGCCGCACATGGATGGCCTGACCACACTCAGAGAAATCATGGCTGAACATCCCCGACCCGTGATTATGCTCTCCAGCCTGACTTCAGAAGGCGCGCTTGAAACCATCCAGGCATTGACCATTGGCGCTGTTGATTTTGTCACCAAACCCATCAATAAAGCCAACGTGGGCGTTGTGATGGATGAAGTGGTGACAAAAATCCAGAGAGCGGCGCGTGCCAGGGTGTGGTCGGTGCCCCGCCAGCCCAGGGAAATGGCTGTTCCCACGGTGGGCACTCATGCCAAAAGCACCCGCAGTATGCAAAGTAATGACCGGGTGGTGGTCATTGGTTCTTCCACAGGCGGACCGCGGGCATTGAACACCGTTGTGCCAGCATTGCCGGCTGATTTGCCAGCCGCAGTTCTTATTGTTCAGCACATGCCGGTGGGTTTCACCCGTTCACTGGCTGATCGGTTGGATTCGCTGTGCAAGATTAAGGTGAAAGAAGCCGAACCGGGTGACACACTGGAAGTGGGGCGGGCGTTGCTTGCTCCGGGTGGTTTTCACATGGTTCTAGATGATAACAACAGGATTGCTCTCAATCAGGACCCGGCTGTGCATGGTGTGCGTCCAGCCATTGACGTGACCATGAATTCAGTGACCCGCCGTTTTGGCTCGTCAGTGGTCAGTGTCATCCTGACCGGCATGGGCTCGGATGGCACCATGGGGTCTGGTCTGGTGCATGCCCAGGGCGGCTACGTGATTGCAGAGGCTGAAGCGACCTGTGTGGTGTGGGGCATGCCGCGCAGTGTGTTTGAAGCGGGTTACACCGACGAGGTGGTCCCGATTGACCAGGTGGCCGGAGCCATTCAACGAGTTCTTCGTAAATAGTAGCTCGGTGAGGATGATTTATCGATGGAAACTGATCAGTACCAGAGCATCAAGGTCACAGTTAAACGTATTCTGAACATCGACCTGTCGTATTACAAGGACGAACAGATGCGGCGGCGACTTGATTCGTGGTTAATCCGCTCTGGCCTTGTGACCTGGGATGATTACTTTAAAAAAGTAAAAGAAGATGAACGCGAACTTCAACGGTTTCGAGATTATTTGACCATCAACGTTTCTGAATTTTTCAGAGATGCTGAACGCTGGCGCACCCTGCGCGAAAAGGTGATACCGTATCTGCTGGGTTCAGCCGGCGGCCCGCGCAGCTCAATGCGTATCTGGAGCGCCGGGTGTTCCACAGGGCAGGAACCGTATTCCCTGGCGATGTTGATGGATGAACTGACGCCGCGTGTAAACCATTACCTGCTTGCGACTGATCTCGACCGGGGTGCTCTTAATAAAGCCAGGGCGCGAGGCCCATACCTTCCGGAAGAGATCCGCAATCTGACACCACTGCAATGTGGTAATTATCTTGAGGCAGGAGGCCCGCCACATTTTGTCTCCAATGCCATCGCTCAAAAGGTGACCTTTAAAGAACACAACATGCTCGAACAGCCTTTTGAGGAGAATTTTAATCTGATCGTATGCCGTAATGTAATCATTTATTTTACGACTGAGGCAAAACAGATCCTGTACCGCAAATTTGCCGCTGCGTTAAGACCCGGTGGAATCCTGTTTCTCGGGGGTACTGAAATCATCCCCAAGCCACTGGATCTGGGTTTACGGACTCAAGAAATATCATTCTATGTAAAGGCTTGATATGACGCCCGACGCAAGAAACATTGAGGAAGTCATTAAACGTATCGACCAGATTCCGCCGCTTTCGCAGGTTGTACAGCGGGCACTGTCTTTGATACGGGATCCCAAATCCAACATGGGTGATATTGGTTCGGTATTGTCAATGGATCCTGTGATGGCCAGCAAGGTATTGCGTCTGGCTAATTCGGCTTATTATGCGCTTCCTTTTCCAATTCCCACCGTGCAACAGGCGGTGGTTTACCTGGGGCAGTCCACCATCCTGAGCCTGATCATGACGGCGTCGGTGGCCACCTATCTATACCGTCCTCTGCCCGGATACGGCCTGGATAAGGGCGAACTGTGGAAACATTCCATTGGTGTGGCTGCAGGGGCGCGTTTGGTGGCTGAACCGTTTGGCAAGGAGTTTGCAGAAGAAGCCTACAATGCCGGCCTGTTATGCGATATTGGCAAGCTGGTGATTGAGGGCTTGTTGCGTGACATGGACCTCTCGGATGAGCGTCTGACGAATTTATCTTTTGCTGAGATCGAGGAAACGGTGATTGGGTGCGACCACGCCACGCTGGGTGGTGAAATTGCCAAGCGATGGCGGTTGCCGCCCTCATTTATCGCAGCCATTACTTACCATCACAAACCCTCCCAGGCCAAACAACATACCATGCTGGCTTCGGCCATTCATATCGCTGATGCCGCCATGATGATGATGGGTATTGGTATTGGAAGAGATGGTTTGAATTATGAGCTGGATACCCAGGCTTTTGAGCAAATGGGCTGGGATGGGACAAGGTTGTTCGGGTTATTCCTGCGTGTCAATGACCTGATTCAGATGGCGGAACTCAGTATGGGTATCAAGTCTGACCCAACCGCCTGAAAAGCACTCTCTCCATCACTGGAGGACAGGATTTTATGAATGTTGAATTTCTAAACCCGTTCGTGGCAGCAGCAAGTGAGGTGATGAAGGCTGAAGTCAACCTTGAAATCACCAAAGGCAAGATCAGCTTGCAAAAATCTGCGCTCACCACCGATGACATCACGGTCTTGATCCACCTGGTGGGGGAGGTGCAGGGTGTGGTGCTCTATGGCATGGCAGAGACAACCGCTCTTGGCATTGTTTCAAGGATCATGGGGCAGGAATTTACAGAGTTGGATAATCTGGCTCAAAGCGGCATTGCCGAGTTGGGCAATGTCATTTCAGGAAGGGCAACCATCAACCTTTCCAAAGCCGGCTACCGTTCCAATATTTCGCCTCCGACCCTCATTACTGGTACAGGATTGCAAATTTCGACGCTCGATTTCTCTCGTATCGTGGTTCCATTGCAAACCGAGCTGGGCGAGATGGTGGTTCATCTGGCATTGCGTTCCAGCCCGCCTGGAATGCAAACCACAAATTTTGTGCCCATTACCATTGAATCGAGTGAAACGAAATAGCGCTGAGTTGCAGACAAGGATGAACATATGAATGTTAAATTCTTGAACCCGTTTGTTGAAGCAGCTTATGAGGTTCTGAAAGCCGAAACCCGTATTGAAGTGAACCGTGGAGAATTAAGTCTGGATAAATCTCCGTATCAGACGGATGATGTTACTGTGATCATTGCCCTGGTGGGGGCTGTGGAAGGTACTGTTTTCTACTCAATGAATGAAGCAACAGCCTCCAATTTTGCGACATTGATCCTGGGAGAGGAGCAACATCTGGCAGATAGCTTGGCCCAAAGCGGCATCGCCGAACTGGGCAATGTCATCACCGGCAGGGCCACTGTGTTGTTGGCGCAGGCAGGTTATGAGGCGAATATTTCTCCGCCAACGCTTTTACTGGGGCGTGGAGCCACCATCTCCACCCTCGATTTCCCCCGCCTGGTGGTACCACTGGTCAGTGAAAGCGGCACATTGATGATCCATATTGCCTTGCGCGAGGGCGCGAGCCGGTCGGCAAAAACCAGCATGATTGCCGTACCTGATAAACCAAACGTAATCTAACTCATACAACCACAGCGTGGACGAAAAGGAGGATCAGGTGGCTCAGAAAGGATCTGCAATAACCAATACATTGCAGTTCAAGATATCCGTATGGGTAAGCTTGATGCTCTTTTTACTGGGTATCATCCTGATCGGTTTTTCCACTTTTATTGTTAGGAATATCTCACAGGAAGCTGCGGCTGATAATGCAATCGCCATGACTCGCGCTGAGGTGAACCAGATTGATGCCGATTTGGAAAGCGCGCTGTCGGTCGCCTCGTCGTTCTCCAACACCCTTTCGGCAGTAAAAGAAACCGGGGTTGAAATCCGGTTGACGCGCCATCAGGTGGATTCGATGGTCAGGCAGGTCATGACCAAATATCCTGATCTGGTGCGGGTCACCACCATCTGGGAGGCAGATGCATTTGACGCCAGTGACAAGGCGTACGCCGGTTCGGAAGGACATGACAGCACCGGCAGGTTTATGGTCAGTTACTATCGCAATCCCGATGGGACAGTGGTGAGGGTCATCCCTGAGGAGTATGATGAAGCCCCTTATTACATCTGTCCAAAACAAATCAAAAAGGAATGTGTTACTGACCCAAGCATGGCTTCACTGGATGGAAAGCGATTTGTTCGTACCATCATCTCAGTGCCAGTTCTTGCCAATGAGAACACATTTTATGGAATTGTTGCAGTAGAGGTGGAGTTATCGGATCTGCAACAACACTTTGACCAGACCGATATTTATGACAATAGCGGAGTGCTTACCCTGATCAGTCGCTCGGGGATGATCATTGCATCGAGTGACCATCCGGAAATGATGGGAGGGGATATTTCGCAATGGCAGGATGATTACAAGGAAGATATGGAAATTGTCCTGGCGGGAGTGCAATCATCCAAAGAAGATGATGGTTTTCTGGAAATCTACTCCCCACTCTACATTGGTTCCAACAAGGCGCCGTGGTCATTGCAGCTTTTGATCCCTCTTGCCGAAATTTCAAAACAGGCGAACCAGCTCACCCTCCAACTGGTGGCCATTGCCCTTGGGATGATCGTTGTTTCAATTGCGATCATGTGGTTCACGGTTGGCAGGGTGGCCGCCCATCCCATACGCAAGCTCTCCGAAGTTATTACCCGTCTGTCCAGGGGAGACACGTTACGCGATATAAAAAATCTGCAGAAAGAAGCACGCAGTGATCGGTCGGATGAAATTGGCCAGATCGGTCGCAGTGTGATACGGATGGTGGAGTATATCCGGGAGAAGGAAGAAGTGGCGGTGTGTATTGCCGCCAACGACCTGACGGTTGAGGCCACAGCGGAAAGCGCTCAGGATGAGCTGGGGAATGCTTTCATCACCATGGTGAATAATTTGCGTTCATCCATCAACCGGGTGGCTGACAGCGCCAGACAGGTGGAACAGGAAGCCAGGGGGCTTGACCGGGCGGCATCAGAAGCTGGTCAGGCGGCAGGTGAAATTGCGTCAACCATTTCAGAGGTTGCCAGTGGAACCGGTCAGCAGGCGGCGGCGGTGAATCATACTGCCGGAGTGGTGGATGCCATTTCACATTCCATTCAAAATGTGGCTGATGGCGCCAGGGCGCAATCGGTGGCTGTTGAACGGGCGTTTGAACAAACGCGTGATATGGAAAATGCCATACAGGTGATGACCCATTCGGTAAATCAAGTTCAGCAAAATTCCAGACAGGCAACCGAATCGGCGCAACGCAGTGCGTCCACCATGCAATCTGCTTTGGACGGCATGAACCGTATTAAGGAAAAAGTTGATATTTCTGCCATGCGGGTTGAGGAGATGGGCGAGAGTTCCCGCCAGATCTCTGACATTCTGGAGATGATCGAAGACATTGCCTCACAGACCAATCTGCTGGCGCTGAATGCTGCCATCGAGGCAGCCAGAGCCGGAGAGCACGGGAAGGGTTTTGCGGTTGTAGCCGGTGAAGTCCGCAAACTGGCTGAAAGATCAGCCAATGCCGCCCGTGAGATTTCAGGATTGGTAAGGCGCATCCAGTATACAGTTTCTGAGGCAGTATCGGCAATGAAGGAAGGATCGAATGAGGTGGAAGCCGGCGTCCATAATTCGATCGAAGCCAGAAAGGCGCTGGATGAGATCCTGACTGCCATTGAGGGTGTGAGGCAGCAGGTGGAAAATGCCGGACAGGCTGCCACCCGCATGCAGCACTCATCGCAGGGGTTGGCAACCTCAATGGGCGGCGTGACCGATGTGGTGAGTGCCAACAACCGTGCGGTTGAAGAAATCACCGGCGGAGCCACGCAACTGACTGAATTAATTGAGAATATCGCCAGCGTCAGTGAGGAAAACAGCGCCAGTGTTCAGGAGGTTTCTGCGTCCACTGAGGAAGTAAGCGCCCAGGTGCAGGAGGTATCTGACACGGTTAAGGTCCTGGCGCAGATGGCGCAGGAATTAAATGATGTGGTGAGATCATTCAGACTAAAAGATGATGCTGATTTGGAAACCATCACAGAATCAGCCGAGACTATTGGATTAGCTTATCAATAAGGAGAAAAAACATGGAGCAGCAACTGGTTGTCTTTGAACTGGCAAGTGAGCATTATGGGTTGGATATTGCCGGGGTGGAAGGCATCATCAAAATGCAAACCATCACGGCTGTTCCGCACGCCCCAGCATTTGTGGAGGGTGTCACCAATTTGCGTGGTTCGGTGGTGCCGGTGATCGATCTGCGCAAGCGCTTTGGGTTACCCCCCGAGGAAGAATCCAAGAACACCCGCATTGTGGTGGTTTACATGGATCAGACCAAGATCGGGATGGTGGTGGATGCGGTCTCAGAGGTGTTGCGAGTTTCAGATGATTCCATCGAACCTCCTCCGCCCATGGTGACCACGGTCAACTCTCAATTTATCAAGGGCATTGCCAAGCTGGAAGGCCGCCTGGTCATTCTGCTTGACCTCAGCAAAGTGTTATCTGTTGAAGAAAAAGAGATCATGCGGGCAGCCGTGGAATAAATTATCTGATGCTATTTACTGGGAGGCAAGATGAAGGTGCTTCAAGGTAGGGGCAGAGTCATTTTGATCTTTGGCTTGATCGCTTTACTGGTCATCCTCGTCGCCGGTATGAGTCTTTGGGTGGTCACTCAAACGGCACAGGGAAGCATGAGTTTGCCAACCGCAAGGATCTGGTTGATTGCATGCGGTGGTGTGGCCTTGCTTGCGTTGACCGGGCTGGGCTTGTGGTTGTATTCATCCTTTGGCACTCCATTGAGAAAACTGAATCATTTTGCCGCTCAGTTTGCCCAGGGAGATTATGACATTGCACCGGATGAAATTGTTCAGGTGACTTCCGGCATCGGTGGGGATCTGCTTGAACTGGCAGGAACGCTGGGAACCGCAGTGGATTATTACCGTGAAAAGATCCACTGGTACGAGGAAATTTTGGATGCCCTTCCCTTCCCATTGTCTGTCACCGACATGAACATGAACTGGACCTTTATTAACCGTCCGGTTGAAAATTTGCTCAAGACCAAACGAAAGGAAGTGATCGGCCAGCAGTGCAATAACTGGAATGCCAATATTTGTAATACCGAAAATTGTGGCATCCGGCGTCTGCGTGGCAATTTCCTGACCACATATTTTGATCAATGGGGTTTGAATTTCCGCGTGGACAGCGCCTACCTGACCAATTCTCACGGCGAACGGATTGGTCATATTGAGGCAGTCAGTGATGTGTCTGGCATTGTGGGCGTTACCCGCTTCATGCAGTCAGCCATCCAGGACCTGTCGCAATGTCTTGAGGCGATGTCAGAAGGAAATTTGATTTTCGATGTACCTGCACTTCCAGAAGCCTCTGACGCGACTCGTGAAGCACGCGAAAGTTTTGTGCAGATTAACAATCACCTGAGCACGGCGAGGGATCGGCTTAATCTGGCGCTCAGCCAGGTGGTGGATAGCGCCGTGCACGTCAGCACATCGTCTGATCAACTGGCATCGGCGGCCAGCCAATCGGGGCAGGCCACTTCACAGATCGCCACCACCATGCAGGAAATTGCGCGCGGAACCGGCCAGCAATCAGACGCGGTGGCGCGCATGTCTGCCAATATCGAAGAGACCTCTCACATGGTGGAAACCGTGACAACGGGTGTGCGCAACCAGGTGGAAGCCATTCAGCAGGTGACTGCAATGGTGAACAAAATCTCCTCCCGCAACGGCATTGCCGAGCAGGTGGCCCAGAGTGCCCAGAAGGGACAGGAGATGGTACAGCGCGCTGCACAGGTGAATGTGATCGTCGAGACCATTGAGGATATTGCCTCTCAAACCAATTTGCTGGCATTGAATGCCGCCATTGAGGCTGCCCGTGCAGGCGAACACGGCAAGGGTTTTGCCGTGGTGGCCGGTGAAGTGCGGAAACTGGCAGAGCGGGCTGCCAATTCAACCCGTGAGATCAGTCAGTTGATGGATGCCATCCAGTCATCGGTGCAGGAGACGGCACAAGTATCGGATAATGCTTCCAATGAGATTCAAACCGTGGCAAAAGAACTGGTAAACGCCATGGAAGCGGTATCGGCGGTTGTGGATGAGAACTCGGTTGCGGCTGAGCGTATGTCAGCCAGTATCAATACCATTCTGCAGGCAATTGAAAATGTTGCCAGTATTAGTGAGGAGACCAGCGCATCGGTTGAAGAGGTCTCCGCATCGGCAGAAGAAATGAGCGCCCAGGTGGAGGAAGTCAACGCATCGGCGCAATCACTGGCCGACATGGCCATGGCGCTGCAGGACTCGGTCAAACATTTCTCCCTCAAGCACGTTGACGAGGCGCGCGCTTTTACTCCCAGCGGAGATGGAATACGTTTGCCGGGACGAAATGGTGGTAACGGCAAAGCCTGACAGTACAAACAAAGGTTGCCAGCAGCCTTCCAACCGGAGGGCTGCTTTTTTTATTGATTTTCCGCATGATATACTTGGAGGGTATTTTTTCAGGGAGGGATGAAACGGTGACAAAGATCTCGGCGGTAATATTTGACCTCGGCGGCGTACTGTTGCGTACTGAAGACCAGATGCCGCGCAATCAACTGGCGAAACAAATGGGCGTGGAGCCGGGTGAATTGGCGCGCATCGTGTTTGAATCAGAAACTGCAGCACAGGCAACTGTGGGAGCGGTGACGGAACCCATGGTATGGGGTTTTGTGGGACAGCGCTTTAACCTAAATCAGCGGGAGCTGGAAGCATTTCAAGAGGCTTTCTGGGCTGGCGATGTGTTGGATATGGGTCTGGTTGACTTTTTACGCTCCCTGCGTCCGGACAGAAAAACTGCACTGCTTTCCAACGCATGGGATGGCCTGCGAAGGTTATTGGAGGACAAATATCCCATCCTGGATGCTTTTGACCGCGTCATCATTTCAGCAGAGGTGAACCTGGCAAAACCGGATGCCCGCATTTATCAACGCATTCTCGCTGATCTGGAAACGCCGGCAGGGGAGGCGGTTTTTGTGGATGACATGCCAACCAATGTGGAAGCGGCGCGCAGTGTGGGCATGCATGCCATTCGTTTTGTCACCCGTGAACAGGTTTTAAACGATTTGAAGGCGTTGTTTGGGGCGGCATCTTGAGCGATTTAGGCTTGATGGAGATTAAACCGCGCATTGCAACGCACATCGCGCAGCAAAAATGCATCATTGGGGTGGTCAGCGATACGCACGTACCCGACCGGGTTGGCTCGCTCAACCCGGCGTTATTGCAGGGGCTTGACGAGCATGAAGTGGATTACATCCTGCATGCTGGCGATATTTGCCTGCCCGGGGTGCTGGAGCAACTCAGCCAGATCGCACCGGTCATTGCCGTACGCGGAAACCGCGACTGGGCTTTTCGTGGAAAGCTGCCAAAGATACAGAAACTGGACATTTGCGGGCATCGGGTTGCCTTGACTCATGGGTACGGCGATTTGTTTTTTTATTTTTTTGACAAGTGGTATGATCTATTTCAGGGTTACCGGCTTGACCGATATCAGACCATGTTGTTGCAGCAGGTGGAATGGGCGCAAGTGATCATTTTTGGTCACACGCATTATCCGGAAAACCGACAAATTGAGGGGCAACGATTATTGTTTAACCCCGGTTCGCCAAGTGCCAGGCATCCGCGCGTGAACCAGTGCAGTTACGGTGTGTTGGAATTTGACCATCAGGCGGTCAGGGGGCGGATCATTCCTTTGGCAGGCGCATGACGGGTGAAATTCATTAAAAAAATTAGTAAAAATCCTGCAAATTGGCCGCCCAATTACTTGATCTTTTGGCACGGTCTTGCTATAATTGTCGTTTGCGTTATCCCGTAGGGATCCGCGATGATTTAATGTGTATTGTACCAGCCCAGGTTTATACGATCAGGAGAAACCATGGCTTCTGTTTTAGCGACAAAGTCCTACGCCCGTATCCCCGTTATTTTTGATTTGCCCGACTTAATTGAGGTTCAACTGGACTCCTTCCGCAGACTTAAGGCGGAAGGCCTTGCTGATCTCTTTAATGAGATCTCACCGATTGAATCCTACAACAAGGGCATGAAGTTGTTTTTCCCCAGCCATACGCCTGAGTCGCAACAGTGGGGACTGAAGTTCTGGTTTGGCGATCCGAAGCACAATATTGATGAGTGTGTGGAACGCGATTTGACCTATGCCAGTCCGTTGTATGTGTCTGTATTGCTGGCCGGGCCCGAAGTGCCCGAACCCATCCGCCAGGACATCTTCCTTGGGGATTTCCCGGAGATGACCGAAAAAGGCACCTTCATCATCAACGGCACCGAGCGCGTGGTCGTTTCGCAATTGATCCGCTCGCCGGGTGTGTATTTTGAAGGTCCGGTTGACCGCACCACCGGTCATCGCCTCGCCATGGCTAAATTGATCCCTGACCGCGGCGCGTGGATGGAATTTGAGACCCGCAAGAACGATTACATCATTCTGAAATTCAACCGCAAGCGCACCGTGCCCATCACCATTTTCCTGCGCGCCCTTGCCGCTGTGGATGACCTGCTTGGCTCTTCTCCGCTCAAGGAAGGAACCGATCAGGAGCTGATGGAGCTGTTCCAGGATGTGGATAACAATCCCGACCGGCAGTTCATCGCCTCAACGCTGCGCCAGGAGCCGCCGTGGGACCTGTCCAATGGTCAGACCGTGGCACAGGCGGCGCTGCTTGAGTTCTTCAAGCGCATGCGCCCCGGCGACCCCGCCACCCTGGATAATGCCCGCGCCTTCCTGATGGAGCAGTTGTTCGATCAGCGCCATTACGATCTGGAACGGGTGGGGCGTTACAAGCTCAATCAGAAGCTGGATTTGATGGAGCGCATTCCTGTGTCGCACCGCACCGTCACTGCGTGGGACGTTGTGTACCTGGTGCGCCGCATGATCATGATCAATAACCTGATGGCCGACAAGGACGATATTGACCATCTGGGTAACCGCCGTGTGAAGACAGTGGGTGAGTTGATCCAGAACAAACTGCGCATTGGCCTGCGCCGCATGGAACGCGTGATTAAAGAACGCATGTCCATTCGCGATCAGGACCAGACCTCGCCGGTCAGCCTGGTTAATATTCGACCTGTGGTGGCTGCCCTGCGCGAGTTCTTTGGCTCCAGCCAGTTGTCACAGTTCATGGATCAGACCAACCCGCTGGCCGAGCTGCGCCACAAACGCACGCTTTCAGCCCTGGGTCCTGGTGGTCTGCGCCGTGAGCGCGCCACGTTTGATGTGCGCGATGTGCACCATTCGCACTACGGCCGTATTTGCCCCATTGAGACCCCGGAAGGTCCCAACATTGGTCTGATTGGCCGTCTGGCAACCTTTGCGCGGGTCAATGAATACGGCTTCATCGAGACGCCCTATCGCCGCGTGGTGAAAGTGCTGTCCTCTGATGACGAGCGTCTGGTTGGTCGCCAGCTCAAGGAAACCCTCAGTAATCCCGATACCGGTGAAGTGATTGCATCGGAAGGTGAGCGTGTTACCGAGGCCATGCTGCCCGCCATTCGCAAGCTCAAGCGGGCCACCATCTTTGTGACCCCGTTTGTGTCTGAAGACGTGGAATATCTTTCGGCTGATGCTGAAGACAAGTTCGTGATTGCCCAGGCCAACACTCCGTTGACCGATACCAATGAGTTTGCCATTCAGCGAATTTCCTGCCGTCATCACTCTGACTTCACCATCAACGGGCCTGATTCAATTAACTATATGGACGTGGCTCCCCACCAGGTGGTGGGTGTTTCCGCCGCGTTGATCCCGTTCCTCGAGCATGATGACGCCAACCGCGCGTTGATGGGCTCGAACATGCAGGCGCAGGCTGTGCCTTTGATCCGCCCTGACATTCCGTTGATCTCGACCGGCATGGAGACCTTCTCTGCGCTGGACTCGGGTCAGGTGTTGATTGCCCAGGAAGACGGTGAAGTTGTATCTGTGACCGGCCGTCAGATCATTGTTCGCGCCACCGGAAACGGCTCGCTGCATCAATATCAGTTGCGCAAGTATCAGCGCTCCAATCAGTCCACCTGCATCGACCAGCGCCCGGCTGTGGTGAAGGGTCAGCGGGTGCGCAAGGGCGACGTACTGGCCGACTCGTCATCGACCGTCAACGGCAACCTGGCTCTGGGCCAGAACGTTGTGGTGGCGTTCCTCTCGTGGGAAGGCGGCAACTTTGAAGACGCCATCCTGATCTCGGAACGCCTGGTGCAGGAAGACCGCTTTACATCGGTTCACATCGAGAAGTACGAAGTGGAAGCCCGTGACACCAAACTGGGTCCGGAGGAGATCACCCGCGATATTCCCAACGTGGGCGAGGAAGCCATCAAGGATCTGGATGAGCACGGCATCATTCGCATTGGCGCTGAGGTGGGGCCCAATGACATCCTGGTGGGCAAGATTACGCCCAAGGGTGAAAAAGAACTGACCCCCGAAGAACGCCTGCTGCGCGCCATCTTTGGTGAGAAGTCTCGCGATGTAAAAGATACCTCACTGCGCATGCCGCATGGCGAGCGCGGCAAGGTGGTGGACGTTAAAGTGTTCACCCGCGAAGACAACGCCGATCTGGCTGCCGGTGTGGATATGATGGTGCGCGTCTCTGTGGCGCAGCGCCGCAAGATCACCGCTGGCGACAAGATGGCTGGCCGTCACGGCAACAAGGGTGTGGTTTCGCGTGTGGTGGCTGTTGAAGACATGCCGTTCCTCGAGGATGGCACACCTGTGGATATCATCCTCAACCCGTTAGGTGTCCCCGGTCGTATGAACATCGGCCAGGTGCTGGAAACCCATCTGGGTTGGGCGGCGCGTGAGCTGCACTTCAGGGGTATTACCCCGGTATTTGACGGCGCCACTGAATTGGAAATTGAAGCAGAATTGGGGCGCGCCTGGATGATGGATGTATCCTGGCAGGACGCCGCAAATGATGCCTGGAATTGGTTGAAAGAGCAGGATTACGACCCGACGACCATTGAGGACGACGACGAAGTACGCCTGCTTTATATGGAAGCGTGGTTGGGCGAGCGTGGTTACGATGTTGACAGCCTCAAAGCTGACGAAACCTATGCCCGCATTGCTGTTGTTCGCGAATGGCTGCGCGATCGCGGCTACAACCCCGATGAGATCCTCGAATTCGAGAGCCTGGCTGCCAATACCCCCATGGTTCGGGAGATTGACCATGCCACCATTAATGCAACCCTGCGTCTGTGGCTGAAGAGCTTTGACCAGGAAGTTGATGGTCTTTCGGATGAGGAAGTACGCGCCAGGGCAAATGAGTTGATGACCACCACCGGTCAGCCGCTGCCCATTCTGGGCAAGAAGGTTCTGCATGACGGCAAGACCGGCACCCCCTATGATCAACCGGTCACAGTGGGTGTGATGACCATGCTCAAGTTGCACCACCTGGTGGAAGACAAGGTTCACGCACGCTCCACAGGCCCCTACAGTCTGGTCACCCAGCAACCTTTGGGTGGCAAGGCGCAGTTTGGTGGTCAGCGCTTCGGCGAAATGGAAGTGTGGGCGCTTGAGGCTTATGGCGCCGCTTACACCCTGCAGGAGATGCTCACCGTCAAGTCTGACGATGTTCAGGGTCGCGTGAACACTTATGAAGCGATCGTCAAGGGAGAACCCATTGAAGAACCGGGTCTGCCAGCTTCCTTCCGTGTGCTGGTGAAGGAACTGCAGAGTCTGGGTCTGGCGGTGGAAGCCGTGATGGACTCCGGCGAAGTGATCCGCTTCGGCAAGGACGAAGAGCGTGTGCGCCCGCCGCGACTGGATACCGGTCTGTTGAGCCTGGGCGAAGACCTGGAGGCCATTCAGTAGCCTTCTTGACGCTATCCCGGGGTGATGATATAATCGTGCCTCGTTGTCTGATTGTGCCTTAAAATCAGGACGGGACATTCCCGGTAAAAAGCGCCATTTGTATCGACCATGAGGCGAGGCCATCGTTGCAGAACGTGGATATCATCAGCGATGGCCTCCCTTCATGAAAGAATAAACCAACCGTACACAGGCGTATTGTGCCCAGAAGTGCAATGCGTCACAGATTTTGTGGAGGCAAGCAGTGCCAACGATTAATCAACTGATCCGAAAAGGTCGCCGCACCAAGAGCGCCAAGAGCAAGTCTCCTGCGCTGCAGTTTACCTATAACACGAACAGGCAGCGCCGCACCAAGCAAACCGGTGGCGCCCCGCAGAAACGCGGCGTGTGCACCGTGGTGCGCACCATGACCCCCAAGAAGCCGAACTCGGCTTTGCGCAAGATCGCCCGTGTCCGCCTGAGCAACCACATCGAAGTGACCGCCTACATTCCGGGTGAAGGCCACTCGTTGCAGGAGCACTCGGTGGTGCTGATCCGTGGCGGTCGTGTGAAAGACCTGCCCGGTGTGCGCTATCACATCGTACGCGGCTCCCTGGATACCACTGGTGTTGCCAAGCGTGGTCAGGCTCGTTCGAAGTACGGCGCCAAGCGCCCCAAGTAAGCAATCATTGTTAAAGAGTTGATGGAGAAGTTTGAATGCGACGGACCAATCCCGAAAAGCGTGAGATATTACCCGACGTTCGGTACAACAGCCTGACCGTGCAGATGTTGATCAACCGCATCATGCGCCGCGGCAAGAAGAGTGTTGCCACCGACGCCATGTACGACGCGATGGAAATCATGCGCGAAAAGACCGGTCGCGATCCCGTGGAAGTGCTGGAACAGGCGCTCAAGAACGTGGGTCCCGTCATGGAAGTTCGCCCTCGCCGTGTCGGCGGCGCCACCTACCAGGTGCCCATGGAAGTGCCCACTCATCGCCGCGCCACCCTGGCCATGCGCTGGATCATTGATTCCGCGCGTTCCCGCAGTGGCAAGTCTTTTGCCGAAAAGCTGTCGGGTGAACTGCTGGATGCCTCCAATAATCAGGGCGCCTCAGTTCGCAAGCGCGAAGAGACCCACAAAATGGCTGAGGCCAACCGGGCATTCTCGCACTACCGAGTTTAGTACTTTACAGGAATAAGAAGATACAGGTAATTTGCAATGCCTCGCAGTTTTCCTCTCGAACGATACCGTAATATAGGTATCATCGCACACATTGACGCCGGTAAAACCACTACCACTGAGCGTATTTTATACTACACTGGCAAGACCTATCGACTTGGCTCGGTGGATGAAGGCACAACTGTTACCGACTGGATGGTGCAGGAACGCGAACGCGGAATTACCATTGTGTCTGCTGCAGTCACCGCTGAGTGGAAGGGCTACCAGGTAAATGTAATCGACACCCCCGGGCACATCGACTTTACTGCCGAAGTGCAGCGTTCATTGCGGGTGTTGGATGGCGGTTTGGTCGTTTTTGACGCCGTTCAGGGCGTGGAGCCGCAGTCTGAGACTGTCTGGCGGCAGGCCGACCGTTACAACGTTCCCCGAATTTGCTTCGTCAATAAAATGGACCGGGTGGGGGCCTCGTATGAGAACTCCATCGAATCGATCCGGCAGCGGCTGGGCGCCAACCCCATTGCCGTGCAAATGCCGATTGGGTTTGAATCCGGTTTTCGCGGTGTGATCGACCTGATGACCATGGAAGCCATTACCTGGGATGATCAGGTTGGCAAGGAATTCACGGTTGAGCCCATTCCGGCAGATTTGATGGAAGAAGCCCAACGCCGCCGCGACGTGATGGTGGAGCAAATCGCCGAGCTGGATGATGACCTGGTGGTCAAGTTCCTGGAAGGCGAAGAAATCACGGTTGATGAGATGAAGGCTGCCATTCGCAATGCCGTCCTCACCAATCGCGCCACACCGGTTTTCTGTGGCTCTTCGTTACGGAACAAAGGCGTACAGCCCCTGTTGGATGCGGTGATCGATTATCTGCCGTCTCCGCTGGATATTCCCGCCGTCACCGGCACCATTCCTGATACTGATGAAGAAGTTGCCCGTCCCCCCGAAGATGATGCTCCGGTAAGTGCACTGGTCTTCAAGATCGTCACCGACCCCTATGTAGGCCGTCTGGCTTATTTCAGGGTGTATTCAGGTGTTTTGAGCCAGGGAGCCATGCTCTACAACCCCATCAAGGGGCGCAAGGAACGCATCGGGCGTCTGCTGCGCATGTATGCTGACCGGCGCGAAGACATCACCGAGGTGTGCGCTGGCGATATTGCCGCAGTGCTCGGCTTGAAGGAATCCTTCACTGGCGACACCCTGTGCGACCCGGCAAACCCTGTGGTGCTTGAATCGATCACCTTCCCTGAACCGGTTATTTTTGTGGCCATTGAACCCAAGACCACGGCGGATCAGGATAAGATGTCTGAGGCGCTGCATAAACTGTCTGAAGAGGATCCTACCTTCAGGGTGCGCCTGGACGAAGTGACCGGTCAGACGGTCATCTCCGGCATGGGTGAACTTCACCTGGATGTGCTGGTGGACCGCATGTTGCGCGAGTTCAAAGTACAGGCCAATGTGGGCCGCCCGCGCGTGGCTTACCGCGAGACCATCACGCGACCGGTGGAAAAGTACGTTTACCGCTATGTCAAGCAGACCGGCGGTCGCGGTCAGTACGGTCACGTGGTGTTCAACGTGATCCCCCTGGAACGCGGTAATGGGGTAGTGTTTGAGAACAAGATCATCGGAGGCGCCATCCCCAAGGAATACATTCCGGCGGTGGAAAAAGGCGTCATTGAAGCAGCCGAAAGTGGTGTGCTTTCAGGGTATCCTGTCACCGATATCCGCGTGGAACTGATTGATGGTTCGTATCACGAAGTTGACTCAAGTGAAATGGCGTTCAAAATGGCTGCGTCGCTTGGCTTCAAAGAAGCCATGGAGCGCGGCGCGCCGGTTCTGCTTGAGCCGATCATGAAAGTGGAAGTGATTATTCCTGAGGAATATCTTGGGGATATTCTGGGGCAGCTTAACGCCCGCCGGGCCAGCATCCTCGGTATGGAGATGCGGCATGGCAATACCCAGGCGGCGCGGGCGCTGGTTCCCCTGTCTGAGATGTTCGGGTATGCGACGGAGCTTCGCTCCGCCACCCAGGGTCGCGGTGTTTTCTCGATGGAGTTTGACCACTACGCCCCGATGCCCGAGAGTGTCTCATCGAAAGTGTTAAAAGGTTAATCCTACTTCATCGTCCGAATTGTTAAGGAGATCGAGGAATCATGGCGAAGCAGAAGTTTGACCGAAACAAGCCACATCTGAACGTAGGTACGATGGGACACATCGACCACGGGAAGACCACCCTGACGGCAGCGATCACGAAGGTGTGCGCCATGCTGGGTGGC
>DAOUGC010000097.1:0-7653 GCA_034429695.1 Levilinea sp.
CGGGCACTCCATCCCAGGTCATTTCCACCCTGCTGGTGGAGGTTCCATCCGCCGCGCTGAGGTTTGCCGGTGGATTAAGCCCCCGCCAGCCGATGACAGCCGCGCTGAAATTGGAACACTGCAAGCCCCGACAAGCCTTGATCCAATAGCTGTACGAAGCTGCCGTGACGGCGGTGGAGTCAATATACTCCGGCATCTCCGTGGCAGTCACGGTTCCCAGTTGGGTTTTGGTCCCCTTGCTTGAAATGGAACGGAAGACGGCGTACCGATCAGCAAATGGAACCGGCATCCATGTCAGCCGCACTCCATCCGCCTGAGTCCCGGAACTGGCAATCAGACCCACAGGCACGGGCAACCCGCGCCAGCCATCCTCCATCCGGCTCACCGGGCCGCAGGTTCCATCCCGGCAGGCTTGCACATGGTAATGGTATAGCTGCCCCGGTTCGGCAGAGGTGTCAGCGTGGGTTAAACCGGTGGTGGATGCCAGCAGGTCTGTTTCAGACAACAGATCCACAGCCATGGGCGATATCGTACGAAACACCCGGTAGCTACTGGCGCCCTTGATCCCCCGCCACGCCAGCGCAACCTTCTGCAAATCCGTCCCGTCACTGGCAGTCACCCCCGGCGGCGCGCTCAGACCAAAAGCACCGCTCACCGGCTGGCTGAATGGTCCGCAGGCTGCACCAGCGCACGCCCTCACCCAGTAAGCATACTGCGCGCCGCCTGCCACGGCGGTATCATAATAACCCGGGTTTCCAACTGTACCGAGCAGTGAGCGCGTGCCGTTCACACCTGCCGCACGGTGAACCTCATAATGGTCAGCGCCATCCACGGCGTCCCATTCAATGATGATCTCTTCATATCCATTGCTCAATCTCAATAATGGCGAAGCTGCGGGAGCGCCGTCCATGGCAACCACTGGCTGATCCTCAACAGGCGGCTGTGTCTCCTGCTCAAACTGCCATGTGATGAGTAGAGTATCCCCTGCTGCAGTGACATGCGTCAGCTTTCCATTCATCCCCGGTTGCAGATCCACGGGCATTTCGCCGTTTTCACCGGCACTGCCAAAGTCCAGCAGCCAGGCTCCATGCTCATCACTTGGTGAGCTGCGCATGTGCAAAGCGCCGTTGATTTCCACCTGTGCGGTAATCAAGCCGCCGGGGTCAGCCTTCCCGCTGATGGTGTCATACTCAAAATCAAAACCGGTCACCGCCAGGGCGGGTATCACCAGGCTGCGGGACTGGCATTCCCCGGTTAACTGCAATTCATCCCCCGGTTGGAGCGCAACTCCAGCCGAATCGAACGTGACCAGAACCTCACCCCCATCAACAGCCGCCGCAGGTCCAACCCCGGTTGCCTTGATTTCACCAGCCTGACCCATGATGGTCATGGAAATCGCCTCACCATCCAAAAAACCGCGTGCAACGACAACCCCTGCGGTCAGGTCAATTTCCAGCAGAACGCCCGCGCCGCCATCTGAGACCGGGCAGACCTCTGTCATGGCTGTAAAAACCACATCGTCTGAATCGGATGGCAAATTCACAGTCCACGAAGCAGGTTCAAAAACCATGCCCTCCATAATCGGGACGATGGTGTAGGTGTTCTCCACCAGATCGGTGAAAATAAAAGCACCGTCAACACCGGTGGTGAAAGTGGCATCTCCATTGAGGGATACTGCAACTCCTGACACCGGTTGGGCATCAGCACCCACCACCATGCCGGTGATGGAATGGGTGACAGATTGTGTGGGTTGATTGGTCGGCGTTTCATCTGGCGGCGGGGTGGGAGTGGCGGGGTCCTCCTGCCACGGAGGTTCAGGCGTTACTTCGGTTGGTGCGGGTTCATCCAGCGGTCTGGTTTCATGTGGTGTGAGGGTGGGCGTTTCTTCTTCCTGCAACCCACTGACGGATGCTGGTCCGGCATATGCCACGCTGGTTGGAACGGGAAGAACACTGGAAAGCAAAAAGACGGGCAAGATCACAAGATCCAATGCCAGCCTGACGGCCTTCATGGTTTTGGGAAGCATAAAAGACACCCCCGTTTATCTCTGATTATTCAATTGGACAGTTGTGTGGGTTCGTGCGGTGGCGTGATGATAAACTGCTATATAAAATTATAGTGTTGAGGGGGCGAGAGTCAAGCGTTAAAAACCATTATCTGTGGTAAACCATTGTCGCACCCACCATATGGCAGCAACTTACCAACATTTATTCGGAATGCGAAGATGCACACCCGTTGCGCAGGATCTCCATGGCATTCGAGACCTCAGGAGCGATAACCGCCGTGATGCGCATGAATGGCTCCAGGCGGGTATGTGCTCTGGGAATCCACTCGCGCTTGCCATCTGAACAACGCACGATGATGCATCCGGGAGGCAATCCAAGCAACCGGATCGATTGTCCGGCAAAGGGTGAACCAGGATGGACCATAAATTCCACCACAGCCGGCTCGCGCAATTGATAATGCTCTCCGTTCTTCTTCAGATCACGCTCCAGCAGGGCTTCATAAACAGGCAGATCCTTTAAAACCTCTGCAACCGCATATGCGCAGAAACAACTGACCAGCAAGGGAAGCATGAGTGAGTAACTGCCGGTCATTTCGATGATCAACATGATGCCTGTCAGCGGTGCACGAACGATGGCAGTCAGGTAGGCCGCCATGCCCACCACTGCAAACACCGCCGGTATGGGGACAATTTCTGGAAAGAGCAAGTGAGCCACCTCACCCACACCCAGACCAATGAGAGAACCCAGCACAAGCAACGGCGCAAAAATGCCCCCCGGCGCACCGGTTCCGTAACTGCCAATGGTCAGGAAATACCGGGCGATAAACAGCAACGGAATGGCGCCCAACAGGACATTTCCGTGCAGGATGGTCTCCGCCAGGTTGTGACCGCTTCCAATGAGCGATGGACTGAACCACCCGATCAACCCGACTGCCCCGCCCACCAGCGCCACGGCTGGCAGTTTCCATCGGGAAGGGAGCCGCCCAAAGATGGTCATGGTCTTGAGCAAACCGCGATTAAACAAAACACCCAAACCTCCCGCGAGGATCCCGAGCACAGCGAACACCAGGAGCGAACTTAATGGCGGGGTTTGATAATTGGGAACAGAGAACACAGGAAACTGGCCTGCACCGATACGCGCAACGATATCTGCCACCACGGCAGCGATAAATGTCGCCCCAAAGACAATCGGCTGAAAATCCCGACGGACTTCTTCCAGCACAAAGATCAAGCCTGAGAGCGGCGCGTTAAATGCTGCCGCCAAACCGGCTCCTGCCCCGGCAGAGATCAACGTCAGGCGTTCGCGTTCAGACACCTTCAGTACGCGGGATACCAGGTCGCCCGCTGAACCACCCAGTTGAATGGTGGGGCCTTCACGCCCAAGCGCCAGCCCACCGCCAATGGCCAACAGCCCACCGATGAATTTCACCGGCAACACACGCTTTCCATCCAACTTTCGCAGACGGTGCAACACTGCTTCGAGATGGGGTATGCCGCTTCCTGCAGCCTCAGGTGCAAACCGGCGCACCAACAATACCGATATGACGGAACCGGACATGGTGAAGAGCACCGGCAATATCCAATCCAGAGCCGGTATCCGGTGAGCAAATGTAAACAAATTATTGCGCAGCGCGTCAGCCGCTGATAACCCCGCCCTGAAGGATAGTGCGATCACCCCCGCAAACAGACCCACCAATGCAGCCCGTGGGAAAGTCCAGCGTCTTTGTTTACTTACATCGAGGTATTCCTGTACCTCTGTCTGGTTGACGGCAATATCAGATTGTGCTTGATTTTCCACCGCTGAACCGGATTTTTCGGCAATCAATCTCATGCAATAAACTCTTGCTTGCTTTAATTTCAACAAACCGATGTCCCCGGATGGGTTTCCACCAGCATACGGATTCCGGCTGCCAATAGCGGTCTCTATGATAACACCATGTTGGGAATACGGACACACAGGAACAGGGAAACAACGGCAAAATGTTGGCTCACCTGGGTGAATCACCCCCATCAATTAACCAGCACACATGCCCAGTCCGGGCAGCTTCGGTTGTTTCATTCAACATTATGTTCAGTAAACGAATCAGTATGATCGCGCAAACAAGTGCCTTATTCAAAATGATGTTCCCAGAAGGTACACTTTGAATCCCGCTCAGAGCGCGCCGTGGCTTCAACCATGCGGATCTCCACCGCGGCGCATTTGGCGGTGTCCTCCAGCGCAAGCTCGGGGGCGTCCGGTTGAATGCAGCGGTGAAACTCGGTCAGGATCAGGCGGCGCTCCTCCAGATCCTCAATAACACGCGCCACGCCGTGACAGATCACACTGTCATTATCCGGGTGGCACACCCGGCCTTTTTCATGCCGCTCCACAGCGCCGGCCTGCCGTCCGACACTAAAACACACCTGCGGGTTGGCGCGCAGCATGTCCAGTTTTTTACCGTGCAGCGCGCAATGAAACAGGATGCGCCCATTGGAATACCCGTAATTGAGCGGCACCACGTACGCCTCACCATCCACAGCCAGCCCCAACCACCCCACCCGCTCAGAGCGCAGGATGTTTTCAATCTCTTCTCTCGAGTCCTGAAACGATTTCATCACCATGTTATTGTTTCTGGCAGCCTTTCACCTGTTGAATTTAAAATCTGTGATCCTACGCGTTCCATCTGATAAAGATGGTGCGCCCAAACAATGCACTTTTCATTTATCTGATCGAGCCGATCTTAGCCGTCTTCCCTTTGGATCCCAACCAGCGGGTATCGTCCCTGGCAGGCCGGACACAGCTCCACACCCCGCGTCCAGAAGCACT
This sequence comes from Levilinea sp., assembly GCA_034429695.1. Taxonomy (GTDB): domain Bacteria; phylum Chloroflexota; class Anaerolineae; order Anaerolineales; family Anaerolineaceae; genus DAOUGC01. Next base: position 4,812 of record DAOUGC010000097.1, read on the forward strand.
CATGACACAACGCCGCCCCACAAGCGCATACCGCTCCGAAGGTATCCGGTATTTGTCCGGGTGGATACCCTTTGACCACCTGGGGACCCAGGAACCATTTTTTCTCAAACATGGGCAGCAGGGTCTTTCCACAATTTGAGCACCTAATTGCATCGAGTCCTTTGATTTTTGGCATAATCAGACCTCCCATCCAACGAATGGACTGATCCAATCCGGTAATATCTGGACTCACCTCTATTGCCTGGTATAGTTCCAGAAAACACAATGACTTTCACCCGTAAACCCATCCTCCGTAAAGGTCATGGTGACCAGATCCTCACCTTCACCTGCCTGATAGGTATTCTCATCCACTTTCTCAAATACACTTCGATTGCCGCCGTTGGACAGGATGGCCCGATTGCCTTCAAATCGGATCTCCATCCCATCCATTCTTCCAGATGTGGGGCCTTTACAATTGCCCGAATACGTTGCGGTGAATGTGTAGCTGTGGACACCGCTGTTTGCCTGCTCGGCGGAACTTAATTCCGCATTGGCATCCACTGTGATGGTAGGCCGTCGCTCTGGATACGGGGTGCTGGTGATGGTGGGTGTGATGGAAGGTATCAGTGTTTCCGTCGGAACAATGACAACGGTGGGTGTTGGCGTCTTTGTAAAAAACGCCATGCGCGTCAAAGTGAGAACCCTGGCTTGTTCGGTCTGGATCATATTATCCAGGTCAATGTACATCCTTTCCCAATCCGAGTAGGCCTTGACCTCCACTTCACTTACCTTCACAGGGTTTTGACATTTTTTTACGGTTACTTCATCCTCCGAGCTGGGAGATAACTTAACCCCGGAGATCAGATGGCAACTGAGCGGATCCTCCTGCGGGTCGTAGTCAATCATTGCCGCCACATTGCCTTCAAAGCAAGCCACATCGGCTGTATTGAGCGATGGAATGTACTGCACCGACATTTTTGAGCCAACCACACTGCCGGTGACCAGTGGGGTGTGCACCTCAAAGCTGCCCTTACCCAGCTCCTTGGTCACACGCACGTAGACCAGACCTTCCGCCAGATCCACCAACGTCACCGGGTCTTTCATTGCCTCTGACAATGTCACCAGAGTCGCCGTGGTGTTGGGGGTCAACCCCACCAGCGAACCATCGTTAATTTCCAGAAAGACCCAGGATGCAGCCCCCGTGCTGATGGCATCACCCGGGTAAACCTGCACGCCGTGTTGCAGAGCCTGCCACTGTGTATCACCGTTTCTCAAAATCCCGGGGGACCCGGCATATGTCAATGCCACCACCTGACGGCCAGGACTGGCTTCGCGCACACCCGTGCAGGCTGACATGACCCCGATCAACACAAAAACCACAACCATGACAACGACCGGATTTCTTTTCTTCTGCATTCCACCCTCCAGAATGACAGCCATCAAAAAGATCCTCGTTGGGTATACGGATAATGAGGATTGAATAAGTGGGGAGCTACTTGAGCGCCTGATGAAGATGATGACGGGCAACCGGTAAATCCATATATCAAATGATAGCCCCTTTTCCAAACCCGTCAAGCCGGCCCCCGACCGACAGCCGACATCTGTCAATCGCCTTCCAACCTCTGTCCTCCATTCTTTGATAAAATCAACGCAGAGAGAAGCATCCATGAACAAAGATGGCAAGCAAAAAATCATCGAAGCCGCCCAGCGCCTGATCGCTGAGAAAGGCGTGGAGAAGACCTCCATGCGCGATATCGCCGCGGGAGCGGGCATCACCACCGGCGCGATCTATTACTATTACAAATCCAAGGAAGAACTGCTTTACGATGTGATGGATTACGCCTCAGCCGTGACGGCCGAGATCGTCAAGATGCGCTCAAAATCAGATGCCACGCCGGATGAAGTGCTGGACGAGATCGCCCGCCGGGTGACGGGCCAGCTCAAAAACAACCGCGCCTGGAATTTGCGCTATTACCTGGCACTGGCGGCTGCCCAGGGCGACCCCACGCTGCGCGAGCGTTTCGCCGCCAACTACGCAGCGCAAACCCGCCGCACCGCCGAGCTGTTCAACTACGTTTTTGACACCCCGCCCCAACCCGCTGACATGCACCTGGCCGCCATCATGGTCGCCGCGCTGGACGGGATTAATTTTCAGCAGTTCATCGGTGCGCTGCCGGTGGAGATCAACGAGCTGGCACGGGTGTACAACGAGTTCTTCGCCTACGCCGTGCCGTTGTTCCAGCGCAACGTGGAGGATATTCACCGGTTTGAGGAATAGGTTGCAGGGCATAATAAAGTAGGGAGGGGCGACAGCAAGCTGGCGGGGTGCGCTTCCATCCCGCCGTTTTTGTTGCACATCCCCCTGCAGCGCTGGCACACAGGCGTTAAAGAAATCGGCGGCTTGGAAAAACACCAAGCCGCCCTACAAAATCTTTATACGGCAATGGCTGCCTCGATAATCGCAATCTCTTCATCATCCAGCCCGTACAACCGATAGACTTCTGTATTGAGTTGAGCCTCCAAAGTTGAAATATCTCGATTCTTTTTTGTGGCTTCCAGAATTTGTTTCACAATATTTGATACCAAATCCGATTTTTGTTCCGCAGGTATGGTTAACGGCGATACGTACATGGGTTTATATTCCACAAATCCGCCCTGACGCTCAGCAGCATGTTGGGAAACTAAATAATGGGTAAGTTTTGAATTTAAAATACCCAGCAAAAAATAACTATTAGCGACAATCATTGTTGCAGGTGCACAAATATAGTTGCCTTCTGTCCAGGCGAATTGTGGTCTGGTGGCAAGGTTGCCCCAAACAATTTTCGGCTTTTCAAACTCCTGCCAGTATTTGCAAGAACGCAAT
>DAOUGC010000098.1:0-4884 GCA_034429695.1 Levilinea sp.
CAGTTTCATTACCTTTTCACCGAATATCCAGAACATCGAAGCTTTAGCACGACTGGTTTCGGAAGATAAACTGGCCGAACCGTCGCAATTGTTGATCCGGCTGCACCCAAACCATTTCATGGACGAACCGCAGTTCGCCGCGGAACGTGAGAAAGTGCGGGCGATGGTCAAGAGTATGCCGCATGTGCACCTGGTGGAACCCGTTCCACTGGGCGGAGAGCTGGGTTATTACTCCGGCGAAGATATGCCGGAAAAGACCTCGATGATGGCTTATTCGGATGTTTTCCTGACAGTGTATTCCACCATGGTGGTGGAGGAAGCCATTCACGGCAAACCAATCGTCGCGGTGTGCATTGACGCGCCCGGCGGATGGAACCAGCCCGGACGGTTCTCACTGCCGCTCTCGCGGATCGGCGAATGGCCGACTCACCTGCGTTTCCGTCAGGCCCAGGCCGGGCGGGTGGCCCTGAATGAAACCGAATTGCGCGAGGTGATCAACACCTACCTGCAAAACCCGGATGCCGACCGTGAAAAGCGTGAAAAATTCATCCGCGACGAGGTCACCTTTACGGATGGCACCGCCGGAAAACGCACGGGCGAATTCCTGGCATCCCTGATAGATAAAACAAAACCGGAGGATTTCCGATGAAATTCCTGATCGCGGGTTTTGGTTCAATCGGCCGCCGTCACCTGCGCAACCTGCGCGCGCTGGGCGAGAGCGACATCATTTTACTGCGTTCACATAAATCCACCCTGCCGGATGACGAGATCACCGGCCTGCCGGTGGAAACCGACATCCTTGCCGCGCTAGCCCATAAGCCGGACGCGGTGATCATTTCCAACCCGACCGCGCTGCACCTTGACGTGGCCATCCCGGCAGCTAAAGCCGGCTGCGCCATCCTGATGGAAAAACCGGTATCCCACTCGCTGGACCGGTTGGATGAGTTCAAACAGGCTGTGAAAACCGGCGGCGCTGGCGTGTTGCTGGGATACCAGTTCCGTTTTCATCCAGGATTGCGTCAGGTAAAGACCTGGCTGACGGACGGGCTGATCGGCCAGCCGCTCTCCTTCCGCGGGCAGTGGGGCGAATACCTGCCCAACTGGCACCCGTGGGAGGATTACCGCGCCAGCTATACCGCCCGGCAGGACCTGGGCGGCGGGGTGGTGGTCACTCTGAGCCACCCGATTGACTACCTGCGCTGGCTGCTGGGAGACGTGAAGAGCCTGTGGGCTTTTTCCGGACGCCTGAGCGACCTGGAAATTCAGGTGGAAGATTTCGCCGAGATCGGCATGCAGTTCGCCAACGGCGTCACTGGCAGCCTGCATGTTGACTATTATCAGCAGCCGCCTTCGCACACACTGGAGATCACCGGCACGGCGGGACGCGTCACCTGGGATAACGCGGACGGCATCGCCCGCCTGTTCCAGGTTGAGACCGGAAAGTGGCAGGAGGTTAACCTGCCCGCGAATTTCGACCGCAATGACCTGTTCATCGCGGAGACAAAGCACTTTTTGGATATCATTCAGAAGAAAGCCGAACCTGTCTGCTCTCTGGCAGATGGCGAAGCCGCACTGAGACTGTGCCTGGCCGTACATGAATCCGCTTCCAGCGGGCAAATGGTTCAACTCTAAAAACACTGTGGAAAACAAAAAATCGTTCGTCCAAAAATGGTTCCCATACATCGCGGCAGGGTATTTCCTCCTGTTGACGATCTTTATGACCTGGCCGCTGGTCACCATGATGGGCGACCATATGGTGGGGCAGGTGGGCGACAACATCTACTTCGTGTGGATGATCGGCTGGTTCAAGAAGGCACTGTTTGACCTGCATGTCGACCCGTTCAATGTGTGGTTCCTGAACTATCCCGAAGGATGGAGCCTGGCGTACACCGAGATCACTCCGGCGCAGTTGCTGCTGGCGCTGCCGTTCAGCCTGTTTGCCGGGCCGACCTTTGCCTACAACGCGGCGCATATGCTGTCATTCGCGCTCAGCGGGTTGATCATGGCGCTGTGGATCCGCCGGTTGACGGAATCGCGCGGCGCGGCACTGCTGGCGGGCACGGCGTATGCCATCATGCCGTTTCACTTCGCTCACTTTCTGATCGGGCATCTGAATTTGTCAGGACTTCAGTGGTTCCCGCTGTTCTTCTGGGGGTTCTTTGATCTACTGTATCCGAGTCCATCCCGGAATAATAAGTCACAGAGGCGTGCCATCCTCAAGACCGGTATCGGTCTTGGACTGATCGCCCTTACCTCGCAGTATTACCTCTTCATGACCGGCATCATCGCCGCGTTCATCTTCTTCATCTATGTTCTTTTTATCAACCGGCCCATCCTCAAACAGAAATCTTTCTGGATGGACTGGCTGGTCGCCGCGCTGGTCTCGCTGCCTTTGATCGCGGCGGCTGTTGCGCCATACGTGAGCCTGGCGGGCAAAGGCGAACTACCCGACCGCGAACTGGGCATCGTGCGCCCCTATTCCGCCGGCCTGACGGATTTCGTTCTGCCATCCACCGACCATTTCCTGTGGGGTAAATGGGTGGGCGAGCACTTCAACCGTGACATGTGGGTGGAAGGCACACTGTATGTGGGGCTGGTCAACGCTGGTTTGGCTGTTTTCGCGTGGGTCAATCGTAAAAAAAACAACCGGAGAACCCTGCTGATCCTCATGCTGGCCGGTGGCTCGCTGGCATTGCTGCTGGCCATGGGGACGGATCTGCACTGGAACGGCGCGCCGGTGGAAATTCCCACCCCGGCTTTCCTGCAGGCCCGATGGGACAAACCCACCATTCCCATCCCGTTACCGGGTTGGGTGCTGTTCAAATATTTTCCCTTCTATGCCAAACTACGCGCCCTGATGCGCTTCGGCATCTTTGTTCTGTTGTTCATCTGCGCGGCCGCCGGATTGGGTACCGCTGAGTTATTAAAACGCCTGTCACCCCGCTGGAAGAACGCGGCGACGGCTGGACTGATCCTGCTGGTGCTGTTTGATTTCTACCCCGGCCCGTACAACGAATTCACCCCGGTGCAGGCGCGTCCCGTGGATACCTGGCTGGCACAGCAACCCGGTGACGGTGCGGTCGTTCAGATGCCATTCTCCATCGCCGAAGATCAGGAACATACCTATTACACGCTGGTTCACGGCAAACCCTATGTGGGCGGCTTCTTCAACGCTTTCCCGCCGGCGCAGTACAAACGGGTCAAACCCATCCTGCTAAACTTCCCCGATAAAGCCAGCGTGGAATTACTGCGCGAACTCAAGGTTCGCTGGGTACTGGTGGATGAAAGCCAGTACTGTGACTGGAACAAAACGCGAGGGATGATCGAACGCTTCGGGTTCAATCTGGAAGCCGAACCTGGCGGCATGGCAGTGTTCACCATTCAGGTGGAAAAATGAGCGCGAAGGCAGCTATCAGCGATAAAAACTCGCCCGAAGTAAAAGAGCAAAAGAGATCCACCCTGAATGAAGCCTATCCGTTATTTGGGCTGGTAACTTTTATTGGTTTCGCGTTGACTCTGTGGAGCACTCATCTGGGTCCGGGTGTGGGCGGTGATGCCACTATATACCTGATCTCCGCGCAAAACCTGGCCAAAGGTATCGGACTGGGGTTGGTTCAGCCAGATGGTTCTTTCAGGCTTCTGCCGTATTCCGCGCCTTTGTTCCCGCTGATCCTGTCCCCCTTCGCGGCGTTGGGTCTGGATCTGACAGTCGTTGCCCGCTGGCTGAATATCCTGCTGTTTGTTGGCTTGATCCTGATGGTTGGTTTCTACTCATTGAAATTGACAGCCAATAAATGGTGGGGGCTGCTCTCCGCTGGACTGCTGGCTGTTTCGCCTATCCTCTTAACTGTCTATTCGTGGGCCATGGCGGAACCGGTCACCCTGATACTGGGTTTTGGCGGATTGGTGGTGGTTCTACTCAACTTCGATAAAGAACCTTCGAACCGCCCGGGATGGCTGGAAATCAGTGGACTGCTGCTGGGGCTTGCCGTCGCGGCGCGTTATTCCGCCGCGGCCTTTCTGGTTACCGGTCTGCTCTTGTGCCTGCTTTGGCTTAAGCAGCCATTCTGGAAGCGTGTTCTGGCAGCATTCCGTATGGGGATCATTGGGACCATCCCGATTGCCATCTGGGTGGTGGTTCAACTCGGACAGACGGCTTCTGTCAGCGCGCGTTCTTTATTAACCTTCAATGAAATGGCTTTTCGTTTCAGTATCTTCTGGCCGCAGTTGAATTCTGCCATACTGGTCTGGTTGCTGCCGGCTTCCGCGCAGAGTGCCCCATCTATCCTCACCTTTGTGATGGGACTGTTGCCCGCTGCCACGCTAATCATTCTGGCAGCGCTGTCCATCTGGATGGCAAAGGAAACGCCAGAAGCGGCGGTCAACCATTGGATATCTGCTCTTTGGCTCTTTTCCGGGATCTATGTGGGCATCTTGCTGCTGGTTTACCTGACCACCTATCCGCCGATCACCATTGATAACCGCATGTTATCTCCCGCGCACACAGCGGTGCTCTGGATAGCCGGGCTGATGCTGGCAAAACTGTTTGAAATGGATGTGAGAAAACCGATAAGAATGGCTGTTTCGCTGCTAATGATCGGTGCGATTGGATGGTATGGGATACGTACCATCCGGATCGTGCGGCAGAACGCGGAGACTGGACTGGGTTACAACGCCGTTACCTGGCGGCAGTCACAATTGATCGCGGCCATCAAGATGTTGCCTGAAGGGCAGAAGTTAGTCACCAATGAAACCATGGCTTTGCTCTACCTCACCGGCCGGGTGGCGGAACCGGTGGCAGAGATCTACGCCGACAAACCGGTTTATCCCTTCACCCGATATGGTGACGGACCCGCGAGGAACGACCCGGCGGAAGCTGAATTC
>DAOUGC010000099.1:0-14638 GCA_034429695.1 Levilinea sp.
GTGGGGGGGGGGGTTATGGTATGGGTTGGGCTGGGTGTGGGTGTATATGGGACAGATGGCGTCGCTGTAACGGTTGGCATGAATGGGGTGGGCGTGGAGCTGACGGTTGCTGCGGGCAGCGCGCTGCAGGCAGCGGTCAATAGCACCAACACCAGCGCCAGCCCGCTCCTGTTGGAGGTTTTCCTGTCATTCTTTTTCATGAAGATTCTTGATCACCGATCACTCTGTTGGTTTTGCTTGCACGTTGGGGGTGGATGAGATCCACCACGTCGCGGCGTTCATCGTTGAGATAAACATTGCTGGCTGCCGTCGGGTCGATCTCGATCACGGCGGTTTCATCACAACCGGGGCGGCTTTCGTAAAGCACATCACCGGCGGGAGAGATGACCATGCCGGGTAACGTCTGAGCCGGGTCGGCGTTGTTGACGCTGATCACCCAGGCCTGGTTCTCAAAGGCGCGTGCGATCAACAGGTGCCGCCATACCGAATTGAGCGGATGGATGGCATTATTGATGTGGAACAGCACCTGCGCCCCTTGACGCTTGAGGGCTTTCCACTGTTCAGGAAAGTACACCTCACGGCAAATTTGCACGCCCAACACGATTGCATCACAGGTGAATACGGGAAGCCCGTTGCCCGCTGAAAAACGACCGCGGTCTTTGCGCGCCAGATTGATCTTGTGATAAACCTGCCGCCCTGCCGGTGTTTCGAGCAGCACCGCGTTGTACCAGGTTTTTCCCTGCGGCCAGGCGCTGCCGTAAATCAGATGCACACCAGCAGCACGGGCTGCGTCTGAGAGGCGCTGCGCTGCATTGAACAGAAAGACGCGGTCAAGCTGATGTGGAAAGCCAGGATGATCAGGAAAATATCCGCTCAAAGCGCCCTCCGCAGCAATGAGCCACTCGCCACGGCTGGCGCAGCTCACCTCATTCAACAGGCGTTCCAGATTTGCCGATGGTTCCGGTTGAATGGCAAATTGAACGGTGCGAATTTTCATGCGCTGCTCCCATTCTGACGTTGCTGGTAAAAATTCACCACCTGACTGGCATAATCCAGGATCGACAGGCGCAGAGGTTCGGGGTCAAGCACTTCAACTGCAGCGCCGCAACTGAGCAACCAACCACGGGCATAATCAAGCGATTCAAATGGCAGGGTCAGTTCCGCCCAACCGCGTGCATCCAGGCGGGCGCAATCCAGTTGTGCGCTTACCGCTGAGCCAAAAAAGCGGGGCAGATCACCCCACAGGCTGGGGGCCAGGCGCACCTGCACCTGAAAAGCCTGACGCAGAGCCTCGGTGGCGGTACACCACTCAGACCAGAACGCAGCCAGGTCAAAGTCAGGGTCGCGCTCAAAACCTTCCTCCAACATGTGCACTTCCAGCAGGCTGGAAACACGCAGGGCTTGATGCCTGCGCTTGGAACGGCACACCAGATACCATACCCCGGCTTTTGCCACCAGGCCAAGCGCCTCCAATTCGCGCTCGATCTCGCCGGCAAAATTCAGGCGGTATCGCACCCACACGCAGCGGTCATTCCAAACTGCTTCCTGAAGCACGGGCAGGTAACCCACCGGCTCGCCAGACTGAAACCACCAGGTTGAATCCAGGTGGACACGCTGGCGGGTCCAGGCTTGCTGGCGCGCCTGGGCATCGCTCAGGCTGGCGGAGAGCTTGAGCAGTGCGGCACGCAGTTCGTTGGAGACCCCCAGTTGTTCGAGCGGTTGTGGAATGGACAGCATGAACAGCGCTTGAACCTCATCGGTTTTCATGCCAGTGAGGGTGGTGCGGTAGGATTCCAGCAACTCCACCCCGCCGCCAGGTCCATGCTCGGTGTACACCGGCACCCCGGCGGTGCACAGGCCGTCAATGTCGCGGTAAACGGTGCGCACGGATACACCCAGCTCGTCAGCCAGGGTGGCGGCGGTCATCCGTCCGCGGGTTTGCAACAACATGAGTAATGAAAGCAATCGGTCGGCGCGCATGAAACACCTCGCGGAGAAACAATCCGCGGAAAAACAATCCGCGGAGAATTGATCCGGATATTTTCTGTATTCTAACATTAATCACTGACACAGGATGTCAGTATTTGTGGATATCATGTCAATATCTCATCATTCTTTTGCGTGGAGGTTTTCCCATGACCATCTCGATTGACGTGCGTATTGTTGAACTGCCGCCCATGACCGTGGCAAGCGCCATTGGGTACGGCAGTGAACCGGAGGGCATTGCCCTGGACAAAATTTTTACGTATGCCCGCGCGAACGGGTTGAAGATCACCGAACAGAAATGGTTCGGTTTCAACAACCCGAATCCATCACCCGGCAGCCCGAACTACGGGTATGAACAGTGGCTGGTGGTGCCGAAGGAACTGGAACAGCGCCTGTCTCCGACAACCGATGTGCAGATCAAGCACTTCAAGGGTGGGCGGTTCGCGGTCACCCGCACAAAATTGATCACCATCGGAGAAGCCTGGCAGCGCCTGGTGGCATGGGCAGAGGACAGCCCGCACAATATCGCATACAGCCAGTGCCTTGAGGAAGCCTTGAACTTCCCCGAAGACGGCAACATTGACCCAGAGGTCTTTGAACTGGACCTGTACCTGCCGATCTCCGACTGACATCATTGGCATGGATAAAGCAAAAATCCCCGACGGCCATACGTCGGGGATTTTTGCTACCCTACGATACCTTACGCACACCTTACAAGAAAGCAATAAAAGGCGTTATGGTCTTCCTTGGTTTTATTTGCTAGAATGATTGTGAAATCAAATCCCCTGTACGTCTTATCGTAAGGTCTTCTTTGGGAGGGAATGACCATGAGTGGAAGAAAAGTTTCCATGCTTTGCGCTATTCTGGTTCTGTTTATGAGCATGCTTGCCTGCTCCATGCCGGGCATGTCGGGCGCTGGTGAGCAAACCCCATCGGTTGCACCGGTTGATCAGACATTGACGGCGGTATCGGAGAATGTGGCGGTCAATTTAACCCAGCAGGTGGCGACGGTTGAAACACCGCTCATTGATATCACCACCACCCTGACCCCCACCGCCACCGTGCCGCCGCCCACCAACACGCCGGTGATCTCGCCAACGATCACATCCACCTTCACCAACACTCCGCTGCCGTGCAACTGGGCGCAGTTTGTGGCTGACGTGACCGTGAATGACGGAAGCGAGTATTTGCCGGGAGCCGGTTTCACCAAAACCTGGCGCTTGAAGAACATCGGTTCGTGCACCTGGACGCCGTCTTACCAACTGGTGTTCGACAGCGGCACGCAGATGGGCGCACCGGCGGGCGTGTCCATCAATGCCAATGTGGCTCCGGGCGCAACCGTCGACATCTCGGTCAACCTTACTGCGCCTGCTGCAGCGGGTGATTACACCGGCAACTTTAAGTTGCGCGCTGCTGATAACACCATCTTCGGCATCGGCGCCAGCAAGGCGGGTCCCTTCTGGGTGACCATCAAGGTGGTCAACCCCACCCTGCCCCCACCTGTGGTTGCCAAGCCTGACCTGCGCATTAACCAGTTCAGCCTGACCCCGGCCAACCCTGTTGCGGACGAAGTGACGCATGTGCGCCTGCAGGTGTACAACTATGGCAATGCCAAGGCGACCAATTATGTGGTGCGCTGGTGGGGTTTGGAGAGCTTTGCCAGTCCGAGCTGTGAGTGGTTTGTGGACTCCACCAACCCGAACGGCGGCGACGTGCTGGAATGTGACTTTGTTTTCCAGAGTCCGTATAATCCCAAGAATACCAAAGCCATGGCTGACGCCACCAATGTGGTGGACGAGAGTGATGAAGGCAACAATGTTTATCTGCAGGTAATCAGCGTCAGCGACTAATCTCAGGATGGTTCTGTCGCGGTTGGGGCAGCCGGTGAATTTTGACCGGCTGTCTTTTTATATTCGGGCTGGCTTTCAACGAATTCCAGGAAGATGCGCACGACTTCAGGGTCAAAGTGGGTCCCTGAATTCCGGCGAATGTATTCCAGAGTCTCTGCGTCGCTCCAGGCGGGGCGGTAGGGGCGGTCAGAGCGCAGGGCGTCCCACACATCCACCACCGCGAATACCCGCGCAGCAAGGGGAATATCGGTTCCGGATAAACCTCTCGGGTAACCGCTGCCGTCCCATTTTTCGTGATGCCCGTATGGAATGTCGAGGGTGGGCCGCAAATACGGAATGGGCGAGAGCATCTGCATGGCGTAATCAGGGTGCATGCGCATGATCTCCATCTCTTCCGGAGTGAGCGGGCCGGGCTTGAGCAGGATGGAATCGGGAACAGCCAGCTTGCCGATGTCATGCAGCAACGCACCGCGGCGCACCTGCACCAGTGTGGCTTCATCCATGCCCAGGCGCAGGCACAGGGCGTGGGTCAACTCCACCACACGCCGGGTATGGCCTTCGGTTTCCTGATCGCGCAATTCCAGTGCGCGTGCCCAGCCTTCCAGGGTGGTGTCGTAGGCTTCGGCCAGTTCCTGGTTGGCAGACTGGATCTCTTCAAACAGCAGCGAGTTGTCAATGGCAATGGCAGCCTGTCCGGCGAGTGTTTCCAGAAACTCCTGCCAGTCGGCATCCGCCTGGAAGGGGGTGTGGTGCATGGCTTCCAGCACGCCCTTGACTTCGCCTTTGGAGATCAGGGGTACGCCGTGGTAGGCAACCAGTTGTTCGTTGATCATCCACTGCGCCAGTTGCCGGTGGCGGCCATCCCGATTCAGATCGGGGATGCTGACCGGACGACGGGTGTTCACCACCTCCCCAGCCAGTGAATAGGGCGATTCGCGGTTGCCGGTGCGGATGGTGATTTCTGGCGGCAATTGAGAGAACCCCCGGCGGGCCAGGGGCCGCAGCAGGCGCAAGTTGCCATCGTAGAGCAGGATCGAGGCTGCATCCACATTAAGGTGATTGACCACCTGCTCCAGCACTGAGTTGAGAATGGTGTGCAGATCCAGGCTGGCGGTGATCATCATGTCGAGGTTGTGCAGGGTGGACAGGCGCTGCACCTGGCGGCGGGTTTCATCAAACAAATCGGCGCGGTGAATGGAAGTGGCCACCATGTCGGCAATGGCGGAAAGCAAATGGATCTCGTTGTCCGCAAGGCGCTCATCACGGCCCATCCAAAGCGCGCCAATCACGCGCTCCTGGATCACCAACGGCAGACAGGCAGCGGAATTAATCCCTCCGCCGAACATTTCAGCGTTGAAATTAATGGGATTCCCAGAATCGACGCTCAGGGATCGTCCAAAGATTTGATCCGGGATGACGTATTCATGTCCGCCCCAGTCCGAGTAGGCTCCCACTGCCTGTTCGCACAAATAGGTGGTGCTGCCGCGAACCCGTGCGAAGAAAGCCGCTCCTTGCGCCTGGAGCAGGTAAAACAGATCAGACAGGACCGATGTGATGATTTCTTTGCGCGTGCTGGTCATGCGCAGCGATGCCGCCACGGCAATAATGGCTGCCTGTTCGCGTTCGCGTTGTTTGCGCTCGGTGATGTCTCGCAGCACGATGGTAAAGCCGTTGAGGACGTGTTCAGGACCGTAGTTGATGGAACCACGCACCTCCACAGGGAAGGTGCTGTCATCCTTGCGGGTCAGGTTAAATTCGATTGGTTGGACCTTGCCTTCACTCTCAAGGATATGCAGGTAAAGGTCAACGCGATCCTTTTCAATTTTCTGCAGGAATTTGGACCCACTTTCACCGATCAGTTCAGAAACACTGGCATAACCGAGCAGATCGGCTGCCTGTTGATTGCAGAAAAGGATCTTGAGGTTGTGATCGACCTGGATGATGGCGTCCGGTGAGGTGACCACCAGGGTGCGGTAGCGCGCTTCTGATTCGCGCCGGGCTTCATCAGCCAGTTGATGCTCCCTGGTTTCGAGTGAGAGGGAAAGCAAATCAGCAACAGATGCGATGAAGTCCTGTTCGTCCGACAACCAGGCACGGGGTTGATCGACCGTTGAACAACAGATAAAGCCGGCCACCTGACCGTGAAGCCGCAATGGGGCGGCCATCATGCTCATGATTCCGTTGGGGATTAGATAGTCTTCGGTCAGGTCGTTTGTGCGCGGGTCATTGCGGGGGTCAACCGCGGCGATAATCAGGTTGAGGTTGAGTGCATCCATGAAGCCGGGGTATTTCTCGAGCAGAAGCGCCTCACCGAGACCGTGGGTGTCGCTCTCGAAACGATAGACATCCTCGCACACCAGGCGCAGATGGTCGGGCGAGATTAACCACATTGCCACCCGGTTGGTTTTTAAGTTCCATCCCAGCGTCTCGGTATAACGCCGGATCTGCTGGCGGATATCCTGTTCTTCCATGCGCGCCAACGCCAGCAGGGACTCTTTGTTGCGGATCAACCGTTCGGTCAGCTCGGCTTGCTGGATCTCGGCCAGTTTGCGTTCGGTGATGTCAAACCCGACCAGCCAGTTGTACCAGCCGGGGATGGGGTACAGGCGTGAGATGGATGACCATGACACCCAGCGCCGCTCACCCGTGGCGGTGGTGATTTGCCATTCGCGCCCATAGTACTCGCCGTTGCGCTGCTGGCTTTCATTTACGATTGCCGCGCGATAAGATGGGTCAGGATAGAGCATTTCCATGGCGTGCGGATTGCCGATGATCTGTTCGGCGCTGAACCCGGTGACGAGGACGCATTCACGGTTCCACGCCACCACCAGCCCGTTTTCATCAAATGCCACCATCATCACCGGCATGTTCTGGATCACCAGTCGCAAGCGTTCTTCGCTTTCAGCCAGTGCTTTCTGATTGCGGATGCGCTCGCCGATATCGCGCACAATGGACAGCATCAGGGTTTGATTGCCAAGCTCAAAACTGTTGGTGCGCACTTCCACGGGAACCCGGGTGCCGTCTTTGCGGATATCCAACCCTTCAAACACAACGTGACTGCTCGCCTCGTTCATCACCAGGGGCATCTGGCGATTTTCCAGCGCTTCGGGGGCAATCAGATGGGAAACCGGCAACCCCAGCAACTCACCGGGTTGATACCCCAGCAGGCGATAGGCAGCCGGATTGGCATCCACCACCACATCGTCCTCACTCTCGAGGAAGATTGCATCCGGGGCGAACTCAAAGATGGAACGCAATATCGCCTCGGTGCGTACGCGTTCATCCGTCTCCATGGCAAGCTCGGCGGTGCGGCGGTTGACCGCCTGGCGCAGTTTGAGCTGGCGGGTGGCAGCATGATAAGTGATAAAGGCGATGGCAGCCAGGATGATGACATCCTCCACCACGGTCACCAAAGTGCCTGGCAGGACGGAACCATCCCATCCGACGGTTGGCACGGCTGCCACCTCCCAGTAACCGCCGGGGAAGTCGATATTGCGAATGACGGGGGAGGATGAAAAAATGCCGCGATCACCAGCCAGTGGATGGCCGTTGGAATCGCGGATGGCCAGGTTGAGGTCTGCCTGGGTGATGTACTCATCCGGGGTTATTCCGGCGCTTTCCAACACCACGCGGGTGTCAACGATGATGGCGATCCATCCCCAGAACTCGCCGTTCTGGTATACGGGATGATAAATGCCCATGAACTTGCGATCCAGATCGGGACGGAAGGGCGCTCCAACGGCTGCATGACCAAAAGAGCGGGCATAAGTTAATGCGGCCCGCGAGGCGATGGTCAAATGGGATGCCAGTTCCTGTCCCACATACTGACGGTTTTCTTCAAGCGGATAAACGAATTGTTCTATTCCATCCGGCGCTATGGATATGGCGGTAATACCGGATGTGGTTGACGTGAGGTGCATAAAGCCGATGCGGGCTGTATCTTCTGTGATGGGCTGATTGCTCTCCAGACTGGCTTCAGTGAATGCCAGCAAACCTTCCAGCATGGCAAGCCGCTGACCGAGGGCAAGCGTAATGGATTCATCCACAAACGCGATCTGCGAATCCACCTGATAGCGCATGGCTTCTACCGAACGATTATGAAGGCGGGTCAGCACCACGATTGAAATAATTGCGCAGAAAGCCATCACCAGTGAGGTGATCAGAATGGCCATGCCGCGCGTTGTTTGCGAAACAGCAAGCCACATGGTGCGCAAGCCGGGGCGGAGACGGTTCATGTTTCGCCGCCTCCGGGGTTGGTTTCAATTACGTTCTTCCAAGTATTAATCATGCCGCGGCCCGTGGTTTTGGTCAGGTAAAGGGCTTCGTCGGCATGCTGGAAAAGCTCAGAGAGGTCGCGGCACTGGGAAAGCTCGCCGGGATCAAAGGCGCACGCCAGGCCAAAGGATATGGAAACGCCCACTTCCTGTTCGTCGAGCTGGATGGTCAGTCTTTGCAACGCTTCGCGGATGCGCAGGGCGGCGTGTTGGGCTTTCTCGATGGGGGTGTCTGGCAGCAGAATTAGAAATTCCTCGCCGCCGTAGCGTGCCAGGATATCCTCCTGACGGATCATGCTTTTGCATAAATGGGCAATGGCGTTTAATATCCGGTCGCCGGCCATGTGTCCGTAGCGGTCATTGAACAACTTGAAATGATCGATGTCCATCATGATCAATGAGAGCGGCGATTGGGCACGCTGCGCACGCAGGAATTCCTGGCGGCCGGCTTCAAAGAAGTAGCGCCGATTGTTCACCCCGGTCAGCGGGTCGGTGATGGCCAGTTGCTGCACCTGATTAAAAAGGCGGGCTTTTTCGATGGCGGTGGCAGCCTCATTGGCAAAAGCCTGGCCCAGTCTGGTGGAGGAGGGGCGGAACGCACCCGGCTGATCGCTATCCACGGTGATGATGCCGATCACCTGGCCGTTGGCGATGAGGGGAATGATCATCCAGCCGCGCACATGGCTTACACCGCCCCAGCCGTGAAAACGCGGGTCCTTTGAAACATCGTCCACCACCATGGCTTCGCCACGGTTACGAGCAAGCAAAAAAAGCTCGTCATCGGCAGGGTAATATTCACCTATTAAACCGGCTTCGGCAGGGAAACCCCTTCCGGCAACCAGGTGCAGGCGTTCACCTTCCTGCAGGAATACCGCCGCAGAGGTATAGGGCACAACTTCGGCCAGGTGAACCAGAATTTTATCCAGCACGATGGGCAAATCCAGCGCAGAAGCCACTGCAGACGAGGCGCGCCACAACATTTCCGACTCCTGCGCCCTGTGCTTAAGCTCCTGATACAGACGTACATTTTGAATGGCAATGCCGGTCTGCCGGCTGATGGTGTCCAGTAAAGCCACTTCCCGTTCACTGAAACAACGGAGCTGTTCAAGATTAAAGGCTGCAAGCACCCCCAAGCATTGCTCCCCCACCATGAGGGGCGACAAAGCCAGGCAACGCATGCCCTGCTGGAACCATTGCTGTGCCTCAGGATGTTGATCCTGATGGTAAATGCAGTATAAGATGCTCTGATGATTTTCCACTGCCGACCACAGGGGCGATTCACCGCGTTTGATGGGCAGTTGCTGTAAATGGGCGGGCATGCCATGCAGGTGACTGAAGGTCATTTCGCCCTGTTCGATTTGCTCCGGGGTTAGCAGTGCCAGCGCACTGGCATCGGCGTGCATGATGGTGGTGGTCAGTTCCAGCGTCTTTTGAATGGCGCTGTCCAAATCCAGCACGGAAGAGACCGTGCGGGAAAGCTCATTGAGTTGCTGCTCGCGTTCCAGCAGTTCGTTAATTTCAGCGTAAGAGTAAGCGTTTTGCAGCGCCATGCCGGCCTGCCCGGCAAATGACATAAGCTGTTCGGCATGTTCAGCGTTGTAAAAATTTACTTCGTTCTTGTCCAGCGAGAGGAAGCCCAGCAGGCGGTCCTGCGCGATAATGGGTGCGCCCACCCACGATTGGATGTGCGCGCCGACCTCGGTGAACACCCAACTGCTTGATTGGTGCGTGTCAGGAATGAAGTGGGATTGGAGGGTGTCACGGATGGATTGCAGATTCCCGACCTGATCCATTTTAAAACGGATGCCGACCACATGCTGACCGGGCTTCAGGTTGAAACCACTTGCCCGTAGAATGATGGCTTCTTCTCCTTCAATGCCAAGCACTGTGGCTGAATCAAACGGAACCACCCGGCGTACCTGTTCCATCAGCAGGTCGAGGATCTTGTCCGGTTCCAGACTGGTGGATAGCCTCAGGCCGGCATTGCGCAGGGCCTGGGCAATCTGCCGCTGCTTGCGTTCGGAAAGGAGTAGATTGCGGATGGTGGTGTCTGATTGACGGCGCTGAATGGCCGCGCCGATCAACCCTGCAGCCATTTTAAGGGTGCGGATGGTGGTGGCTTGCCAGTAATGCTGCCAGTGACATTCGTCAAAACCAATAAACCCCCACCAACGCCCCCCCACCTGAATGGGGGCAAGCAGCATGGAACGCGCCGATTTGAGGGAAAACAAAGCGCTTTCCTCAGGGGTGTAATGGTTTTCGTAGCGGGTAACCGCTTCGCCTGCTGACAGCAGCCCGCTGATATGGTCAAATGCAGAGGAATTAATGGGAATGCGCCTGAGGCGGGGTTGGTTTGACTGGGGCTCGACAGAACCATCCACCCATTCATGCAGAAGTTCGCACACCTCGCGACCTTCATCACAGCGATAGGCGTACAGGTAAGCGCGTGAAACACCGGCGGCGTCACCCAGCGCGCCGAGGATTTCCTCGATGCAATCCTCCCAGTGAGAAGCCTGCATCAGATTTTCGGCTGCTGTGGTAACCGATGCGAGGATGATGTTAACCCGACGTGTGGAAACTGGCGCAAGTTGCCCGCGCCACGGATTTCTCCTCACTCTACCACTCTTGCCACTACCTGCAGGATCGTCCATGCCCCGTCCTGGTGGATAATATATATCTATAATAATTCATTCACGCATGGCAGTGTGAATATGTGCCCTGCCTAACAATATTGAAAGCCAAAGAAGTCCATCGGATGAACTAATTCAACCATGCAGCCCGTGCTGCGCTTTCCTCTTTCACATGGGTCACCTGTTGTTGGAGCGCCACCTCGCGGCGCAATAGACGTAATGCGCCAAAAACGAGCTGGCGCGACGTCATGGCTTCGAGCAGGGGTTGCTTTTCAGCCGGGGGTATTTGCAGCAGTGCGGTTGCCAGATAGACCAGCAATAATGGCTCTTCAGGCAGTTCCATTTTTTGCAGATCCATGCCCATGCCACCCGTGCGGGCAATCAGGGATAAATACGTTTCCAGTAGATGCGTGAACTGGCGCCGGGTCTTTTGCAACGCCAGACTGCGGCTGATCTCCAGTGGAATGCTTTCCACCCCGGCTGTACGGTAGGGCAAATGGTCATCCTGATGGGCAATGATGAAGCGCTCATCTCCCATGGCGGTGATGTTCATGCGCCCGTCTGGTAGTGGATTGACCTCGACGATGCGTGCTGTTGTTCCCACGGAATAGGTTTCAGCCAGTGGCCCGTTGGCTTCATCGCCATTGCGAATGAGGACCACGCCAAAAGGACGGTCGCTTTCCAGACATTCCTTGATCATCAATCGGTAGCGTGTCTCAAAGATATGCAAATGTAACGGAATGCCCGGGAACAGAACCGTATTCAGTGGAAAGATGGGTATTTCATACATTAACTAAATTGTACCCATCTGCTCAAAAAATGCACTGGTACGTATAAGATTCCCGTAAATTCATCGGGCGGCAAATAAGACAGCCGCCACCTGCATGGCGGCTGTCTGTTGTGCTTGTGATCCCCCCTGATGGGTTACTGCGATACAGCCCGCCACACGGCGTCGATCACCTGCAGGGCGGTCAGATTGCGGTGCGGCCAGGCATAGCGCATGGCGAGGGGGTCATCAAAATTGTTCAACCCGACTGTCAGGTGAAAGCCGTCGTCCCACAGCCCATGATGTTCCAGCGGCTGCACTTCCAGCCAGAAGTTCCACACGGGCAGGTCGTAATCGTAAGCCACGCGCGCGACAGCGGCGTTGATGGCGTGGTCACCTTCCAGATTGTCCGCCTTGGTGGACAGGATGGGCAGCACGCCGCGTGTAATGGAATAATCCACAATGTCACGCAGATAACCTTCGTAGACTTCAGCCGGACGCTTTGACCACCACTGTTCCATGCTGATAATCACAAAGCCGGGGTTGTTGATCCGAAATTCGCAATCCAGCGGGGTTTCACCCGCTTCGCAAAAGTCGGGGTCAGCCATGGTGGGCGACAGAACCGAAGCGACGTTAAACCCGCCGCGTACAGCCTGACTCTCGCGGCTCCACTGACCTTCAAAATAATCAATGGTGTCCTGCAGGTGGGCATTTTCTGCGCCCAGGGTATAGTCGCCGGTATCAAAGGGTCCCAGGAACTTGGAGGAGACGTTCTGGCAATCGCCAATCACCGAGAAGGCTTTGGGATTGGTTCCGTTGAGCAACCCGGTCTGATGGATCTCTCTGGCGCGGGCTGAAACGGCAGGAATGACCGGCCAGGTTTGCCATTCTTCGGGCAACAGGCGGGTATCCTCGGTGGGGCGCAGCGCTGCAGGCTCATCCTGAGCGGCGGGCAAACCCGGCGTGGCAAGCGGTGATTCCAGCCCGCCGCCGGGGACCTCACCGGTGGAGGTGGGCGCCAGACATGCGCCGTCGGTTTCGGCGCACTCGTCCACCAGCAGCGAGGCGTCGGAGGTGGGTGTGGCGGGTTTGGCGTTGTTGGTGCAGGCAGCCAGGGCGGCTGCGATCAGGATCAAAAAGAGGATGCGGATCTTGTTGGATAACATGCCAGCTTTATACCACAATTCTGGCAGCGTATGTTAAACAGGGTGATGAACCTTACGGGGTGGGTGGCAGGCAGAGGTTTCCTGCTGCGTTGGTCAGTTGATCCACCAGGGCTTGCGCCACCCGTGCTTCTCCCGCAGGGGTGAGGTGGATGGCAGAGTTGGTGAATTCGCCTTCTGGAGCCAGATCCCAGAGATCAACGTACCACCAGCCGGAATCCTCAGCCGCCTGTGCCAGGCGCTGGCGGTACTGGTCATACGCCCAGCGCGGGTAATAGAAGTTGTAGCGCTCGTCGCTGTTCTCACCGCTGCTGATCAGGATCGGTTCGTTGACCAGCAAAATGGGGGTGCCGCCTGCCATGCGGTGGGCTGCACTGATCACATCCAGCGCCATGCCTTCATCCGGCAGGGTGGGCGGGGTGAACTCGTGAAAATCCAGCTCGCCGGGTTCAAAATCGCGCTGGGCGGGGGGATAATCGGCGGGGTATTCCTGGTCAATGCCGGTGGATGCCCACATCAGCCCGTAAAGCTGCAGACGCAGCAGATCGGCAAGCTGGCGGCGCTGGCCAAAAATGGTGCGATCCCACCATGTGGGTTGCGCCAGGCTGGAGCCGTCCAGGGGCAGGTTGTACTGGTGGATCAGCCGCTGGATGCGCTGCGGGTTGTTTGCCGCGATGGGGGAATCGAGCTGGCGGCTGACCGGGAAGGCTTCCAGCGTCAGCGACCAGATGATCAGATCGGGTTGCAAATGCATGGCTTCGTCCAGGATCATCAGGTCCTTGGTGAGTGACAGGGTGGGGTAGCCCAGGTTGTAGACCCGGACGTTTTTACCGCCACATTCCATGCGGAGCGCGTCCAGTTGGCCCGCGCGGGTTTGTTGGGGTTTTAACAGCGTGCCCCATGTGGCCGAGTCGCCGATCATCAGGATGCGGAACTCATCTGCTGGTGCGGGCTGATTAACAATGTGGGACGCAAACATGGCGTCCAGGTTGTACAGCGAAAGGTTGTAGGCTGCACGCGGGTTTTCTCCAAACGGGAAGCGCTGCCGGCCAGGAAAAACAGAGTTATATAATGAAAGACCCCCAATGGAGCCGACCGGGAAGAGCACCGCGAAAAGCAAATTAAACACCACCAGCAAGAGCAGGGTTTTGACGGCAATGTGTCCCATTTCGCGGAAAGTCATCTTCATGATCACAACCTGTTACTGGGTCAGGCCAAGCGAGCGTCTGAGCGAATCAAGCACCTGCAGGGCAGTGTAATTGCGGCGATCCCAACCATCAGGAAAGCTCAGGTAGACATTGTCACGCTCGGGGTCCAGTCCGCCGTTGGGCAGCGCCTGGGCGGCGCGCCAAAAATTCCACAGCGGAATGTCGTAATCGTACGCCACGCGAACCGTGACACGGTTGAGCGAATAATCGCCCTCCACATTGTCAGCCTTGGTGGACAGGATCGGCAGTGCGCCGCCCTGGATCACCAGATCAACGATCTGGCGCAGGTACTGCTCATAACGCGCCGAAGAAGCGTCCGGCCGCCAGTTGGTTCCCAGGTTGATGAACACAATGCTGGGTTTGTTGACGCGCAGCTCGCACGCCACGGGGTTCTCACCGGCTTCGCAGGCGCTCTTGTCAGCCCAGTCGGGTGAAAGCGCGGATGGGGCGCTCAACCCGTCGCGCACGGCAAGGCTTTGATGGGTGAACGAACCGAAGTAGTAGTCAATGGTTTCCTGCAAATACTCGTAGCCCTCGCCCAGGTAGTAGCGGTCAGGTTCCTCGTAAATGCCCATGAACACTTCCGGTTCCGACTGGCAATCACCCACCTTGCTGAACAATCTGGGGTCCGCCCCGTTGGCGAGGCCGTTGGCGTAAATGGCGCGCGCCACTGCGCTGAGGGTGGGGATGATCTCCCAGTCGCTCCACGCATCCGGGTTGGGCCGCGTGTCCTGGGTGGGCAAGGGGGTGGCAGTGGGCGG
>DAOUGC010000100.1:0-3182 GCA_034429695.1 Levilinea sp.
GGTATTATGCTTGCTCATACGCCGGTACAGCATCCGCCAGGACGGAAGCGCGAATCTCAAGACTTAAAAAATTGGGGGTTTGCAAGTCCACCTGTCTACCAAGCAGATCGGATAGTTCGGCTTGCATCAGAAAGAAATCCAAGCCAGGTGTAAATTGTGCATCAAACTCCACCAGAACATCAATATCACTATCCGGTCCGAAATCATCACGAATGAACGAACCAAAAAAAGACATTCTGCGGATATGATGCCTGCGGCAAAATTCCTCAATAAGGGTTGACCCGACGAACTCTGATACGTCCATAAAAAAATTATAGCACGATAGCAAAAGAGACCGTGAATCCAGGGCTCCAGAAGCAAACCAACGGTTACTCCAACATCATGCGCATGCAAATGTCATCAGGGTCGGGCGAACCACATTCCATCACCTCAAAACCGGCCTTCTCGTAAAAACGTCTGGCGCGCGCCTGCTGCACACTGGTGAGCAGCCACGCGCTGGCATAACCCTGCCCGCGCGCAAAGTCCAGCAGCGTTTCGAACATGCGCCGCCCCAGCCCGCAGCCGTGATATTCCTCCAGCAGCCACAGGCGTTTCAGCTCGGCCACCCCGCTGAAATCAAACGGCGGAATATGTTTCGGAGTGTGATCCATGCGCCGGATCGCGCCCGTACCAACCACCAGCCCGGCGTGGGTGGCGACATAAAACGCGCCCTGCCGGTCAAAATAATGTCCCCACGGGTCGTCCACATCCATCATGCGCCCGCTTTTTTGCGCATTCGCCAGCACCTCCTCCAGCGGTTCAGGCCAGGCAAAAATGCCGCGCGCCACCGACAGGATCATGCGTTTTGCCTCGGCGGTGTGCTGCGGCTGAATGGGCTGGATGACGAACTCCTCAACGGGGGGTCGGGTGGGCATGTTAAGATCTCACCTCTTTCAAACGCTGCTCGATGATGCGCCGGATCAGGTCGTATGGAAGCGCCTGGTTCAAGGGAAAGTGCAGCGAACCCTTGCTGGCAATGTGCGGTTGCAGTTCTGCGCCCAGTGCCGCCTCCATCTTTTCGGTGCGCGGGTACATGCCGATATGGTGTTTGTACGCCCCAAACCATACCAGCCCCATGCCGTCCACAAAAAAACCGGGCATCTTGTAGCTGATCTTCTCGCTCACCTCCGGCACCGTCTCGTGCACCAGCGCGCGCAACCGGTTGAGCACCGCCTGCACATCGGCAGGGTAACCGGCAATGTATTCATCAATGGATGAGACTGGTTTGCTGTGCATCCTGCCTCCAGATGGTAAACAATAAACGGTGAAGCGCATAAATACCGATATAAACCAGCGCAGCACCCGCCCCGGCCAGGGCGTACAGTGCCCAACCTGCCAGCGCAAAAATGGCGACCTCAACCAGTACGAAGGACGCTCCGCGCAACCGGCGCGGGGCTTTTGGCGCCAGCAGCGCGCCCCATGCGGCGGCCGCCGCCAGCGGCAGGGCAATCGCCAGCAGCCATTTGAGCAGCGGGCCTGACCCCGTGCGCCAGCCCCACACCATGAAGATCGCCAGATTGGCAATCTCCAGCAGAAAACGCAACCCCAGATTCAAGAATTTTATCGCCTGCATGGCCTTTCCCCTCTCTTTCAGGCGGAGTGTATCATAACCACAGTATTAAATGCCAGAAACACATCGATTTATCAGCGATCCTCAATTAAATGGATTGATGATTTCCAGGTCTTCAATTACCTGACCAGATTGCATATCTTCTGAAAATAAAACCTTACATCCAGCCTGCAAAGCACTGGCGATAATCAGTGAATCATAAAATGAATAATTTGTTTGTTGGTTTATGTCCAATGCTGATTGAAACAAATCACTCGACGGCAAAACCTGGCATAGTGGGTTCATCAACTTGAGCAGATATTCTTTGGCATCCCCTGGTTTTAGGGGCACAGAGAATTTTCGGGTGGAAACATTCAAAAACTCTTGAATGACCTGCCAACTGATAATTCCATCACCCGATTCAAGTGCATCGGATACCAGAGCCATTGCCCGACTTTTTTTCTCCGGCTGGCTCTCATCAAACAGGTAAACGAAAATATTGGTATCCAGGAAATATCTATCGCTCATTCATCTCATCCCGTGTATACTTCCGACCAGGGACCACATAGCGAAATTTCTCCATCAACTTCTCAATATCAGTAGCCATATGAGGCGTCTCGGCATACTGTTGTAACCAGCGCCGAAATTCAGCATTCAAGCTGGTGTGATTACGCTGCGCCCGCCGCCGGGCTTTCTCAATCAATTCCCGCTCAGCACGGAAGGTAATGTTCCTTCTCATTGCAACCTCCGAACAGTGATTATTTCAAGTCCCCCATCAACAACTCCGCGTACTCGTCCAGGCAGGCCGGGTCGCCGTTGAGCGGCTGGAAGATGAGCACATCCGCACCGGCGGCGAACCAGCGCGGCAGCGCATCTATCACCTGCTGCGGCGTGCCGCTGGCGGCAAACTCATCCAGCCATGCATCCGGGATGGCTCCGGCAAACGCCCCGCCGGTGTATTTTTCTGCCAGAGCCTGCATTTCAACGCTGATGCCAAGCGCATTGGTCTGCACGTCAGCCCATGGCATGCGCTCTGCCAGCGCATTGCGCACGGCTGTCCGCGCGCTTTCACCGTCACGGCTGACCTTGACATCCAGATACACCGCCACGCGCGGCATGGCGCGGCCAGTTGCTTCGGCTCCGGCGCTGATCTGCCCCCGTGCCCAGCGGATGTACGCCGGGGAGGACATGCCGGTCAGGATGACCCCATCCGCCACGGCTCCGGCTGCCTGCAGCGACTTTTCCCGCATCGCGCCGATGTACAGCGGCGGCACGGCGTCCGGCGTCATTTGCATCTGCACGTTTTCCAGGTGGATCTGCTCCGTGACGGTGTTTACCATGCGCCCCTGCAACAGTTCTCGCACGGCGGTTACGGTCTGTTTCAACGCCGCCAGCGAGGGCTTTTGCGCCGCGCCGATCTGCGCCATCCAGACATCCACCCCGTAGCCAAAACCGGGCAGGAAGCGCCCCGGAAAGGCGCGCGCCAGGGTGGTGATCTCCATGGCGGCAAACAGCGGGTTGTATGCCTTCACCGGTATCAGCCCGATGCCCACCTTCAAGCGTTCGGTGGCAGCCAGCGCGACGGCTGCCGATG
>DAOUGC010000101.1:0-16180 GCA_034429695.1 Levilinea sp.
AGGACCTGGACGGTATTCTGGATGAATATTCACAGCCGGGAGCGGTCAAGGTTTTCCTGGTTTCACGCGTGCTGTCGGGCAATGCCCCTGCCAATGGTCATTCGTGGTTCCCTGCCATTGCCCTGGCCGACACCGACACGGTGGCGAACGGTATCTGGGATCACGTGCGCGTTGTGTATGCCTCGCTTGCCAGCAACCTGGTCAGCGGTGATCTCAATTCAAAGGGCGATATTTTTGGGTATGAGCTTGACCCAACCAGTGAAGCGGAATCGATCCATTTGCTATCCACCACCATAACAGGCGAACAGACCAATCAGCACTCGTCAGCGCCTTCTTTATCGGGTGATGGGCGTGCGATCACGTTTACATCCTACGCCACCAACCTGGTGCTGGGCGATGACAACTACAATTGCCGGCTGTTCGTTGGTGGTGAGAATCTCAGCAACTGCCCGGATGTGTTCATGCGTGATGTGCGCAACCTGAGCACGCCGGGGCCTGTATGGCGCGTCTCGCTCAACACCTACGGTGAGCAGGCACGCGGGCCGTCGGCGCAATCGGCGCTCAACGGTTGGGGGCAGTTTATTGCCTTCTGGACCGAAACCGATCTGGTGCATGCGGAAGCCGAAGGCGCAAAACTGCCAGCCCCCATCATCGTCAAACGTGACGAAGGTACCATGCCGGGCAACCCCAGCGTCCAACCTTCGGCGGGGTACTTCTATGGCTGGATCAATGAACCCACCCGCCTGACCTTCACGGTCAGTTTTATCGGGCCCATCACCGTCAACGGTGTGTCCGTGAGTGACTTTGACAGCGCTCACGCGGGGCAATCAGCTTACTTTAACCTGGTGACCGATGAGTGCAGTGGTTATCAGTGGACCGAAGCCGGGGGGCCTCCGGGTGGGGATATGGATTGCAATCTTGTGATCGAATACACGCAACCGGACCGTTCAGAAAAGCTGGCGCGGCTGGTGTTGAATACGGAAATGGAAGGCCGGGCGCGCACCGTGTATGTGCTGCTGCGCGGCATCCCCAATACGCGTTACTTCCCGTTGATTTCGCCCTAACCGAACAGCAACCGGTTAAGTTGATCAGCCGCCGCCTGTACCGCCCGTCCCCGGTGCGACAGGCGGTTTTTTTCGTCCATGCTCAATTGCGCCATGGTGCGGCCCAGTTCTGTCAGCAGAAAAATGGGATCATAACCAAACCCGTTCGAGCCGCGCTCATCCGGGATGATCTCACCTGGGCAGTTGCCTTCGGCGAAATAAACCTGCCCGAGCGGGGAATCTGGCACAGAAATGGCAACCGTACAATGGAAGTGAGCACTCCACGGTCTGGGGTGAGGCAGCAGATTCTTTAACAGGTGCGCGCGGCGGTCGGCATCTGAGCCGTGTTGCAGCCCGCCGTAACGGTGGGAATGCACCCCCGGCGCGCCGCCCAGTGCGTCCACCTCCAGACCGGAATCATCCGCCAGGGTGGGCATGGGCTGCCCGGCGGCGCTTGCGGCAGCACAAAACGCGGCGGTTTTTTTGGCGGCATTGCCGGCATAGTCACCGGCATCCTCCACCACATCCAGATGGATGCCCAGGTCGGCGGGCAGTAACAGATCGATGCCGGTGAGGAGTGGAATGGCGGCAAACAGCGCCTGCAGCTCGGAACGTTTTCCGGGGTTGTTGGTGGCGATCAGCAGGGAGGGCATGTGGTCTCCAATATTTATGATAAAAATAATAAAAAGTTGACTTCGTATAATCGTTATGTTATACTGACTGTGTTCTAATTATATTCCATTCATTGAACGATTATCCAGTGTATTCACCCCGCCATCCTTTTCGCCTCAACGTGGGCTTTTTGCTCAACTCATCGGTTGGAACCAGCCGTGAGTTTGCGTTTGAATATCCCTTTGTTCATCTTGAAGATCTGGATGTAAAAGACATCACCGGCCTTGCCAAGGTCACGCGTACCCCACAGGGACTGCTGGTGGAGGCTGCCTTCTCCGGCAAGGTGCAGGATATAGAGTGTGTGCGTTGTTTGCAACCATCCGAACAGGCGCTTCGCGCTGAGTTTCAGGAACTGTACGCTTTTCGCAACAAGCCAATTTCTGATACCGACCTGATGGTTCCTGAGGACATGAATATTGACCTCGAGCCATTGGTGCGTGAATATCTGTTGCTGGAAGTACCCATCAGCCCGGTATGCAAACCGGACTGCAAAGGGTTGTGTATTGTGTGCGGAGCAGACTTAAACAAGGGAAATTGCGAGCATTCAGAGAACCACGAAGCTTGAGCGCGCTGAACGCGCGCTGAACGCGATTGTTTCCCTCACAAGCCTGCCCACGAGAGGCAGAGGTAAAGTTTATGCACGAGCTGATGCCGCATCTGACGAAGCCTGATTGCTGAAAACGAGGAGGGAAAATTGGCAAACCCAGGTAGGCACAAAAAAAGCTCCGGAATTCTGACCATGCTGCTCGAGAAGGCCGACGTGCAGGGGTATCTCACCACGGATGATCTGATCGAGGTCTATCCAGATGCCAGCAAGGATGCCGAACGCCTGGAAGCCATTATGACCGCCCTGCGCCGGCGTGGGGTGGACATCCTGGATCAGGACGACGATGACGGCGCGGATTATGATCAACCTGCCAGTGACCTGAACCCTTATGCAGATCTGACCCCCATCTCAAGTGATGACACCATTGGCCTGTACCTTAAGGAAATGGCTCGGGTGGCGCTGCTCGGCGTTGAGGAGGAGGTTCACCTGGCGCAGCGTATTGAGTGTGGACGGGCGGCGCGCCAGAAGCTGAACAAGATGAACGGGCGCTGCTCTGAACGTCTGCGCGCTGAGCTGGAAGGTCAGGAGCAGGACGGGCAGCAGGCCCGCGAGCATTTAATCAAAGCCAATACCCGTCTGGTGGTCAGCATCGCCAAACGCTACATGGGGCGCGGGGTTCCCTTCCTCGATCTCATTCAGGAAGGCAACCTGGGATTGATGAAGGCGGTGGAGAAATACGAATACCAGCGCGGTTTCCGTTTTTCCACTTATGCCACCTGGTGGATCCGCCAGACGATCACGCGCGCCATTGCCGATCAGGGCCGCACCATTCGCGTGCCGGTGCATATGGTGGACCGCATCCGCCAGTTGTACAAGACCTCGCACGAGATGGAGCAGGTGCTGGGGCGTGCGCCGACCATCGAGGAGCTGGCTGAACGCATTGGTGTGCCGGCTGGCAAGGTGGACTGGATGCTGCGTGTATCCTGGCTGCCGCTCTCGCTGGAAAGCCCGATCAATGAGGATGAGGACGACGCCGAACTGGGTATGTTCGTTGAGGACGATGTCACCCCAACGCCGATCCAGAGTGCTTACACCAAACTGCTGAGTGACAAGATCGAAGAGGTGCTGGATACCCTGCCCCCTCGTGAGGCGCGCATCTTGCGCCTGCGTTTTGGCTTGGAAAATGGCCGCAGCTATACGCTGGAAGAGGTGGGGCAAAAGTTTGGGTTGACCCGTGAGCGCATCCGGCAAATTGAGAGTAAGGCGCTGCGCCGCCTGCGCCATCCGAGACGTTCGCGACAGCTTCGGGATTACATTACCTAGGGGCGGCGTGCGCCGCTTACGCCATCCCAGACGTTCGCGACAGCTTCGGGATTACATTACCTAGTATCATATTAAAGTAGAACACGAAACGCTTTTTGTAGTTTTTTAACCTGATCAGGTCTTTAACACGAATGACACGAAGGAACGAACGACACGGACGTTTTTCGTAGGGCGGCTTGGTGTTCTTCCAAGCCGCCGATCACGAATGGTATGAATGAGAAAAAATCGTGAATTTCGTCCCATCGTGTAATTCGTGTTAAGTTCATCGGGGGTGAAAAGCAAACACGAATCACACGAACGGACGAACGACACAAATGGAACGCGAAACGCCATGGTGATAAAAAACACCCCCTCCGTCCCCGAATGGCGTTCAGCGACACCTCCCAAAGCGAAAAAAACACCGCTGGGGGAGGGGGAACGCGATCCAGCCTTCGTGACATCCCTTCAAGGGAAAACGCAGCACGGTTATCCCCACCTAACGAAATGTATACTTGACATTACCGTTCGGTTTGTGATTTAATACTTTTTAGGCGCTTCAGTCACAAGGTCAAGTACCAATCTTCGCATGTCACACTCGTTGATGGGGGAAATTTCACAACGGATGGCGGAACCATTTTCTAAGGAAGAAAGGAAGGATGGACATGAAACGAGCGGTGTTTATTCCATTAATCGTCTTGCTGCTGGCCAGTATGGCGTGCAGCGCAGGCAGCGTTTTGCCGTTCAACGGGGATGATGAAGAAGTCCGCCCCACGAGTCCCTTTGAAGTCACCGAAGAACCTGCCACCCCCACTCCTGAGGGCGATGAAGTGCGCGAGGCGTACGACGATTTTTCAGTGATGAATGATGTGTGGGGTGATACCTTCACCGTGACCACCCAGGCACAGAAGAATGATGAGTCCAGCCAGATCCACTTTGAGGATGGACGCATGCAGTTCCAGTTCCTGGCAAATGAAACATATGCTTACAAGTTTTATAACGACCCAATCGGTCCGGACGCCGTGTTGGAAGTGTTGTACCAGGCTGGCGGTGCGCTGCAAAATGGCATCGCCCTGGTTTGCCGGGTAAACGAGGATCGCACCGCATGGTACGAGTTCCGCGTGACCTCGAACAGCCTGTACTATATCTTCCGTTACGATGCCGCTCGCAAGGCGGATTCGGGCAAGAACCCATACATCCTGCTGGATAGTGGTGGTGTGGATATCGAAACCCTGTATCCCACCCGTGAAAATGTCTTCCGTGTCACCTGTGACGGCTCCAGCCTGAGCATGGGAACCAACGGCACCGAGATCGCCGCAGTACAGGATGGGACCCTTTCCGAAGGGGACTGGGTGGGCATTGGCGCCATGTCAACGGATCTGCTACCCGTCTCGGTTTATTTCGATTATTTCTCAGCCGAACGCCCGTAAACATGCGCGGCTGAAACGCCAACCGTAAGTTTGCCGCTCTGGGACTGTGCACCCCGGGGCGGTTTTCCTTATAATAAGGGCAGCATGGTTGCCATCTCCATTCTCTGGCATCCATCGGGTGGGGAGGGGTTTCTCATTTTCAATTCACGATATTTTTATTGCACTTGAATCCCCTTTTTCTTGACGTACATTTTCTTTTTGATTATAGTAATTTAAGATTGTTTTCCATTGTACGTTTAATCGGTAGCATCATACGTCTTTGTCGTAGCCCGGCTGTTATGCGTGGGTATTCCTGAGAGGAGAAAAAATGAAAAGAAGCCTGTTAATCCCTGTGCTGCTGTTGTTTCTCGCGAGCCTGGCATGCAGCTTTGGCAGCGGTGGAGATGAAACTCCAGAACCGGTGGAGGACCCCACTGTGGGTGATGTGACCCAGGAAGTGGAACCGGTGGATCAACCAGAGGACGATGATGACAATACCCCTGGGGCTGGCGCCATTCAGGACCTGTCGGACGCCGAAAGCGCCGTTGTTCGCATCGTGGTGCAGGGTTCCTATGAGTATGCCGGCTATGGTTCTTATGAGGAATCATTCTCCGGCTCCGGCTTTATCATTGACCCCAGCGGTCTGGCAGTGACCAACAATCATGTGGTGACGGGCGCTGCCCTGGTGGAAGTTTATTTCAGCGATGATCCCGAACCACGCCGCGCAAAGGTGGTGGGTTATTCGGAGTGCTCCGACCTTGCCGTGATCGACATTGACGGCGACGGCTATCCCTACTTCGAGTGGTACACTGATCCGGTTGAACGCCGCATGGAAGTGTAC
The DNA here is from genome assembly GCA_034429695.1 of Levilinea sp. Taxonomy (GTDB): domain Bacteria; phylum Chloroflexota; class Anaerolineae; order Anaerolineales; family Anaerolineaceae; genus DAOUGC01. The sequence continues at coordinate 5,812 of DAOUGC010000101.1, forward strand.
GCACTGGGGTATCCGCTGGGTGACCCCGAATACACCGAGCACAAGGGTGTCATCTCCAAGGACTCAGCCAGTCTGGCGACCAGTTGGACCGATGTGGACTCGATCATTGAGCACGACGCCTCCACTGATCACGGCTCATCTGGAGGTCCGCTGGTGACCACCGACGCCCAGGTTATCGGCGTGAACTACTCCATTACCGAAAAACAAAACTACTCCATCAGTTACACTGAGGCGGAGCCCATTCTGGCTGATCTGATGCAGGGTGAGAATGTGCTCTCAATCGGTCTCAATGGAGAGGCTTTTGTAACCGAAGATGGTTTCTCGGGCATCTGGATCTACTCGGTTGCCTCGGGTTCACCGGCTGATCAGGCGGGCATCCGCGCTGGCGATATTTTGTTGGAGATGGAAGGCATCAGCCTGGCAAAAGACGGAACCCTGTCTGAGTACTGCGGCGTGTTGCGCGGGCATGACCCTGAGGACGTGCTGGGCGTCAAAGTATTCCGTTATAAGACCGGCGAGGTGATGGAAGGTCAGATCAACGGCCGCGAACTGGAATCCACCGGTTCGCTGGACGTTACCGACGGCGGTAACACCGGCGGTAACGGCGGCGCTACCGCCTCGGGCGACTACTTTGTGGATGAGTTCGACGGCTCGTATCTGGACTATCTGCTGCAGTTGGAAGTGCCAGAGCAACCCAAGGATTTCGCTGAACTGACCTCATCGCAGCGCCTGAAGTTCGAGATGCCCAATTCTGAGGTGTATTCGTACGTCTACAACACCGGCTGGGTATACGACAATGTTTATGTCGAGGCCATGGCAGAGACGATCTCGGGCAACCGCAATGGCATGTCTGTTTTATGCCGGGTATCCGATTACGGCTGGTACGAGTTCAGGATCTCCACGCGCGGCCTGTATTCCGGTTCGTACGAGTTTTACCGCTACGATCCCTCCCTGAAGAGCCAGGGGAAAAACCCGTATGTCAACCTGCTGGGGCTTGAGCGGGTGTTTACCAATGACATCAAGACTGGGTTTAACACCAACACCATTGGGATGGAGTGCAACGGGAGTTACTTCTATCTCTATATCAATGATGTGCTGCAGACCCGCCACAACAAGGATCTGACCGATAACTACCTGGCGGATGGGTACGTTGGTGTGGGCGCCATGTCCTTCGCCGATGGTCCCGCACGCATTGAGTTTGAGTACATGGGGACGGATGCTGCCCTTGAATAGAACATCAAGGGTGCCTTGAGTAAAACATCAAGTTAATGCACGTAGGGTGGGCTGGTGTACTTTCCAGCCCACCGCTTTTCATCAATCAATGTGGATAATGTTATTTACCGCACACATTCGGTGGGCTGAGAAAGCATCAGCCCACCCTACCACTGAAGTTTTTTCAGCCCACCATTTGATAATTGCACCGCAAAAAACACCCCCTCCGCTCCCGAACGCCGTTCAATATCCATCGCGGTCAAACGTCAACCCCGGCGTTCGGGACCACCTCCCCCATCGAAAACAACATCGATGGGGGAGTAGAAACGCCTTTGCTCATTCGTTGCTGTCAGGAAGGTAGGGTGGGGCACACCAGCTTCGCTGGCGAATCACCCCACCTTTTTCAACTTGGACTATTAGTTGGAACAGATGTCGGTGCTTTCCCGACCCACCGATTTATACATGATCCACAAAAAAAGGGCGGGGTCAAAATCGAAGCCACCGACGGACCACGATTCAACTCATTATTGTCATTCCCCGTCAGGCCCTTAACTCAGCCAGCAGCAGCGGATGAATGACCGGATTTGCCGCCACCACACTGATCGGCTTTTCAAGCAGGTTGCCCGTGCCGCTCATGCGACTGACCACCCCACCGGCCTCTTCCACAATCAACACACCGGCTGCCACATCCCACGGCTCAAGGCTCAACTCCCAGTATCCGTCCAGCCGTCCTGACGCCACATAGCACAGGTCCAGCGCAGCCGAGCCCAGCCGGCGCACACCCTGGGTGAGCATGGTGAGCCGGGTGAAGTTATCCAGATTATTCACCCGCGCAGTCTGGCGGTCGTACGGGAAACCGGTTGCCATCAAACAGTGCAGCAGGTCTGCCGCCGCCGATACCGTCAGCCGTTCGCCATTCAGATACGCCCCCTGCCCGCGCTCAGCCGAGAAACATTCGTCGCGCATCGGGTCGTACACCACTCCCATCAGCAACACACCATCCTCAGCATAAGCAATGGATACACAGAACACCGGTATGGCATGCGCATAATTGACCGTGCCGTCCAGCGGATCAATATACCAGCACTGGCTGCGGTTGCCCTGGTGCAATCCCGATTCCTCGGTGATGATGGTGTGCTCTGGAAATGCAGCGTTAATCTCGCCCAGCAGATAAGCTTCGGACCTCTGGTCAACATCGGTCACCAGATTGATCGCACCTTTGTATTGAATATCAAGCTGGCGGCCGTAACCGGCGCGCAAAATCGCCCCGGCCTGAACCGCCCAGCTCCTGATCTGTTCCAGGGTGGGTCGCATGATTTTTTGTTCGCTTTCTTATGAAGAGGTTTCGTTGAACTGATCCAGCAGATTGTTCAAGCCGTCCAACTCCACCTGTATCTCATCCCTGTCGCGCAGCGACTGCTCCATGAGCGTTTCAAATGCCGGGCGCTGCTCGGCTGGCAGCGTTTGCAACAGGCGTTCGGTACGGGCAATCTGCGTGTTTTTATGACGCAGCTTGTACTCCAACCGTTCCCGATACCCCGCATAGAACTCCTGATCCTGCAGCGGGCGCGGCAGTGTGCTCACCCCCTGGGTCAGCACCTCAGCCACGGTGAGCAGGAAATCCTCGGTGTCGATGGGCTTCTCAATGAAACGCACCCCACCCAGGCTGAGCGCAAACTTCTTGTCCTCAGGCGTGATGTAGGTGGCGGAAATGAAGATGATCGGGATGGTGCTGCTGCGCGGGTCCTTGCGCATGTTGTGCGCCAGGGCATAGCCATCCATGCGCGGCATAAGGATGTCGGTGATCACCAGCGAGGGATGCTGGGTCTGCAGCAGATCCAGCGCCTCACGCCCATTGGTGGCCGTGATCACCGGATAGCCCTTGAACCGCAATGTGACCTCGATCAACTCGCGCACATTGCCGATGTCTTCCACAACCAGAATGGGACCGTATGGGATGCTCATGCTTTCATTCTAACCGTGACCCTCAGGGATGACAAGTTCCCGCACCAGGCGTAAGGAACCTGTAAATTGCCGTTCCAGCAGGCGGCGGGCCAATCCGTTAATCCCCACCGCGATCAGCGCGGTCACAAGCAATGCCGGAAAGAGATAGTACCGAATCCAGTCAAGCGGCGTGGCCAGGGCTGCCAGCGCCACCGGCAGTGGACCCATCAACAGGACCGCAGCAGCAGCCCCACCTGGAGTGGTACAACCCCTGATCCAGTTGCGCAGCGTGCGGCAGGCTTCATAAGCGCCCATCAGCGCCAGTGGCAGATTGACCATCCATGCACCCTTGAAATGCAGCACCTGGGTATCCTGGAAAACACGTTCAACCAGCACCCGTACCCTTTCCAGGGGTGTATCAATTACCGCCTCGGGAAAACCCGCCATCTGCACATTCATTTCATGCAATCTGAATTTGTACATCAGGCCCGTATTGATCAGCGGATCGGGGTATAAAAAAGGATTCACCAGAATGAATACACCATAGGCGGCGAAGATGATCAACAGTGCGCTGCGCAGACCAAATGCACGTCGGAAACGCGCGGCAAGCTCGCGTTTGCGCAGCAGATAACCCAGCAGGGCTACCAGAGCCAGCCCGCCTGCTGCCAGCATCCCGTTGATCTTGGAAGCGCCCGCCAACCCAATAAAGACCCCCGACAGCACCAGCCAGCCAAATGCAGGGCTGAAGCCGTTGCGCGCCACCAACTTTTCCGCATCTTCCTGCTCCAGGCGGCTTAAGCCGATGAATAGCATTAATAACGCGATGCATGTGAAGAACATCAGGGACGGTTCGGTCCAGGCATGGCTGAGCGTATCCAGGAAATACGGGTTGATTAACAGGCTGCCCGCTGCCAGGTAAGCGGTCAGCCGGCCCGATGCAAAACGCAGCAGTACAAACAGGATCATGCCACTAACGACATTGAGGATCGCCATGGGCATGCGCGCAGCATGCAACAGTCCATCCGAAGGGTAATTCCCCAGTTCCCGGTTTTGCTCAACGGTATGCGCCCAGCTCCACGGAAATGTCAGCTCGGATACCGAATAGCCCCCCAGTGACCGCCCGATGCCAACAATATAGCGCGTCACGGGCGGCTGGGTCAATGTCCACACGGTCATATCCCAACCCCACACGCCGTGCCACGCACCTTCAGGAAATTCCCCCGTGATGAAAGCCTCCCAGAACTGGCTGGTGCTGATCCAGTCCGACTCATCCGGAGTAAATGGTATGCGATCAACGGCAGGTACATAAACCACTGCCAGCAGACCGCAAATCAAAATGATTTCAACCGACAGAAGTACCTTTTGCCCCAATCGCATGATCACCCCTCCGCGAACAGATGGATTTACATCTCACCGCGCATTTCTGCACCCAGCCGACGAAAGAACTCCTCGAGATAAGCGTGGCGTTCATCCGCGATGCGCCGCGCTGCCTTTGTAAACATGCGCTCGCGCACATTACGCAGCTTGAACAACCATTCGTGATAGGCGCTGTGCGGCTCTCCTGGTTCTTTTTCCATCGTCGTGATGAAATGCTCCGACGGCTCGGCATATGCAGGTTGACCTGCCAGCAGGGCGTACCCCACCGTGCGCACCGCACCGATCGCGCCCAGCACGTCCAGCTTGTCGGCATCGTAGATGCACATGGCTTCCAGCGTTTCAGGCGTTTCGCCCCCGCTGCGGTAGCGGTGGGCACGGATGCAATGCTGTACCGCTGCGATCCGATCCGCCTGCCAGCCCTCTGCAGTCAGCACCTCGCCCGCAAACAAGGCAGATGCCAGGTGGTGCTCCTTGCGTTCATCCGAACCGGGCAGGGTCCCGCGCGAGTCATGCAGCAGCGCCGCAGCGTTGACGATCTCGATGTCTGCGCCTTCCTCGCGCGCCAGCCGGTCGGATACATGATACACGCGCAGTACATGTTCAAAATCGTGGATCGCGTCAGCATCCTGATACCAGGTTCGCGCGGTTTCAATGTCGGGCATGAAGGTCTCCTGTCATGGTTTATACAAGCGGACGAACCACCCGCCCGCGTTTGATCACGGTTTTGACCAGGTTGCCGCCAAAGCGGTAAGCCAGATGGCGGTAATCCGGCACGGAGAGCACCAACAGGTCGGCCTGTTTGCCAGGGGTCAGCGAGCCGATGCGCTCTGCCCGCCCCACCGCAGCCGCCGCGTTGATCGTTGCAGCCGCCAGTGCCTGCGCCGGGGTGATGCGCAGATAGCGACAGGCCAGGGCGATCACGAACTGGAAGTTCTCGCACCAGGCCGTGCCAGGGTTGAGATCAGATGCGATTGCCAGCAACCCGCCAGCCGCGATGATCTCGCGCGCGGGGGTGTAATGCGGATCAGCCAGACCAAACGGGGTGCACGGCAGCGCAACCGCCACCGTGTCACCTGCGGCAAGCGCGGCAATATCCTCCGCCGAAGTCTTCACCAGGTGATCGGCGCTGGCAGCGCCCAGCTCTGCAGCCAGGCTGGCCCCACCCAGGTTGTCAAACTCATCTGCATGAATTTTCAACGGGAAGCCCAGTTCGCGCGCCCGCTCCAGGATGCGCCGCGACTGCGCCAGATCAAAGGCGCCTGTTTCACAGAACACATCCACAAACGGCAGTGGTTTTGATGCAGCGTGCTCATGCCACCAATCCAGCAGAGCAGGCAGCATTTCATTCACCACCACACCGGTGAATTCGTCCTCACGACCCTTGTATTCCAGCGGTACGGCGTGTGCGCCCAGAAAGGTGGGTACAATTTCCAGCGGACCCTCTTCGTCCAGTTCCAGCAGCGCATGCAGTTGTTCCAGCTCGCTGGTGGTCTCCAGGCCGTAACCGGTCTTGGCCTCGGCGGTGGTCACACCGTGCGCCAGCAATGCCGCTGCGCGCGCGCGGGTCTCGGCTTTTAGTGTTTCCAGCCCTGCCCCACGGGTGGCGCGCACTGTGGAGACAATGCCCCCACCGGCGGCCATGATCTCCATGTAGGTTTTGCCCTGCAGGCGCATCTCAAACTCTGCGGCGCGGTCACCGGCAAACACCAGGTGCGTGTGCGGGTCCACAAAGCCGGGGATGATCGCGCAGCCGGACACATCCATGCGGGTTTCGTGTGGGTAGCGCGCCAGCAGGTCGTCCGTGGTTCCCACTGCAGCGATGGTTTCGCCATCCAGCAGGATAGCGCCGTCAGGGATGGCGTCCAGCGTGCCGAGCACAGAACCGCGTTGCGGCTGCGGTGTAAGCGGGATCAATTGCGAAGCATGAGTCAGTAAAACGGGCATGTTTTTTCCCCTTGGTGGACATCATGGAAGGCAAGCTTTACAGCGTTATTGAAGATAATTATACGTGTTGATCATCAGGTGGGAGGTCGGTATGTTCTTCCGCCACCTGTACGCGGGTGAGCATCCAGATCGCCAGCAGATTAAACACCACCGCGGCAACCACATTGCCGATCAGACCAAATGTATACAGATGCGGAGCCAGCAGTGCGCCCAGCCCGCGCCCCAGGGAGAATGCGGCCACATTGACCCCCAGCAGCGTGGCCCGCGCGCCCGGCAGCACCTGGGACACCAGCGGCAGGCAGGAGACAATGCAAAATTCATTGGCAATATAAAACAGAAACAACCCTGCCAGCCCTCCGATCAGGTTTGTGCCCAGCACGGGTAACAGCAGCGAGGCAATGATGCTGGCGATCAGGCCGTAACGCACCGCATTTTCCTTGCCGATGCGGTCCACCAGCGCCACCGTCCCGGCTTCGCCGCCCAGTTCGGCAAAACCGATCACCGCGCTCGCCAGCCCAAGCGCTGCCACCTGCAGGCCAAAGGAGGCTTCCATCCATACACCAAAAACCACGTTGACCACTTCGTTGGCAGCCGTCAGGCAGAAACACATGCCCAACACTGCCAGCGCCGCGCGGCTGGTAAAAATGGCGCGGTATACCCCCGTGGCGCTGGAGGTCCTGCCCACCGGCCGATCAGCAGGAACAAATAGAACCAGCAGGAGAAAAGCCAGCCACCCAGCAGCCCCCAGCACCGGAAACGGCGCCAGCCACCCCGCAGCCGCCAGCAGCAGACCCATCAGCGGGACAAACACAATAAAGCTGATCGACCAGCCCAGCTCGGTGATCGCCAGCATACCCCCGCGCTTTCCGTACGCCACCTGATCGCCAATATAAGCCTGCACGGAAGGGATGAAGATAAACACCCCCAGCATGGAAATGCTGAGCGCAACAGTAAAACCGGCGAAATTGGGCAGCAGCACCGGCAGGAACATGGCCGCCGAGAAAATTCCCATGCCCAGCAGCATCCCAGCCTTGCGCCCGTAACGGTCGGCAAAGGGCGCCACCAGCGGGTTGAGCACGCCGGTTAACGACCGTGCTGTCAGCGCCAGTGAAATGCTCTCCAACCCCACCCCCAGCCCGCGGGAGAAAACAGGCAAAAATGGATAAATCATGCGTTGGGCAATGTTGGGGATCAGGCGGGCAAACACAAAGATGCCCACCACAAGACCCATGGAGCGACGTGGAGTTGCGGAATTGGGGGAGCGGAGCATGGGTTAATTATAGCCATGCATCGGCAACAAAAAACTCATTTCGCCGATCAGGGCAAAATGAGTTCAAGAGTTCGGTAAATGCAACCTGCCAAAAAAATTATTCGATGGTTCGGATGGGCCGTTCCGGCAGCGACAAAAAGAACACCTGTTTTTCGGTAAAGCCATCAATGATGCCGGAAAACTTCAAAGCAAGCAGGTCATCATCACTGGCCGGATGGGAAATATCACCATCCATTAATTCCAGGAAAGTGCCTTCCCTGAGGTCCTGATACATGCCTTCCCCCCAGTCAACCACAACAGCGCCACTCCGGGTAACCAGCACCCATTGGCGGTCCAGCGGTGTTCCAAACGGCATGGGCCCCTCCCCCGGCAGCGATTAAGCCGGTTGTGTACGCAACGGCAAGCTTGCGAAAGTGGTCTTGCGCAGTTTTTCCACCAGGTCAGCCTGAGCCTCGCACCACAACGGGCGCAGCAGGCACTCGTCGCCAAACGGGCAGTTGGCAGGACTTCCCGTACATTCATTCAGAGCGATTGGGCCATCAATGGCTTCCACAACTTCAAGAATGGTGATTTCATCAGGATCACGAGCCAGCGAGACGCCACCACGTGCGCCGCGCGAGGTATGGATCAGTCCGGCGATGGAAAGTTGGGAAATGATTTTTGCCAGGAATGAAGGCGGAATGCGTTGCTCATCAGCGATCTGGCTGGTCGCCGCCCGCTGATTGGGCTCCAACTGCGCGAGATACATCATGGCGCGCAGGGCGTAGTCAGCCTGTCTTGTGATTTGCATATAAATCTTCCTCTTTTGGTATTATGGGTAAGATTTCTCTTGTTATAAATAAGTCTATTCCAGTCTAAAAAATCCGGCAAGTGTAAAAGGTCATTCCATCCGTATTACTTTTAAACACGCCAAAAAAAGCCGATGATATAATCTAATCATGCCCCAATTCCCCTACAAATGCCCTGTTCAAATCCGTTATGGGGATCTGGATCCCCAGTGGCACGTTAATAATGCCCACTACGCCACCTTCATCGAGTATGCACGCTTCACGTGGATCCGTGACATTGGCCTGTTTGATGGCGTATCCTTCTTTGACCTCGGCTTGATTGTGGCCGACCTGCACATCGTCTATAAAGCGCCGATCAAACCCACCCAGAAGGTGCAGGTGGGGTTGCGCGTGGCGCGCCTGGGCAATAAGAGCTTCACCCTTGAATATCAGATTGAAGACGTTGACACAGGCGAAGTGATGGCCACCGCCGAAACGGTGATGGTGCACTTCAATTACCATGCGCACGCCAGCGAGCCGCTGCCCCAGGCATGGCGGGAAAAAATGAGCGCCTATACCGGCGCGTAACCTTCACTCATCAGCATATCACCCTCACAAATACCATGGCCATTCCCACTCCCGATACCCAGTACCAGCTTGATTTTTTGACCGGGCTGCTCAACACCCCATCGCCCACCGGTTACACCCGCGCCGCCATTGAGTACGTGGAAAAGGCGCTTTCTGCTTTCCCGGAGCTGCAGCTCAGCCGCACCCGCAAGGGGGCGCTGCTTGCCACCTGGCAGGGTGAGAGCAATGATGCCCCGCGCGCCCTGACCGCCCATGTTGATACGTTGGGCGCGATGGTCAAGGAGATCAAGAGCAATGGCCGCCTGCGCCTGACGCAGATCGGCGGGTACGCATGGCAAACGGTGGAAACCGAAGGATTGACGGTATTCACCCAGGCCGGGCATACCATTCGCGGTTGCCTGCTGCTGGAGAATGCCTCGGTGCACGTGCACGGCGCTGAAGTGCGCGAAAACGCGCGCAAGGACGCCACCATGGAAGTGCGCCTGGACGTGCGCACCTCCAGCGCGGATGAAACCCGCAAGCTGGGCGTGCAGGTGGGTGACTTTGTAGCCTTTGATCCGCGCGTTGAAGTGACCAATGGGTTTGTGCGCTCCCGCCATCTGGATGATAAAGCCTGCGTGGCGAATATCGTCGGTGCCATTCAGGCCATGCATGCCGCAGGCCTTAAACCCGCACAGACGACCCATTTCCTGTTTTCGAATTATGAAGAAGTGGGACACGGCGCTTCAGCGGGCTTACCCAACAGCATTGTCGAGTTGCTCTCAGTGGATATGGCTGCCGTTGGACAGGGACAGACCTCGGACGAATTTCACACCACACTGTGTGTGAAAGACTCAGGCGGGCCATATCATCACGATTTCTCACAACAAATGCGCCGCCTGGCAGCCGACAACGGCATCGACTATCGTGTGGATATTTACCCCAACTACGGCTCAGACGGCGAAGCCTACTGGCGCGCCGGCGGCGATGTGGCGGTGGCTTTGATTGGTCCCGGCGTGGATGCATCCCACAATTACGAACGCACCCACACCGACGCGCTGATCGACACCACCCGCTGGATCCTGGCATACATGCTTTCCTGAAGCCACCGCGAAACCCTGCACCGCAAGTGACCGGGTGACATGGCTGCCTTGACAAAGGAGGAACCCATGCGCCTGCTACGCGCATTTCTAGTGATCATCACGGCTGCCAGCCTGGCTGCCTGCCGCTTGGAGCAGCCCGTCTCTCCGCCCCCCGCAGACCCGGCCCAGCCCACCCCTGCCCCGGC
>DAOUGC010000102.1:0-9375 GCA_034429695.1 Levilinea sp.
GCCACCCAGCATGGCGCACACCTTCGTGATCGCTGCCGTCAGGGTGGTCTTCCCGTGGTCGATGTGTCCCATCGTACCTACGTTCAGATGTGGCTTGTTTCGGTCAAACTTCTGCTTCGCCATGATTCCTCTCCTTAAAAACAAAGACGGTTTCAGGTGAAGTCGGCAAGAAAGAGCCCTCAATGGGATTTGAACCCATGACCCCGTTCTTACCAAGAACGTGCTCTACCTACTGAGCTATGAGGGCTTGCCGTGCTCCAGGTTCCGCCATGATGCGTGGTGCTTGGCCGGCTTCTAGCCGATCCAGTGGGCGGTGAAGGAATCGAACCTCCGAAGACGTGTCGTCAACTGATTTACAGTCAGTCCCCTTTGGCCACTTGGGTAACCGCCCAATCTTTTGTAAAGCTGTTGCCAGCTCGCAGGTGAGATTGCCCCTTACAGACCAATCTCACTTGCCAACCGTCAACTGAGCCGACGACGGGAATCGAACCCGTAACCTACCACTTACAAGGCGGTTGCTCTGCCGCTTGAGCTACGTCGGCAATCTGCGCTTCCTGAACCATTCATTTGTTAAATTTCATTGTTACAGCGCGCAGTATTATACCAGAGGGATCCCAGAACTGCAAGGCTCCAGCAAACCCGGATGTATCCGGTTTTCATGGAAACATTTTCAGGCTGTACTGCGACGGGAGAGTCTATCAGGATTCAACAGATGAGTCAAGGAAAAATCGGTTGTGTTGCAATATTCCGTTGGGGCGCACCGCCGTGCGCCCGTACCCAACACAAAAAAGTGGGTTCAACCTTGAACCCACCTGCAAGAAACCGCATCATCCCCCCAAAAACGCTTACTGGGATTGGAAACTGGCTTTGATCACGATGCGCTGGGTGTCTTTCATGTAAGGATAGCACGAGATCAATGTGACAATGGATTCGGGCGTCTGATTCATCACCTCAACCGCCGTGGGTTCAACGATCTGGGTTTGCTCCACCACATAGGTGTAGGTACGCTGGCTGGTGAAGAGAATAATGGCGTCGCCCTTCTTCAACCGGTCGAGATCCTTGAAGATCTCGCCAAAGACATCATTATGCGCCGAGAGCACCAGGTTGCCGTTATCTCCGGGAACCACACCGGCACTGCCCAGGTTCTGTCCCACACCCTTCTTAAGCTGCTCCCAGCCATCCCCCTGCACCACAGGCGCATCCACACCGATGGCCGGGATCTGGATACGCACTGCCTGCTGCGGTCCCGGAGTGGGAACCGGCAGGTTTGCCAGACTTTGCACCAGCGGGCGCAAATGATCGGGGATCTCAGCATCGTTTGGCTGCGCTCCGCCGGGCACATCCGGCGGGGTGTGCCCTGATGGCAGCACCACCGCACCGATCAACGGCGTGGGCGTGAGGGTGGCCTGGGTCAGTACCGAAGCCACCTCCTGGTTGAGATTGCGCAGGATGTTCAACCCGTTCAGCAACACAAACACCAGGCCAAGCACCGCAACCACTTCCACCACAAACAACACGCGGTCCATCCAACCGTTCCTGCGGCGCGCCGGGCGGGGGGAAACCTCGCCTGGCAGGGCGGTTGGCTCATCCCCGCCGGAGACTGCTTCGTCTTCGATCTCTATCGCTTCGCTGCGCAGCGTCGCCAGACGGGTTGGGCGCGGCTCCGGTTCCACCAGCACCACCCGGCCGGTGCGCCTGAAATGATCCAGGCGTCCCTGGCGGCGGGCGCGGCTTTTTTCCACCAGCAGGTGGCGGAGCTCTTCCACAGTCAGTTCTTCGGCGGTGCGCTTGCGAGCCAAGGCGGTTCCTCTCGTTGTGATCGGTTGGTTACAAGGATTATACCCGAATCACAATCGGATGCCAGCACCACCCCCCTTGCTCGGAATGGAATTACCCGTGTCTGTCGGTATCATTCATCGGCGCGCTGACCGATGGCCGCGCCCATAGGAAACCCAGTATCACCAGGCCTCCCACCGGAACCAGTAAAAATAATTGCCACCAGCCACTCATGCCGCTGTCACGCAGCCGGCGGGTTCCCACCGCCAGGAATGGCAGCAGCACCGCGATCATGAAAATGGCCCCCAGGGTCTCACTGATGTAAACCAGCGCCGCATCCACCAGGGCGACGAAAAGCACAAACCACCAAAACTCAGCCCGCGTGGCGCGACCGTGAAAATCGGCATACTTAAGCAGGCAGGTGCGTATCGCTTCAAAAAAGGTCATTGGGCTGCCTGTCTCACGGGCATTGACATTCGCATCACCACTCATTTTTAACTCCCCGACAGTCCTTGAGACCGCCTCTTTTAGAGATAAGATCCAATCCGTAAAGCCAAAACTGGTCTTATTTTCAGAGGTTCCGCCCCCACCCGCAACTGTGGATTCCCTTAGTTTTACCAACAGCTCAACCCTTGAACTGACCTGATGTTTGGCATAGATGTTTTTCAGATGAAATTCAACCGTGCTTTCAGTAATATGAAGCGCCAGGGCGATGGCTTTGTTGCTTTTCCCTTCCATAACGAGCTTCGCCACTTCCTCTTCACGTTTGCTCAACTCCACCGATTGTGTCATGGCTGTGTCCCTGTTGATCCTTGTGCACATCTCAATAATATCAATCCATGTATTAATGGGGTCAATTGGCTCTTCTGTTTTGCATAACCGGGTTAATCATTCTTTTTCCATGCTATCCCGAAATGGTACAACAAAATGGCATCAAAGCAAGCAATTCCCATTTTCACTGATTGATCCCCGGTAATAAAGGCTGGTATAGCACGGGGACAGCCCTTATCCATCCGCAAGTGGATGATGTGGCGTGCACTCCATCCAAAAATCCACTGGCGGGTGATTGATAAAAATGCAAATGTACTGATTAATCTTCGGAGCGGCAAATATGATAGAATCACAATGCAGCACAACCCTTACACTGGAGTGGTGAATGGATGCGATGACAGCTCTGCTGACCCGGCGAAGCGTACGGCATTTTGACCCGTCAAAACCCGTTTCGCCTGAGATTCTGGAGACCCTGCTGCGGACGGCAATGCAAGCCCCCTCGGCTGCCAATGCCCAACCCTGGCATTTTGTGGTCATCACCGACCGGCTGGCAATGGAAAAGGTGACCGAATTTCACCCCGCTGCTGAAAGCCTGCACCAGGCGCCCCTTTCCATCCTGGTGTGCGGTGACGACCGCCTGGAAAAACGTCCCGACCGCTGGATGCAGGACTGCACCGCCGCCACACAGAACATTTTACTGGCAGCCCACGCCCTGGGATTGGGGGCTGTATGGCTGGGCATTCACCCCGATGAAATCCGCATTGACAATGTGCGCCGCATGTTCAACCTGCCGCAGGAAGTACACCCGCTTTCGCTGATCGCCATCGGTTACCCCACCCGCATACTGCAACCGGTGGACCGCTATAAACCTGAACGGGTCCATTACGAGAAATTCTAATCCAAACAAAACGGGCTGTCTGAACACCAGACAGCCCGCTGCTTTACCGGGGGTCAATATCAATAACGCAGCGCGGCTCCCACACCGCCTGCCTGCTCAAATGCCTCATACGGGCGCAATAACTCAACGCTGCCTTTGTGCCGCAGCACAGCCATGACTGCCAGTTCCATTGCATCGGGAACGGTGTCCATGGTGGTATTGCAGTTGGGGCATTTTTGCCCGTCCACACTCAAATGATCGCAGGCCTGGCAGTGCCAGCCCGGCATGTGCAGATTCTCGCTTAATAGCAGGGTTTGCACCCTGCCGCCATTGAGCGCCTCCAGCGTGGGCCGCAAACCGATCACAGCCGCGCCGCCCTTGGCCGCCGCAGTGATCACACCGTCTGCCATGTGGCGTTCGCGTTCACAATCAGCCTGATGGCCAATGGTCATGGCTTTGGTGAGCACATCCAGATGACTGGCGGTCATGCTCATGGGGAAGGACCCCATCACCAGGCTCTGCCACGCCTTGGGCAATTCTGAACGGAACAGGGCGATATTATCGTCCGTCCCACCGATTAAGATACGGCGCACGTGTTTTTCCTCAAAGAAACGCACAGCAAACAGAACCGCTTCCTTTATATTGCGGTCCACGGTCTCTTCAACGGCGCGCGTCTGGCCGGCGGCTCCGCCCCGGCGACCCGGCATGCTGGATGAACCGCCCCGTTTGGTGCGCTTCACCTGTTCGCCAACCGTGCCTTCCTGCTCGCGCAATTCGCCGAGGTGAAAGTGAAACACGCGCGCCCCCTGCCGGTCCACCAGCACCACACCGTACCCACCGTAGATGTCCAGCAGGTCGGTCAGTGGTTTTACATTGGGCCGATCAGATACACGCGCCAGGTCCCGCACCGGAACCGCAAGAGGGTATGCTTTAAAGAAATTCATGGGTGCGCACGCAAACACGGCCACGCTGCGCCCCTGCCAGTTGTAATCCTGCTGGAAATATTTCTCCACGGCAGAAACGGATGAGGCCAGGTCTCCCCCGATGAGGGCCTCTCCGATGGGTATCTTGAGCCCTTTCAGCAGATTGCGCAACCGCAGATGATAGGCATCCGCATTGCCCTGTGAAGGGTCGGTATTCAAGTACACGCTGAGCACCGGCTGTGGAGCGGTGTAATTAATCAGCTCCCGCAGGTCTTTTTCGGTAAACATGGATCCTCCAATCGACCAAGAACGTCAGACGTGTATAAACTGGAACCACGCCATAACAAATTCGGCGCAGTTATTCTGCGTGGGACCCGATCCAGTTGGGCAGTCGATCCCTGCAGAATGGGCAAACCGCCCTTTACGGACGTTTGCCAAGTGTTAGCGGCACCTCCAGGGTTTCATCATCCCGAATGACGGTGAGAACCACCTCATCGCCCGGGCTTTTGGATGTCATCAAATAGCTGAGAAGATCGCCAAATACCTGAACCGGGCGGCCGTCAACGCCAACGATCAAATCGCCGCCAGCCAGCAAACCCGGCACATTGGTGGGCCGGTCGCCGCTGCGAATGCCTGCCCGATCTGCCGGGCTGCCAGGAGTGACCGCCACCACGTAAGCCCCCAGGGTTTGGGAAAGATCAAGCTCTTCCTGTTCAATCAAGCTGATCTCGGGGCGCGCCGTGACACCCAGATAGGGGTAATCGTAACTGCCCTGTTCGATCAAGACCGGCACAACCCGCTTGATGATGTTGACCGATACCGCAAAACCGATCCCGCTGTTGATCGGGTCTCCGCTTTGCGAAACACCAGTGGTGCGAATGGCGCGGTTCAAGCCGATCACTTCACCGTTTAGATTAAGCAGCGGCCCACCTGAGTTGCCGGGATTGATGGATGCATCCGTCTGGATCAAATCACCGGCAGAGAAGAAGCTGCCGTCGCCCGCCTCGCGCAGTGACTCAAGCGTGCGCCCCTTGGCCGATATGATGCCCATGGTCATGGTTCCGGACAGCCCAAAAGGATTGCCAATGGCAACCACGGTTTGCCCAACGCGCACCTGGTCAGAGTCTCCCATGGGCAGCGGGGAGAGCTGCTCGGCGGGCACATCCACTTTGATCACCGCCAGGTCCGAATCGATATCCGTGCCAATCACTTCACCACGCACCTTGATGCCGTTGGAGAAATCCACTTCAAGGTCCTCTGCCTGGTCAATCACGTGGAAATTGGTGACGATATGTCCCTCGCGGTCAAATACAAAGCCGGAACCCAGCCCACCACCGTTGGTGGACAGGGTTTGGATGGCGACCACGCCGGGGCTGGTGCGGTCGTACAACTGCACCAGCAGATTTTCCATGTTCAAAATATCTCCGGCCACCGGTGAAGGGATCACCACCGTTGGAATGACAGCCGGTTGAGTGGCAACCGATTGCGTCTGTGCTGCATCCGTCTGGTCGGCACCTCCTGGCAAATTGAAATCGTCAAGATTGGGGGTCGAAACGGTTGTACGGCATGCAAGACCAAGCACCACCAGTAGGATGATTACCATCCAGATCTTTTTCTGCTTCATTGGATACCTCTGCTCTGGTTCAGACTACGTGTTCAGAGATTGGCGCAATTTTTCCAGCAGCTCACGTTGCTCGCCGCTCAGTTTGCGCGGCAACTGAACCTTGATTTTCACATACATATCTCCGTGATTTTGCGGAGACTTCAACCTGGGCATGCCCCTTCCAGAAAGGCGAAAGGTTTGGCCAGGCTGGGTTCCAGCCGGGATGGTGAGCACCACGTTGCCACCCGGGGTGGGCACATTCACCTCGCCACCCAGCATGGCGGTGAACATGGAAACACTCGTCTCGGTGTGCAAATCGTCATCCTTGCGCTCAAAGCGCGGGTCCTGAGAGACATCGACGATCAGGAAGACATCGCCGCTTGGAACACCGTTTGGGTCCTTCACCAGTCCGGACACACGCACTTTGGAGCCAGTTCGTACCCCCGGCGGAATTTTGATCTCAATATTACGCCCGTCCAGTTGAAATTTACGGGTTGTACCGGTATAGGCTTCGGCAAAATTAATCGTGACCGGCTGTTCAATGTGCCTGGCGCGGGCCGGGGCGCGGCGCGACTGGGTGCGCGTGCCTCCATAACCGAAGATCTGCTGGAAGAAATCAGAGAAACCACTGCCGAAAATTTCTTCAAAATCGCCGTATTGCACCGTGGTGCGTCCCCTGCCTCCACCACTCTGCCGCGCGAACCAGTCTTCCCAATTAAAGTTCCCCGGCTGGCCGGACTGCTGCCACTGGGAATAGGACTCTCCCAGTTGGTCATAACGGGCGCGTTTCTCAGGATCACTGAGCACCTCGTTGGCTTCGTTGATCTCCTTGAACTTCTCCTCAGCCGCCCGGTCGTTGGGGTTGCGGTCAGGGTGATAACGCATGGCCAGCTTGCGATAAGATTTCTTGATATCTTCCTGAGTCGCCTTGCGGTCCACCCCCAGGATTTCATAATAATCCTTGTATTCCATGACTTGATTCTATATTTTCCCGAGGGTCAGAGTCAAGGATTCATGCAAGTTTTAATAGATTTCTTACAGGCCTGAGCAAATTGTAAGCTTATGGGTCTGTTTATTGTTCCAGATCGGACAAAAAGGAACCCCTTTCATTTTCTTTACACCTTCCTAATTACAGCAATCCACCCTCGCTCATGCGCCTTCATCATGCTATAGTTAACTCATGGTCGAAAAATCGTCCGATCGCATCCTGATTGTTGAATCAGACCCCATCATCAGCGATATGATTTCGCGCCAGGCGTTAAAAGCTGCCGGTTACCAGACCTTTGTGGTTGCCGATTGCGGCACTGCCCTGGCGCGTGCAGTGCAGATTGCGCCAGACATCATCATCGCCAACATGCATCTCTCCGGGCTGAGCGGCAAGGACCTGATCGTGGCGCTGAACTCGCAAAACATGGACACGCCCGTTATCGTGCTGGCCAACAAGGGTGATGAAGAAGCCGTGATCCAGGCTTTCCGGCTGGGCGCAGCCGATTATATCCTATGGCCCATGCGTGAAGCCGAGATCGTCAACGTGGTGGAACGCGTCATTCGCCAGGTGCGCGAGCGGCGTGTCCGCGACCGCCTGAGCAAGCAGTTGCAGCAGACCAATCAGGAACTGCAAATGCGCGTGCGTGAGCTGACCACCATCTTCTCAATCGGCAAGGCCGTCATTTCCATCACCGACCAGAGCCTGTTGTTTGACAAAATCATCGAAGGCGCCGTGCGGGTGACCCAGGCTGACATGGGTTGGTTCATGCTGCGCGACGAGAATACCAAGCAA
The DNA here is from genome assembly GCA_034429695.1 of Levilinea sp. Lineage (GTDB taxonomy): Bacteria > Chloroflexota > Anaerolineae > Anaerolineales > Anaerolineaceae > DAOUGC01. Next base: position 7,731 of record DAOUGC010000102.1, read on the forward strand.
TTCATCCTGATGGCGCAGCGCAATCTGCCTCCCAGCATGCCGGTGCGGCTCAACCAGCCGTGGGATGACAGCATCTCTCAACTGGTTGCCATGTCGGCTGAACCGCTCTCCATTCACGGTGAGCCGGTAAAACGCTTCAAGATTGCCGTGCTGGGCCAGTCCGCCCTGATCGTACCGGTGCGCGTGCAAAAACAGGTAATCGGCCTGGTGGTGGTGATGCGCAAACAACCCACCCCGTTTGGCGAGAGCGAGCAAAACCTGCTGGGCGCCGTTGCCGATTACGCCTCCATCTCCCTGGTCAATGCGCGCCTGTTCCAGGCTGTGGAAGAGCGCGCCCAAACCCTGCAGGTGCTGGTGACCAATGCCCAGAACGGCCAGCGCATCTCCAATGAGATCCTGGAAACCATGCAAAAAGAACTGCGCACCCCCATGGACGTGGCGCAGATCGCGCTCGAACGGCTGGTAAAGGACCCCACAGCGCGCTGGACGGCCGACCAGCGCCAGATCCTGTCGGTGCTGCAAACGCAGATGCAGACCCAGCGCCGCATCGTTGAAGCCGTGCCGGAATTACCCGTATCGCGCGCCATGGTGGTACAACCTGTGCGCCTGAACGAGGTTGCCCGCGATTGCGCCGGAGAGTTTCAGCATTTTTCCCAGCAAAACAACGTCACCCTGGTTCCCGAATTACCAGCCGACCCCGTGGTGGTGCGCGCCGACGCCGGCCAGGTGCGGGCGTGCATCAACGGCCTGCTCAGCAACGCAGTGAAATTCTGCAACCCGGGCGGCCGGGTGACCCTGCGGGTGGAGCGCACTGCCGACGGCAATGCCCACGTTGAAGTCCATGATACTGGCATCGGCATCGATTCTCGCCACCTGGCCAAAGTATTTGAGGGCACTTACCAGTCAGAACAATCCAGACCCCGGCGCTTTGGAGGTCTGGGGATCGGCCTGATCCTGATTAAGGACATTATCAATAATCTCAACGGTAAAATCTGGGTGGAGAGCCAACCCGGCAAGGGCGCCAGCTTCCATTTCACGCTGCCGCTGTACAACAAACTTTAATCTGTTTTAACTCCCGGACAACCATGGCTGTCAAAAGAGAATCCATATTAATCGCCATTTCTGATCCCGACCTGGGGTCTGGTTTGCAACGCGCCCTGCAGGCGGCCGGTTATTCCGCCGAGATCTGTCCTGATCGGGACAGCGTCCTGCGCCAGGTGAAAGATGGCTACCCATCGCTGGTGGTGGTGAGCGAGCAAGTGGCCGGAGAGTCGGCGCTGCGCATCACCGAGGATGTGCATCACCTGACCCCTGTTACCCCGGTTATGCTGGTGGTGCAGCACGACGTGCCAGAGCTGTACCGCGCAGCCAGCCGCGCCGGAGTGACCGGTTTTGTGGTGACGCCCATCAAAACCGAGGAAGCCGTGCGGCTGATCGAGGAACAACTGCTGCGCGCCCGCCAGCGTAAAGACTGGACCCTGCTGGAATCCCGCCGGGTGACCGCCAACCTGCAACGCCGCCTGGACGAACTGGAAACCCTGGCGCGGGTGGGGCAAACCATCACCGGCTCACTGGAGCTGGACGAAGTGCTGTTGAGCGTGGTGGACGCCGCCGTGCAACTCACCGGCGCCGAGGAAGGCAACCT
>DAOUGC010000103.1:0-19526 GCA_034429695.1 Levilinea sp.
GCGTATCAGCCGTCTCTTCTGGCATGTTGTGATACCCTGTCATGATCTGCGGTCCCCGGATCAACAATTCCCCATCCCTGTCCGGCTGCCTGAAAACCTCGCCGGTGGCGACATCCAGCAAGGCGCAATCCCCATCCGGCAGGGGCAAACCGATGGAACCGGTTTTATTCACGCCGAACATCGGGTTGCAATGCGTGGCAGTCGGCGCTTCCGATAATCCGTAGCCTTCAATCAAATGCCCGCCAGTAAGCGCTTCGAAACGCTCCTTGGTCTCCCTGAGCAGCGGCGCTGACCCGGAAATGCAGGCTTTGATCGAACGCAGGTTGTACTTCCCCGCGCTCACATCGGGATGGTTATTGATGGCATTGTATAAATTAGGGACCCCGGGGAACAATGTGGTGTGGTAACGGTCAATATGATTCAGGATATTGACGATATCACGCGCATCAGGGATCAGCACCAATGCCGCCCCCAGATATACCCCCAGGCTCATGGCGATCACCATGCCGTAAACATGGAAGAGTGGAATGGCAGCCAGTACAGCCTCGTCACCCTCGTTCAAACCGACCAGCCACGCCCTGAATTGCTGCGTGTTTGCCGTCAGGTTGCGATGCAGGCCAAGCGTGCCCTTTGGCGTGCCTGTGGTGCCGCCGCTGTACTGAAAAATCGCCACATCGTCTGCTGATACATCCACCTGCGGTGCAGGTTGAGCAGAATAACCTGCCAGCACATCCAGCAGGGGCAGTACCTTCCCCAGTGGCGCTGTACCTGAAATGGTAAGTGCATCCACCAACCGGCTTTCATCCTCCAGACCGGTATGGATGATGCGCGCGAGTCCACTTGCGGCGCTTGAAGCTTTAACCACATCCAGCAGCGGTGTCATGCAAAATACAAAGTGCACACCCGAATCCGTCAGGTGAAAATCCACCTCGCGCGGTTTGTAAGCCGGGTTTAGCGCTGCCACCACCCCACCGGCTTTGAGCACGGCATAGAAAACCAGCACATATTGTGGCAGATTGGGGATCAACAACCCCACCCGGTCGCCTTTCTGCAAACCCATATCCACCAGGGCAGCCGCCAGCACATTGCTCAAACGATCCATCTCCTGATAGGTGATGGAATGACCATTAAAAATGGTGCAGGCATGTTCCGGAAAACTTCGGGCAGAATCGCGCAGAAACTGATGAACTGGCATGGCGCGATACTCCAGACGGTGAGGCACGCCGGGGTCGTAATGTGACAACCAGGGTTGATCATTCATAAATCGGGTTCTTAATCCTTTATCGTTGATGGAGTGATCCAGGCATGGGGGTCAGACAAAGCCCCAGCAACCTGGTCAACAGTCACCGTGGATGCATCAAACCAATGAATCTTTTGATCACTTTCCCTGAACCAGGCCGCCTGCCGGCGCACAAACACCCGCGTACGGCGCTTGATCAAAATCAAGGCTTCATCCAGTGACATTTCCCCCTTAAGCACAGCCAGCATCTCATGATACCCAATGGCAGAGAACGGCGCCAGGTCTTCAGCATATCCTTTTGCCAGTAGTGATCGCATTTCTTCCAGGAGTCCAGCGGCGATCATGGCATCAATTCGTTCGTCAATGCGCTGATACAACTCCGCCCTGTCCCGTCTCAAGCCAATCATAAACAAACTGTATGGGGTTCGACCTTTCAAGCGCTGCTCAGAAAAACGCCTGCCGGTCAGAAAAATCACTTCAAGCGCGCGCACGGTGCGGCGCATGTTCCGAAAATCTATCCCCGCTGCTGCGGGTGCATCGATCACTCCCAGCCGCCTGTGCAGCTCCAGCGCGCCAATCTCTTCAGCCCATTCTTCCAGCGCCAGACGCATTTCCTCATCGGGCTGCTGTGCCGGTGGTTGCCAGCCTTCGATGACCGCACGTACATACTGCCCGGTGCCCCCCACCAGAATCGGGAGCTTTCTCCGCTTGTGAATGCCTTCAATGGCAGCGGAGGCAGCCTGTTGAAAAACCGCCAGGCTCCACGATTGGTTGGGATCGGTTACATCCACCAGGTGATGGGGAATGCCTTCCTGTTCAGCGATGGTTGGCTTTGCCGTGCCGATATCCATTCCACGGTAAAAATAACGCGAATCGGCTGATACGATCTCGCCATTGATGGCTTTTGCCAGTTGAATGGAAAACCCGGTTTTCCCCACAGCCGTGGGGCCAACGATAACGATCAGGGGGTTGGCAATATCAGGCAACTGCATTTTCAAACCACGCAAATTCCGGCGGCCTTCCTGCCTGTTGTCGGGTGATTGCCACCACATCAATACGCCAGTTGGATGGCAGGTCAGGATGTGCTTGCATGTAGGCCTCAGCAGACTGGAGTAAGTGTTGTTGTTTGCGGTGATTGACGGCATCTTCCGGCAGGGCAAAAGAGCCGCTGGTGCGCGTCTTCACCTCCACAAACACCACGACATCCTCTCTTTGCATCACCAGATCCAGCTCCCCGTAGGTGGTGCGGGCGTTTCGCTCCAGCAGGCAGTACCCCTGCCTGATCAGGAATTCCTCAGCCTGTCGTTCTCCCCATCTGCCGACGCCCTGTTTGTGGTTCATGTGCGCGCTCCCTCTGGAGATCAATTGTAAACGAAATCCCCCCTGCCTGCACACCGTGGTAAAGACTGGCAGTCCGTTGGAATTCATGTTAAACTAACACAATCATCCATCAGACACAGGAGGGACGGCATGGGAAAACTGGTGTCTTTGTTAAAAGAAACCGACCTGTTTTACAACCTTTCGCAAACCCAACTGGAGCTGGTGGAAAGCCTGTGCGAGGAAATCATGGTCCCCGCCGGGAAATTGGTGTTCCCCGAAAACTCGAACGAAAATGAGTTGTATATCATTCTCGACGGTGCTGTGGATATTGTCATCAATCCCATGCTGGTCTCTGTCGATCAGAAAAACCCGGTGGAACCCCAGTTGATCGCCACTTTATTTCGGGGGCAATCATTCGGTGAAATTGCCCTGGTGGATGAGGGTGTGCGTACCGCCAGTGCCAGATCTTCAGATGACTCCACCCGCCTGCTGCGCATCCCCAGGCAGCAGTTTCTGTTATTGTGCAATACCTATCCTGAACTGGGTTATCGCGTGTTTTTCAATCTCGCATCCGATCTCGCCCAGAAGATCCGCAACGCCGATCTAAAACTGCGCGAGGTGATGCTGTACGCCAAACCATCCAACGGACCGACCAAATGATATTATCCCATTATCCTTACCTGCCGAGGGAAAATGCCAGTAGCTGAGATCATTGCCATTGGCACCGAACTTTTGCTCGGCGAGATTCAAGATACCAATACCCGACACCTGGCCAGGCAATTGCGTGAAGCCGGCATTGATATCTTCCGCACCACCATGATCGGTGACAACGCCGAACGAATTGCACAGGCAATCAAGGAATCCCTTGACCGTGCGCAGATTGTGATTACCACCGGAGGTCTGGGACCTACTGTTGATGACCCCACTCGCGATGCTGTTTCCCTGGCGGCTGGGGTTGAAACTGAATACCGCCCTGAGTTGTGGGAGCAAATTTTAGCTCGTTTTCAACGCTACGGCCGGCAGGCAACAGAAAACAATCGCAGACAGGCTTATATTCCACACGGTGCAACCGCAATTGAGAATCCAGTTGGAACCGCCCCCGCCTTTCGGGTGGAGATGGAAGACCGTGTGATCATCAGCCTGCCGGGTGTGCCGCGCGAGATGGAGTACCTGCTGGACAACGACGTACTGCCTTACCTGAAACACAAGTACCAGTTGGAGGGCACCATCCAGGCGCGCGTCATCCATACCGCAGGTGTGGGTGAATCACAGGTGGATGAATGGCTCGGCGATCTTGAATATCTCACCAACCCCACCGTAGGGTTGGCAGCTCATGCCGGGCAGATCGATGTACGCGTGACCGCCAAAGCAGTATCCCTGGAAGAAGCCAGCACCATGCTGGATGACCTGAGCGGGGTGGTCATGCAACGCCTTGGCCACCACGTTTACGGCGTTGATGATGATACGTTGGAAAGCGTGGTCGCCGGTTTACTTGCCCGATTGGGCTGGTCGCTATCCCTTCTGGATTGCGGCATGGGGGGCATCATGGCGCAACGGTTGGGCGCTTACCCGGCATTACGTTCCGCGCGGGTGGAGGAAACTGTTTCCCCCACAGACTATGAAAAAACCTTGCTGGACTTTTTCAACGACGTTGATACCCAGACTGCCCTCGCTGCCAACTTTATCATCGAAAACAACACCATCAGCGTTGATTACACGGTATGGATTCTGGGTCAGGCTTACCAGCACCACCGCACGTATGGAGGCCCCCCGCTGATGGCGCCTCTTTGGGCGGCCAATACCGGTCTGGATTACCTTCGCCGCCGGTTGCTTGATTATTCATCTCAGGGACAGGATAACTAGAGTAGGACGGGATTTGAGCTTATGAAAACTGTTGACGTATTATTCACCAATGCCATAGTTCTAACCATGGACGAAGTGTTTCACCAGTACGTTGCTGGAAGCGTTGCCGTTCAGGGCGACAGCATTGTGGCGGTGGGAACAGACGCCGACATTGCCAGGGAATATACCGCCCCTGTGGTCATTGATTGCCAGCAGAAGATCCTCATGCCGGGTCTGATCAACGCCCACACCCATGTGCCCATGACCCTGCTGCGTGGTCTGGCCGACGACCTGCGTTTGGATGTCTGGCTGCTGGGCTACATGATGCCGGTTGAACGCGAATTTGTTTCCCCTGAATTTGTACGACTGGGCACTCAACTGGCCTGTGCCGAGATGATCCGCTCAGGCATCACTTGTTTTGCCGACATGTATTATTTTGAGAGTGATATCGCTGCCGCCACTGCCGGGGCTGGAATGCGCGGTGTGCTGGGTCAAAGCATCCTCAAGTTCCCAACCCCCGATTCAAAATCCTGGGAAGAAGCGCTGGAGATGACCGGTGATTTCATCCGCAAGTGGAAGGGCCATCCATTGGTGGTTCCGGCGGTATCACCACATGCCCCGTACACCTGCACAGATGACATCCTGCGTGCATCTGCCGCGCTTGCTGCCGAATATGACGTACCCCTGCACACCCATATCTCTGAAACGCTGCTGGAAGTGGAAAACATGCGTAATGAGAAGGGCATGCCGGTGGTTCCATATGTAAAGAAACAAAACCTGTTCGATGCCAAAGTATTGGCTGCCCACTGCGTGCACATTGACGAGGGCGAAATGCGCACCATGTTGCACGCCAACGCAGGCGTGGCGCACAACCCGTCATCCAACATGAAACTGGCCTCCGGCATCGCCCCTGTGCGACGCATGATTGAGCTGGGCATGAACGTGGGCATTGGCACAGATGGTCCCGCCTCCAACAATGATCTGGATATGTTTGAGGAAGTGCGCCTGGCTGCATTCCTGGCAAAAGGCGCCAGTGGCGACCCCACTGCACTTCCTGCCCGCACCGCTTTGTTGATGGCAACCCGGCTGGGCGCTCAGGCCATGCACCTCGGACATCTCACCGGTTCCATCGAACCAGGGAAACGCGCCGATCTGATCCTGGTCAATGTCTCACAGATCCATAACTCACCGCGTTTCCTCCGCGATCCAGATGTTGCCTATGCGCAGATCGTGTACGCATCCAAATCCAGCGATGTCACTGATGTGATGATTAACGGTGCTTTTGTGATGCGCAACCGCCAACTGCTCACCCTGCAGGAAGAGGATCTACTCAAGGAAGCCCAGGAATGGGCGCAAAAAATTGACGTGTTCCTCATCCAGCGCGAACAATCCGTGCTGTCCAAACTGATTGCCATTGGCGGCGCCACAGAAGAGCAAAGTTATGAGGTGCAGGTCAAGGTTCCCATTCAAAATATCAACCCCATCCTCGATGCCCTGCAAACGCCGGAGATTGAGATCATCCGTTCACGCCAGTACCGCGAGTACGACACCTATTTCATCTTCGATGATCCCGAACAAGGCCGCCTGCGCTATCGCGAAGATCACTTCATCGGAGCCAACGGTGAGGTCACCCAGGTGCGTTCCCGCCTGACCCACATTGGCGCCGCCAGCGAGCATCATTTCCCTGATGGCGCGCTGCTCTCGCGGTCACGCTACCTGGCTCCCGCCTCTCAGAGCCTGCGTTTCTATCGCGAGTACTTCCAACCCAGACGTGAAGTGGAAATCGAAAAACAACGCCTGCGCTATTTGGTCCGCTACGAAGGTATGGAGTTCTTTGTCAACGTTGACACCCTGCTCAATCCTGATCTTGGGCGCTTCCTCGAGATCAAAAGCCGCACGTGGAGCCTGAAGGACGCCGAAGTCAAATCAACCCTGCTCAATCGGCTCCTCACCCACCTCGGGGAACAATCAGACCAGATCATAGTGCCTGACTATATTGAAATGCTCGAAGGCAGTATTTCCCGGTAAGCCGGATTGCGCTTTCTTGAAAGGAGCATTTCGATGACCACTCATCCCTTGCCTGCATCCGCTCCATTAAGAGTGCTGTTCATCGCATCCGAGGCGGATCCATTCATCAAAGTGGGTGGACTGGGCGACGTTACCGGTTCCTTGCCGCGAGCGTTAATGGATCTACCGCCTGCCCTGACCGGTGGCCGTGCCATGGATGTGCGCCTTGCCATCCCATTTCACCGCGCCATTCGCAACAAGGTGCAGGATCCACAACACCTGCTTGATTTTCAAGTCAAACGAAAAAGGGTGAAGGTCAAAGGCAGCCTGTATCAGGTGACGGTTAACGGAGTGCCCGTATACCTGGTGGATGGCGAGCCGATTGCCAGTGAGGAAACCGTTTACAGTCTGGATACCGCCCGCGACGGCGAGCGTTACACCTTCTTCTCACTGGGTATCCTTGAAGCCATGCGCGCACTGAATTGGCAGCCCCATATTCTCCATGCTCACGACTGGCATACTGCCATGGCGGTTTACTGGTTGAACCTGCATCGCGAAGATCCGTTTTATTCCGCCACGCGCTCCATCATCACCATCCACAATCTGCCTTTCCTGGGTGGTGGAACTTCAGAATCACTGAGCGCTTATGGTTTGCACCCCACCGCTGACGAGGCTCTGCCAGAGTGGGCGAGACACTTCCCGCTCCCGCTCGGTCTGCTGGCTGCTGACCATATTTCCACCGTTTCGCCCACCTATGCGCGGGAGATTTTGACGGTGGAGTTTGGTTCAGGTTTGCAAAAATTCCTGAAAACGCGCAAAAAAGAAACCACCGGCATCCTCAACGGGTTGGACACAGCCGCATGGGACCCAGCAAATGACCACGCCATCGCCAGGCCGTTTTCCCACGATCAGTTGGAGGAACGCCGGGTAAACCGGCAGGCGCTTCTCAGTGAATTCAACCTGGACCTTGACCCTTCCATCCCATTGATGATCCTGATCTCGCGCATGGACCCCCAAAAGGGTGTTGATATTGCATTAAAGGCGCTGGATGCCTGCACCGACCGGGCATGGCAGATCATCATGCTTGGTTCTGGGATACCAGCGCTGGAGGAAGCAGCGGCTGCTTTTGCATACCAACACAAAAACCGGGCACGTGCAGTCATCCGCTTCGACGCCGGTCTTGCCCGCCGCATGTACGCCGGCGCCGACATGTTGCTCATGCCATCCCGTTACGAGCCGTGCGGGCTGGCGCAGATGATTTCGATGCGTTACGGCTGCCTGCCGCTTGCCCGCGCCACAGGTGGGTTGAAGGACAGCATTGTGGATGGCGATCCACAGCATGCCACTGGCTTCCTGTTTGTACCTGCCCACCCCGACGCCATGGAGCAAACCCTCAGGCGGGCGCTGGCGTTGTATCCCAACCGCATTGCCTGGACCAACATGCAAAGAAACGCCATGCGGTTGGATTTCTCCTGGCAGCGATCAGCTCAGGAATACGCCCGCATGTATTGCGGTGTCCTTTCAGCCACCAGAAAAAGTCAACTCATCAACCCGGCAAATGGAGCGTAAACCATGAACACCAATCGGAAATCAGGCATTCTTTTTCATCCAACCAGTCTCCCCGGCCCGGATGGCATTGGCGACCTGGGACCGGAAGCCTACCGGTGGTTGGACTTCCTTGCCGAGTGCGGTTGTGCTTTGTGGCAAATCCTGCCGTTGGGACCCACCGGTTACGGTGACTCTCCCTATCAATCGTTCTCAGCGTTTGCCGGAAACCCCTATCTGGTCAGTCCTGCCCTCCTGATGGAGGAGAAATTGCTCACCCGCGCTGACCTGGCCGACCGCCCCGATTTCCCGCAGGACAGCGTGGACTATGGTCCTGTGATCGAATGGAAATTGACCCTGCTCAACCGCGCTTTTCAGCGCTTTGTCTCTGCTCCACACCCGCTTCTGGAAAAAGAGTTCAAGGAGTTCCAACAGAAACATTCCTACTGGCTGGAAGACTACGCCCTGTTCATGGCAATTAAGCAATCCCAGGGAGACGTTGCATGGAAAGATTGGCCCGCTGAGTTCCGCAAACGCGACCAGGCCACGCTGGACAGGTTCAGCCGTGAATTTGTCGATCAAATCACCGTTCACAAGTTCAGGCAATTCCTGTTCTTCCGCCAGTGGAACGACCTGCGTGCATATGCTGCGGAGAAGAAAATAGAGATCATCGGAGACATTCCCATCTTTGTCTCTTTCGACAGCGCCGATGTTTGGGCTCATCCTGAGTTATTTTTCCTTGATGAAGAACGCCTGCCCACTGTGGTGGCCGGTGTTCCCCCGGATTATTTCTCTGCAACAGGCCAGTTGTGGGGTAACCCGCTGTATGACTGGAAAGTGCACAAAAAAACCGGATTCGCCTGGTGGATCCAGCGCATTCAGGCCACCCTGCAAACCGTGGATTACATCCGCCTTGACCATTTCAGAGGGTTTGCTGCCTACTGGGAAATACCCTACGGAAAACCCACCGCCCAGGAAGGTCAGTGGGTTCCGGGACCCAAAGAGACGGTTTTCAAAGCCATACAGGAAAAACTGGGAGAATTGCCGATCATCGCTGAGGATCTGGGAGTGATCACCGATGACGTGGTGTCACTGCGTGAGGCATTTCACCTGCCAGGCATGAAGATCCTGCAATTTGCATTTTCCACCGATTCCACCGACCCATTCCTGCCCCACAATTTCCCGGTAAATTGTGTCGCCTATACCGGCACCCATGATAACGACACAGCGGTCGGCTGGTACACCAGCGCCCCTGAGGGTGAACAGGATCTATGCCGGCGTTACCTGGCTCGCTCTGGAGATGACATTGCCTGGGATATGATTCGCGCCATCTGGTCATCGGTTGCCATGATGACCCTTGCCCCCATGCAGGATTTTCTCAGCCTGGGAACCGCCGCCCGTATGAATTACCCCGGCAAAGCCAGCGGCAACTGGCAGTGGCGTGTTCCTTCTGATGTGCTGGAGGACCGCCATCTTATGGACCGCATCCACGAGATGAATGAACTGTACAGCCGCCTTGCCGGCGTGGACTATACCGTGCCCGCCCAGGGACATATTTAGGCGGTTTGGGGCGCTTCGCTTTGCTTTACCCTTGAAACCAGATAGATCCCAAACAGGATCAACAACCCGCCCGCCAGTTCCAAACTGGTGGGCGTTTCCTTTAAAAATATCAATGCCAGAATGACCGCTCCCACCGGTTCGCCCAGCAAGGCAACCGAAACAAACGCAGCCTTTAAATATTTCAATGCCCAGTTAAACACAGAATGGCCGATCAGTTGCGGGACCAACCCGAGCGCGATGAACCACAACCATGTTTCCAGCCCGAAGGGTTGAATGCCGTTTGGGGTGATATTTCCAAACAGGTTTTGCCCGCTCAGCGTGGCCCACACCAGCAGGGTGAGTGCGGAAGAACCGTAGACGATAAAAGTGTATGGCGCCAGCGATAAATTGGTTCGCAACTTTCGCCCTGCGATCATATACGCAGCGGCACACCACGCACCCACAAGCGCCAGCAGATCCCCCAGTAGAGCCTTTCCCGCAAACACGTCCCCGGCAGACTGGCAGATGATCTGATAATTATCAAAAACGCAGGCTTCGCTGGCGCCCACAACCAGCCCTCCCACCAGGGCAATGCCCAGCCCGAGCCATACACCACTGCCGATCCGCTCCTTGAGGACAAATGGGGACGCCAGGGCAACCCACAGGGGTGTGGTGGTTACCAGCACCACCGAACTGGCGACGCTGGTTAACTCCAACGATGTCACCCAACTCGCGAAATGCAAAGCCAGAATGACGCCGGTCAGGATGATCGGCCCCAGTTGCCGGCCCTTCACCCTGCTGATCTCCGCCCTATGGCGAAACAGGACCACCCCGCCCATGATCACTGCTGCAATACTCATGCGCCATGCCGAGATCACCAGGGATGGCGCTTCGTTCTGAGCAAAACGGATGAAGATGGCGGCCGATGATACCGCAAATATACCGGCGAGCAACACCAGCATGATTTTGGTCGACAATGCAGAGGGCGAGGTTGTATGCTGACTTGACAAGGGGCTCCTCAATTATTACAATTCGGGGTGCGTTTGGCATATATTACCAAACTACTTGAAAAAATACTGTACTACCGGTAAACTATCAGGAGGGAAACATGAAATTCGAACTGCCAAAACTGGCTTATGGTTATGACGCTCTGGAACCATCCATTGACGCTCAAACCATGGAAATCCATTATACCAAGCATCATCAGGCATACCTTAACAACCTGAACACCGCGCTGGAAAAACACCCGGAACTATTTGATCGCAAGATTGAAGACATTCTCCGCGATCTCAATGCCATTCCAGAAGACATCCGCACGGCGGTGCGCAATAACGGCGGTGGTTATTACAACCACATGATCTACTGGGCCATCATGGGGCCGGATTGTGGAGGGGAACCGGTGGGCTCCCTGGCGCAGGCGATCAATCAAACCTTTGGCGGATTTGGTACTTTAAAACAGGAAATCGAAAAAGCAGGCATGGGGCGCTTCGGTTCCGGCTGGGCCTGGTTGAGCCGCAAGCAGGATGGTTCGCTGCTGGTTCATTCCACCCCCAATCAAGACACCCCCCTGGCTGAGGGCTACTTCCCCATCATTGGCGTTGACGTGTGGGAACATGCCTATTATCTTCGGTATCAAAACCGACGGGCGGATTATCTGTCCAATTGGTGGAACGTCGTCAATTGGGAGGAGGCTGAACGGCGGTATAAGCAAGCCTAAACCATAATTTCACTTACGGAGGAAGCATGACCCACATCATCACCAGCCTGTGCCTTCGCGACGGTGGTTGCGCCACAGTTTGTCCTGTGGAATGTATCGTGCCTGGCAAACCGGAAGACAAGTATCCATGGTATTACATCGATCCTGACACTTGCATCGATTGCGGCGCATGTGTGCCTGAGTGTCCCTATTCAGCCATCTTCCCGGAAGACGAAGTGCCCGCGGCTTACAAAGCCCGCGGCGGTGAAAAAGTATCCATGCCGGTGGGTACGGCTGGTTTTACCGAGCATTATGAGGGCGTCAATCACGATGGCGACCCCGTGGTTCTGACCGCCACCCGCACCCTGACAGCCGGAGAAGTTGTTGACCTCACTGCTGACATCCCGGAAAACGGCAAATACTTCACCGAAGGTCCAGGTTACAGCGCCGCAGGCTAGTCTCCGTAAGCGGCAGGAATGAAAGAATATAGCCAGAGCCATCATTGCGGGTCAGGATGGCTCTGGTTTGATTAATCAAGGGAGGATGCAATGATCGAAACCAGAAACGGCTATCGGGTGGAAAAAGATTCACTGGGCGAGGTCCACGTGCCCGAAGGGGCTCTTTACGGTGCTCAAACCCAACGGGCGGTGGAAAACTTCCCTGTATCGGGCATGCGCCCTTATCGTGCGTTTGTTTGGGCAATGGCAGTCATCAAAGGGGCGGCGGCAGCGGTGAATAGCGATCTCGGTTTGCTGGACACCCGCCTCGCGGATGCCATTGAACAGGCAGCCGCCGAAGTGATGTCAGGGCGATTGACAGAACATTTTGTGGTTGATCCCTTCCAGGCCGGAGCAGGCACCAGCCATAACATGAATGTCAATGAGGTCATCGCTGCTCGGGCAAATCAGATTCTGGGAGAGAAACTGGTGAATGCCAATGACCATGTCAACATGGCTCAGTCCACCAATGACACCATTCCCACCGCCATCCGTCTTGGCTGCCTGTGGCGGTTGGACGAACTTCTGCAAAGCGTGATACGGCTTGCCGGTGCACTGCGCCAGAAGGCAGGGGAGTTTGATGACATTGTCAAATCCGGGCGCACCCACCTGCAGGATGCAGTACCGGTTCGCCTTGGGCAGGAATTTGGGGCATATGCCACCGCCGTTGAACGGGATGCGCAGCGCATCCAGCGCTCCGCTGAAGGATTGCGCCGGTTGGGCATTGGCGGTACTGCCACTGGTTCCGGTTTGAACGCCCACCCCGAATATCACCGCCGCATGGTGGCGCGCCTGTCTGGTTTGACCGGCATCACCCTGCAAACTTCAGAAGACCTGTTTGAGAGCATGCAGTCCATGGCAGACATGGCCGATTTTTCCTCTGCCATGCGCACCCTGGCCGTTACCCTCACCCGCATCGCCAATGATTTTCGCCTGCTGGCTTCGGGCCCTTCCACCGGTCTGGATGAGCTGCGGCTGCCCGCGGTGCAACCTGGCTCAAGCATCATGCCAGGCAAGGTGAACCCTGTGATGGCCGAAATGCTCAACATGGCCATGTTCCATGTGATCGGCAACGACACCACGGTCATGCTGGCGGCACAGGCCGGACAGCTTGAACTGAATGTGATGATGCCGATCATTGCCCACAATCTCTTTGAAATGATGCACGTTATGATCGGCTCCATCAATGCCTTTACCGATAAATGCGTGATTGGCTTGCAGGCAAACCGCGAAAAAGCCGAGGGTTGGCTTGCCCGCAACGCAATTGTGGTGACGGCGCTCAATCCATTGATTGGCTACGCTGCCGGGGCATCGCTGGTAAAAACCGCGCTTGCGCGCAACATCACCATTCAGGAAGCCGCACTGGAATTAATCCAGCGCGGTGAGCTGCTCCATCGCGACAGCCGCGACCCGGTGACTGCCGAGGAAGTGAATACCGCCCTTTCTGATCTTTACCGCCTGACCGAGGGGGGCATTGTCGGTACTGGCGCGGGCGGTGGGGGGTAAGCCGTTCCACTTGCAAAATAAAAGACGGCGCCATGCGCCGTCTTTTGGTCATCCAGACACTGCTTTATCTTTTTGACTCTTGATCAGCGTAGTAGGCTGCGCCGACTATACCGGCCTGATTGAGCATTTGCGCCGGAACCAGCCGCGCACGCGTCCGTAGGAACGGGAAGAATTTTTCGTGGTTTTTGCTGACCCCACCGCCCACAATGATTAGATCGGGCCAGAAGAGTTTTTCCATCTCAAATAAATATTCCTGAACGTACTTTGCCCATTCTTCGTAGGTTCTACCTTTGCGTTCCCTGGCAGCATCAGATGCACGCCGTTCGGCATCCTTGCCTCGAATGGTGAGATGCCCAAATTCCGTATTGGGAACCAGCACACCGTGCGTGAAAATGGCTGAACCAATACCTGTACCCAGCGTCAATATCAGGATGGTTCCCATCTCTCCTTTGCCCGCACCGTATACCACCTCGGCGATACCAGCCGCGTCTGCATCGTTGATCACAAAAACCGGGCAGCCAGAGGTTTCTTTAAACAACCGGGCAGCGTCGGTTCCGATCCAGCTTTCTGATACATTGGCCGCTGTTTTGGTAATCCCATTTTGCACCACTGCCGGAAAACCACAACCGACCGGCCCCGACCACTTGAAATGCCTGACCAGCATCCGCACGGTTTCTGCCACATCCTCAGGCTCTGCCCCTTCGGGTGTCGGTATGCGGTGCCGTTCGGTCGTAAACTCACCCGTGGATAAATCCACCAAAGCTCCTTTAATACCCGATCCGCCAATATCCACTCCCAGTACAGACATTGTCTCTCTCCTCATCCAATTGATTGAACATCGATTTGGTAGATGATGGCCCGTTATTGCCCAAACGGACCCGGTTGATTATGGACAGGCATTCTGAAGGTGTTCGTCATAAGTCACTGCGAACTCATGCAATCCTGAACCGTCACAGCGTGCCCTGAAATAAAAATACGGGGTGTCAGCCGGGTGTGCCACCGCCTGCATGGCATTCAGACCAGGGTTGCATATGGGGCCGGGCGGCAAGCCGCCTGTGACATATGTATTATAGGGTGAAACCGTGCCAATGTCATCCAGCGACAGCGGGTTGGTCCACCACGTTTGCTGTTCCTGATTGAACCCCACTGCATACTGCGCGGTGGGGTCACTTTCCAATCTCATTCCGGCAGCCAGCCGATTAAAAAAGACCGATGCAATCATGGGCATTTCGCTGTCATCCACTGCCTCGCGCTCGATGATTGACGCCAGGGTAACCGCTTCGGTGAGGGTCAACCCTTGCTGGCTGTAGATGTCCCGAAGTTCAGGCCCGATCTCCTGATCAAACCGGGAGACCAGCACGGGAACCAGTTGATCAACGCTCATGTTCCGGTCCAACTCATAAGAACCAGGAAAGAAAAAACCCTCCAATGTGGATGCGCCCTCCCACCAGGGAGGGAAGAAGCGCGAATCTCGGGCGGCATCCAGAAATTCGTAAGGCTGAATGCGCAGCCCCGACGTGGGCAAAGCAGCCGCGACTTCTTCCATGCGCCAACCCGCCAGAATGTTGAACGTTATCACCCGCGGGGTGGCGTCCAGCAGCGAGCGCGCGATCTCGACGCTGTTTTGAGCCGGCGAGATCTCATACTTGCCAGCCTGCACGGCGGTGTCCAGCCCTGCATAAACCAGAAAATCGGTAAAAGCGGCTGCGCTTTGGATCAATCCCTGCGCCTGCAGGCGGGTGGCAATCGAAGCCACACTCTCACCCAGGGTGACTTCAAACGGCGCGGACGGACCCTTTGGATTTACCGGATTAAGAAGTTGCTGTTTTTGTTGTTCCAGGCGGAAGGCGTATACCACCTTCTGCGAAGTGCTTAATGTCGAGGTTGCGGGGCCAAAATCCCGTGCAGCCATGCGCGGTAACAACTCCACCATCCACAAGGATAAGGCACCCACCAGACAGATGGTGATGACAAAAATCAAAATGATAGCTTCGGGTAATCGGCTTCGTTTTCGTCTACTCATCATGAAGTTCTACCAGGGTTGACCTGTTCATCGAGATAGGTCTGCAGGATGTAGGTCGCAGCCAGATCATCCATATGCCCGCTGCGTTTGCGTCGCGAAACCCCCATGCGAAGTTGCGTCTGGCGCACCGCCTGGGTGCTGCCACTTTCATCATAAAGGATCACCGGGATGTCAGTTTGCTGGCGCACAGCTTCCGCAAAGCGTTCCGAGCGGCGTCCGGCGGGTCCTACATTGCCTTCTGAGTCCAACGGTTGGCCCACCACAATCAACACAGCCCCATGCTCGGCTGCCAGGCTGGCCACACTGGCGGCATCCACAGCGCGCGCCACATGCTTGATCACCGTTAAAGGACTGGCAAGCACGGCGGTGGGATCGCTTAATGCCACCCCGATATTTTTCTCCCCCGGATCAATGCCAAGGATTCGCCCGTTCATTGCACGACCACATCATAACGGAACGCTAGGAAGGGCATTCTCCCCCACCAGCCCGGTGTCACCATAATTTCCGGTTCATCTTCCAGCTCATAATGCTCACGAATGGAGACGGCAGCCGTGCGTGGGGAATTCCCCAATGCCAGCCTGATCACATCTTCACCATGTATATCTGCTTCAATCTCACGGATGGCAAGAACTTCCCATGAAGCGCGATTGCCTGACTGTTGGGGTTCAGACAACGCCGAAACCGTCAGGCTGTTTTCGACTGGCACGAAGCCATCGGGAAGGGTGGCATTCATGGCAGCCATGCTTACCCAGGCCAGGTCAGCCTGGCGCACAGTCCAGATCGAATACTCAACACTCATCCGTATCTGCAAACGATCTGCCGGCACTCCTGGAGCCGGGATGCGCTCTTCTTCCAGCACTTCCACTGCCGTCAGGGAAGCAGGGATTAATATCTGCCCCTCCTCCACTTCGGCTGTGAATTGTTCCATGGCTTGCGCTTCCAGCCGATCCATAAGCCGATTTTTGAGCATCATGAAATCTGCTTCGTCCGGTATTAACGCTTCCCGCTCACTCCCTCCGGTCATTGCTTCAGGATTGCTTACCCTGACGGCAAGCCCCACCAACCCTTCAATCGAATTAATGGAGCCAGCAGGCACATTCCCCACGCTGCCAGGTGTGACCGCGCTGACATTGACCAATCCAGTCTGTTCCACACCACCCGGCAGATTGAGATCTTCGATGGTGATAAAGCGGATATTTTCAGCCGGTGCAACCAGCATCGTTCCGGCAGGGATCTGCACCGCTTGATCGGTCAGATTGGTGAACTCCACCACCCCACCCGCTGCCTGATCCGGTACGGTTTCCGAATTTCCGGCCCCCATTTCATCCTCCCCGTCGATCACCAATGTCTTCTTGATCACCGGTACAGCACCGGAAATATTGGGGGTCAGTGTGTCAGGGCTGGCATGCACAACCATGCTGACTTGCTGGCTCTGGCGGGGTCGTTCAATACGAATATCAGCGGTGGGAATGAAAAGAAAAACGATTGCCAGTACAGCCAGCAAACCAAATCCAAAACCAACAAACCGCACGATATCAGGATCAAGATGGATAAACCGGCGCAACCCTGCCTGTCCGCGTCGTTCATCAATGGCAACCCGACGAAGCAACCGCCGGCGGGCATTTTTTTTGATACCGATTTTCTTACCAGTGCGGCTGGCGCGTGTTCTTCTCCACGGCTGCTTCTCCGCCTGGTCAAGTGTCTCAAAGACAGCAATTCCCAGATCAAGCGCATGCCCGCTGACAACCGGGTCACGGGTTACCATGCCCAGTTGTGCCCCAAGTTCCTGCGCCTTGCGTTGCAAAAGGATGATGTCCAACCTGCGGTGAAAAAGCCGCGCGCGGGCAGGCAATACCAGCAGGATGCGCGCCGACTTGGTCCAGCCCATCTGATCGCTGGTGGTGATGACATCATCATGATTTTCCAGTTGAATGACGTGTGTCTTCATGGCTGTATCGCAAATTATACAACACGGAAGGAAGCATAGTAAAATAACTCATCATTTTTCGCCATCATCCATCCATTTTGGAGGTATTGTGAAACTTTTTGTCCCGGGTCGTATATGCATGCTCGGTGAACACTCTGATTGGGCAGGCGGATACCGGCGCATCAACGCCGACATCCACGCTGGCCACGCCATCATTTGCGGCACAAACCAGGGTATTTACGCCGATGTCTTCCCCCATCCCAATGCGTTGGTGCTGACTTCGGTCACCCCTGAGGGCAAAACCATCGGTCCGCATCAGATCCCCATGATCCCGGATGTACTTCTGAAGGAAGCTCAACTGGGCAGGTTCTTTAGTTATATTGCCGGTGTGGCTTACCAGGTGATGACCAATTACCGCGTGCGCGGCCTGGTGATCAACAACTATCATACCGATCTGCCCATAAAAAAAGGCCTGTCATCCAGTGCAGCCATCTCTGTGCTGGCGGCACGTGCGTTCAACCGCATTTATGACCTCAAATTAACCGTGCGTGGTGAAATGGAACTGGCTTATCACGGCGAGATCACCACCCCATCCCGCTGCGGGCGCATGGATCAGGGTTGTGCTTTCGGCAGTCGTCCGGTGTTGATGACCTTCGACGGCGACCGCGTTGAGACCCGCGAACTCAACATCCGCAACGATTTCCATTTTGTGATCGTTGATTTGCACGCCCAGAAAAACACCCGCGAGATCCTCAACCGTTTAAACCGCTGTTATCCGGTGGCAGAAAACCCTGCCGAGCAAGCCGTTCAGGAACTGCTTGGTCCCATCAATGAAAGAACAGTTCACGGCGCTGTGGATGCCCTCCAGGAAGGCTCACCCGAAGCGCTGGGGGCTTTGATGGTCACCGCCCAGCAAAATTTTGACCGGGCAGCCATGCCCTTGTGCCCCGAGGAATTGACAGCGCCGGTACTACACGCGGTGCTCAATCATCCTGCCATTCAAGCACACATTTACGGCGGCAAAGGTGTCGGGTCTCAGGGTGATGGAACCGCACAGCTTCTGGCGCGCAGTGAAAAAGATCAGGATGCCATCATTCACATTATCGAAAATCAACTGGGAATGAGCGCGCTGCGTCTCACACTACATTCAGGCCCCAAGGTGCGCAAAGCCTTGATCCCGGCAGCGGGCTTTGGAACCCGCCTCTTCCCGGCCACCAAGGCCACCAAGAAGGAGCTCTTCCCGGTGATCGATCAGGATGGCATTGCCAAACCAGCCATCCTGGTGATTGTGGAGGAAGCTCTCAATGCCGGACTGGAGGAAGTCATCATCATTGTTCAGCCGGATGATCTGGATGATTTTAAACGCCTGTTTACCAGTCAGATATCGATAGAAAATTACAACAAGCTCCCGCCCCACTTTCAGGAATATTCCCGCCGCATCCTCGAGATGGGGCAACACGTGCGTTTTGTCACCCAGACCAATCAGGAAGGGTTTGGACATGCCATCTTCTGCGCGCGCGAAGCCCTCAACGACGAGGCTTTCCTGCTCATGTTGGGTGACCACATCTACCGCTCCAATACCGATATTTCCTGCGCACGCCAGTTGCTGGATGCCTATGAGCAGCACAACACCAGCGTGGTTGGCTTGCGCCTGACTGATGCCGATCTGATCGCCAACTTTGGCACGGTTACCGGTACGTGGGTGGAACAGGATCGGTTGTTGAATATCACCGAGTTCGCTGAAAAACCGACCATTGAGTATGCCCGCAACAATCTGCAAATTGCTTCCCTTGGTGCAGATCAATATTTGACTGTTTTTGGCCAGTACATCCTGAAACCAGACGTGTTTGATTATCTGGAAGAACACATCAAAAACAATGTCCGCGAAAGGGGCGAATTCCAGTTGACCAGCGCGCTGGAGCGCCTGCGTCAGTCTGACGGCTTTATGGGCTTGATGATTGATGGAAAGCGCTTTGATATCGGCCTGCCGGATTATTATCTGCAGACCCTGCAGGAATTCAGACGCATGTAGGGGTTTCCAGAATACAAAACAGAGCTTCGGCTCTGTTTTATTTTCCCTGAGATCCACCATGATTTTTCATCAAGCATGCATCCTTGCCAGATACAGTGCTTCTCATCTGCCTGAAACTGGCTATAATATTTTCATGCCAACAAGAATTTTCCGCTTCCTCCTGACCATCCTGCTGGCCGCCACACTGGCCGCCTGCAATCTTCCCAGCGCTGCCACCACAGATGCCACGCCAACCGTGGACAACCTGGGGACAATCGTTGCGCTCACCCTTACCGCCCAGCCGCCTTCACCGGTTCCGCCAACCAACACACCCCAGCCAGCACAGGACACCGCCACCCCAACCATGCCGGCT
>DAOUGC010000104.1:0-4686 GCA_034429695.1 Levilinea sp.
CAAATCCGTTGTCAGCGGCTACTCCCGCTGTGTCTTCCAGCAGATCACCAGCACCAGCCCTGCCAGCACCATCAACCCCATGCTGACCCAGAACACCGCCCGTGGGGAGGCCGCATCCCACAACCAGCCGCCCAGCGGGGAGGAAATCAACGGAGCCAGCCCGAAAGCCCCCGCTGAATTGAGCGATTGCACCGTCGCCGAGTGATCCTCGCCAGCGCGCCGATCAAGGATGGTCACTGTACCCACCATCATCAATGCCACGCCAGGCCCGCGCAGCAGACTGAATACCAGCAGCATCCACGGTTGGCTGGCAAGCGCAAACCCGCCAATCGAGATCGCCATGATGGTGTACCCCAGCAACAGCGCCGGAATACCCCCCCAGCGGCGGATCAACCGTCCTGCACTGCGCATCATGGGCAGTTCGGTCAGCGCCGAAGCCGCCACGACGATCCCCACCAGGGTTTGATCCCCGCCCATATCGGTGATGTACATGCCCTGATAAATCAGCACCATCGAGAAAGCCCCGCCCATCAGGATGCCAGCCACCAGCAGCAGGGTTAAAAATCCGTCCGATTTGATTAACGCCCACGGGATCTGAAACGGCCTGCCGCTTCCGGGGGTTTCCTCCAGCAGCCAGCCAGAAAGCGCCGCCACGGCGAAGCCAATCGCAACCACAGGGAACATCACCCGGTAACCAAACGCGTTCCATCCCAGCCCGCCCAGAATGCACAGCACAAAAAAGCCAATCGAACCGCCCAGGCGCATCGATCCAAAATCCAGTTGACGGTTGACCGCCATGCGCGCCACCAATCCATCACCCAGCGCCACCGCCGGAGCGCGTACCACAGCCAGCAATGCCATGGCAGGCAGCAGCATGATGAAGGTACGCGCAAACCCGAGCAACGCAAAGCCAACCCCGGTGATCAGCAGCACCAGCGCCAGTGTTACGGCGCGTTTGCCCATCCGGTCGGCTGAAGCGGAGATAAACGGCGAAATTAACAGCATTGCCAGCGGAGCCAGCATGGAGATCACCCCCACTTCCTTGCCATTCAGCCCCAATTCCGTGAAATAAATGTTGAGGTAGGGGTCAAATAATGCCAGCGTGCCAAAAAAGGCGGCATAAAAAAACAAGCCGCGCCATTGGGGTGGCAGGGCGGAACGCAGGGATTTTAAGAGGGCGGCCATGGCGAATGATTATAATGGATCAGCGACATTTCTGGCACGAGAGAATGACCGGGCTTAAGGCCAGATCAGAAAAAACTGGCCATTACTTGACCAAATTGGTATTCTTTTTTTGCAAATCCGGTATAATGGTTGTGGGGGTTGGCAATCAATACTCACAGAAACAAACAACCCGATTTATCGGTAACACCAACAAGACAAGGGGTTCTACATGCGCACCATTTCCGATATGTTCCGCTACATGGTTTTGGACTACCGACGTGTGGTCAGGATGGAATGTGTCCGACCTGTACTGGTTTTTCTCTTTCAGGGTTTCTGGGCCGTCGTTAACTACCGCTTCAGCCGTTTTGTATTTTTGAATGTGAAGATCCCGGTGATACGCCAACTATTGCTGGTTTTTGCATACCTGTGGCGAAAGCTGGTGGAAATCACCGCCAGCGTATACCTTCCATGGCGCGCTGATATTGGCCCCGGCCTGCATATTGCACATTTTGGGCCAACGCTGGTCAGCCCTGAGTCATGTATCGGCGCCAATTGCAACCTGAGCCAGGGTGTCACCATTGGCATGACCCTGGCCGGAAAATATCCAGGTTCGCCCCAGGTGGGTAACCGCGTATATTTTGGCGCGAATTCAATCGCCGTCGGTGGCATCACCATCGGCGATGACGCCGCCATTGGCGCTGGAGCAGTGGTGACCAAACCCGTGCCGCCCCGCGCTGTGGTGGTGGGCAACCCGGCCCGTATCATTTCGTACAACGGCAGTTTCCATTATATTGTGTACGATGGAATGGAGAAGGATCCGGATCGCATTGCCGCCTGGGAAGCCTGCCAGACCTGCCAGGAGGACCAACAGGAACCATCCACACCAACCGGACAGCCGGCAGAGGCTGGTATTGCCTAGCCGTGGGTTATGCTGACAACGGTTTTCTCCCGGCAGCCGTATGGTGGCCCACCATTTTTTCGATAATATAAATCCAGCCAGACGCAGGGTGGGTTCGATTTTGAACCCACCGTTTTTTTAGGTTATCACAAATCTGCGATGATCGGCGTTCGGAGCCGGAGGGGGTTCTCCTGGCGGCGCACGGCATAGAACCGTCAACGAATGACGGATTCCTGCCGGAGCCAGGGCGCCTTCTCCTCCTCCATCGATGTCCTTTTCGATGGGGGAGGTGCTGCCGCTGCGCTTACGCCGGAGGGGGGTGTTCCTGGGGCGCACGGCGTGCACCGAAAACGATCATTTTGGCGGGACGGGCTACGCCTGCCGGGGTCGATTCACGCAGTTCCTCCCGCCCGTCCCCTACAGATTCCCGTGCGGGGGCGCGGCGAAAAAACACCCGCCACCGGCGATGACCAAAACCCATTGCGCCCAGACAATGGATCGTTCCACGTGCAGGCTTATACGGATAATCCGGCTGAAAAAGGCGAAATGATATAATCATTGTCAACGATGGAGGACGACGAATGACACATGAACAAACCAACAACGGGCTGCAAACCGCAACACTGGCCGGCGGCTGTTTCTGGTGCCTGGAAGCCGTTTATGATGATCTCAAGGGGGTAAAGGACGTGGTGTCTGGCTATATGGGTGGGTTTGTGGCCAAACCAACCTACAAACAGGTGTGCACCGGTAACACCGGCCATGCCGAGGTGGTGCAGATTAAATTCGACCCGGGGGAGATCAACTATGCCGACCTGCTGCGCGTGTTCTTCACCATTCACGACCCAACCACGCTCAACCGGCAGGGCGCCGACGTTGGCACGCAGTACCGCTCGGCGGTCTTCACCCATTCACCTGAGCAGGCCGATACCGCCCGACAGGTGATCGCCGAGCTGACCGAACAACAGGTGTGGGATCAACCAATCGTCACCGAGGTGACCCCGGCCAGCGAATTCTTTCCGGCTGAGGATTATCACCAGGAGTATTTTGCCCAAAACTCGGAGCAAATGTACTGCCAGATGGTGATTGCGCCCAAGGTGACCAAGTTCCGCAAGAAATTCGCAGAACGGCTGAAATAGAAATAAAGAGCGGGTTGGCATCGGCCAACCCGCTTTGTTTTGCGTACAGTGGAAAGGTTACCCGTGCTTTTGCTGGAAATCAGCCATGAAAGCCGCCAGGGCTTTTGCGGAATCCAGCGGCAGGGCGTTGTAAATGGAAGCGCGCAGGCCGCCCACCGAGCGGTGGCCCTTCAACCCGATGAATTCAGCCTTCTTGGCTTCCTTCACGAACAGGTCTTCCAGTTCCTCGCTGCCCATGCGGAAGGGCACGTTCATGATCGAGCGCGCCTCGGGGGCGGCGTGACCGCGGTAGAAGCCGTTTGATGCATCAATCGCGTCGTAGATCACTTTGGCTTTCTCGCAGTTCATTTCGTACATGCCGTTCAGGCCGCCGATGGATTTAATCCACTGGAACACCAGGCCGGTGATGTAGATCGACCAGCAGGGCGGGGTGTTGTGCAGTGAGCCGCTTTCGGCCAGGGTGCGGTAGTCGAGCATGACGGGCATCTTTTCGGGAGTGCGCGCCAGCAGGTCTTCGCGGATGATCACCACAACCACACCGGCGGGACCGGCATTCTTCTGCGCACCAGCGTAGATCATGCCGTATTTACTCACGTCAATGGGCTGTGAAAGGAAGTCTGAGGATACATCACACACCAGCGGCACACCAGCGGGCGGGGTGGGTTCGCTCTTGAACTCAACGCCGTGGATGGTCTCGTTGTGGCACATGTGCACGTAAGCGGCCTGCGGGTCGAAATCGAGGTCGGCAAAGTTGGGCAGGGTGGAGAAGTTGGTGGATTCGCCGTTGAAGATCACGCGGGTTGCGCCCAGCTTGGCGGCTTCCTTGTTGGCGGTGCGGCTCCATGCGCCGGTGACGATGTAATCAGCCGAAGCACCGGCGGGGCGCAGGTTCATGGCAAGCATGGCAAACTGCAGGCTGGCGCCGCCCTGCAGGAACATCACCCTGTAATTGGAGGGGATGCCCATCAGGTCGCGCAGGTCGGCTTCGGCGGTCTGGATGATGCCTTCAAACTCTTTGGAGCGGTGGCTCATTTCCATCACGGACATGCCACAGCCGCGGAAATCGAGCAATTCAGACTGGGCCTTTTCCAGCACGCTCATCGGCAGGATGGAAGGACCGGCATTGAAATTGTGTACTCGCTTTACAGAAGTCATTTTATGTTCGCCTCTTGTGGTGAGTGGTGGATTTTTCACAAACAGACGGACGCAGCCTGTTGATGGTGAAATCATCGCCAGGGTCTGAATGGATCGTGCATGGCTTAATGATACTCCAACTTTTGGGCGCGCGGATGTTGCTTTCATCCACAGAGCGCGGATTTTGATCATGGTTTTTGTGGATGGCGCACGGCTTTCTCCTCCTCCATCGATGTCCTTTTCGATGGGGGAGGTGCTGGCGCGGCGCTTACACCGGAGGGGGTGCTTTGACAACGGATTTGGACTCCTAGACTCTTGCTGGCGGTCTTTGCGCCTGGGCGATGCAATACACCC